>PLAH01000049.1 GCA_003134045.1 Gammaproteobacteria bacterium
GTCAGGTCGCGATTGCCGATGATCTCGAGCATCGGAGACCATAAGCGCCCTAAGTCCCCCTCGCCGGCGAAGCTTTTGCCGAATGCCGTCCTCAAGTACGCGGATCGCGGGCCATACTCGGTATGCCGTGGTATGTCGATGCCGGGCTGAAGCTGGATGAATACTTGACCTGGTAACAATCGGTCGTAGGCGGCAAAGAACCCCAGACTCGGTTCGCCCGCCCCTAAGCCACGGCGCTGATCTCCAGTGGCGAGAACGACTTCCGCCTGCACGCTCAATATTGATCCGGTACTGTCGTACAGCGGCCCGTCAGGGTTGGCGTCGAGACGGGAAAGCAGCACGTGTTTGTCACCGATGACGATGTCGCCGAGTCCGCCCGTCATGCCACCGGTGTCCTTGTGCACCCAGCCGAAGGGCAACGCCAGTTCGAGCTGATCGTATTTGCCGAGGACTCGCTCATAGTCAAGTTCGTTAGAGACGGCGGGCGCGCCCTTTGCGTTCACGGTGGTCGTCAAGACGGTCTCGCTCTCTGGAAAGGCCTTCTCTGTGACCAGCGCTCGCGGGACGTTGAGTTCCCCAAGAGGCCAGCCCTTCTCTTTGCAGAGACTCCTCAGATACACAATCACTTCGTCCATCTGTGATGAGGTCAAAACACCACTGAATGAGGGCATAATGGTCGAAAATCCGCGGGCGGGGCCTCCGTCGCTGATCGATGCTTTGTAGTCACGGGTGAACTCAGGGGTGGTCTCGTCGCACTTATTGAAATGCGGGAATGAGGNNCGTGACACGCAGCGCACGCCGCTTCGTAGATAGCCTTCCCGCCTTGGACATGCAGTTGTTGAGGGAAGTCATTGCCGGACGAGGAATGAAAAACGCCGATGGCCAAGAGCAGCACCACCGCCCAGCCGGCACCACCACGAGAGGGAGTTTGTTGTAGGTGCATTGCCTTTAAGTGTTACGCAATCGACAGCCTCAATTATTGTTTCCTGGTTTCAGGGTTGATGGCGTTCGCCAGAGCGAGTTTCTTTCCCACTCAAGGCTCTTGCCGTTTGGCGTCATTCATTTCATGTCTTACTCGACTTATACGGTCATAGATGACTTTGCGCAATCGGTTCGTGACGCCGAGCGGCTTGTGCTCAGGCAGCGCATGCCAGGGGGTGAAGGAAAGATTTTCGCAAAATGCGTTTTGCTGGGGAGAATCGAAAGCCTGAGATGGAATACGGATAGTGGCCACCTTGTAGAAAGGAGCCTGTGTTTCCGTCCACTCGATTCTGGAGTCCTCGACATTCATACTGTCGGAAGTTCGGGGCTGTACCAGGAACTCCATGCAGGCATCACCGTTTTGCAGGGTGTTGCGAAGTGCATCGCGCAAATAATCATGGGCGGGATGTTTTGGGATTGGATCGGCAGCACTCGAGCATGCTCTGGCGGAGTATTTCACCGCCTGACGCTCAGAGCCGGTACCTAGCTGGTATGGAACCATAGACCAATAGCGGGTTTGCAGGGGATTTGAAATCCTCGAGTTGCGCGTCTCGAGAGCGATCAGCGTGCCCTTGGCGCCGAGATCGAAAGGAATGCGAAGCTTCCGATAGAAGTGGTCGCTGTTGCCATCCTGCAGAAAGGATCGATAGCGCGCAGGATCGGTCGCGAAGAACACCGGATGATTGATCATGATGAAGTCTTGCGTCGTCGCGGCCGATTCATCCTCCAATAACTTCTTCCCGGGCACACCTAGGACTTTAATCGCCATACCGCGCGCGTCGCGTTTGATGTCTGCCCGAGTGGGGTCACCCGAACCGTTTGAAAAGCGAATCCACGCCTGATACCTTGTCCCGGGAATAAACATTCCCTTCGAAAGGGCTGCTGGCAGCGTGTCGAGGATGCTGACCTCGGCTTTCACACATCCGTGCGCTTTCGGATGCGCATCGCGACGCGCGCTTCCGGCAGAGTATTGTTTGCGGATGGATTCCTCAAGGACCACCGACAACTCGTCGGCAATTGGCTTCTCGTCCGGGTATAGATGCTCGCCCAATCCAGCGTCGATACTGGGATATGAAACGGTGTTGGCCGCACTGGAAGCAGTGGGTGCCGTCTTGACGGGGTTCACATGGCAGCCCCCCATCGCGAGTGTCAAAGTGAGCATCCCAACTGTGAGCATTAACTGAGTATCATCAGATTCCATTCCCCCTCCCTCTTTTTTGACTTGGATAGCCGCAGGATTGGCCCTTCCGGAATGCGCCGCCATCGAGGGTAAATCGTTGCATTGGCGAGTTCTGTACGATAGGAGACATTGGGTAGACGCATCGGTAGGGTCAACACATTGCATTTTCATTGAATCCCGCCGCCAGTAGGTGATCGCGCCGCGATTCGCGAACGTTGAAGGTCGGATGTAATTTGGCGAAAAATCGGTCTGCGTCGGGCCGACGCTGGTCAAGATTGACGGCCACGACGGTCAGACCTGGGAAAGGACTATTGGCAGGGCAGGGCGCTCACCATGAGGCCCAAAAGTCCAGACAGCTCTCTGCCACGAAACTCGGTGACATCGATAGGCGAAGCTGCACGTGCGGCGGTCACCACTAGGAATTAGGAGGGGAAAAAAACGCTGGGTCATGGTCGATACGTACTCTAGTCGGCGCTACACACGCGTCGTTTCCACACGATTTGACACTAGCATCTTCGACTTTGTATGGCAAAGTATGCGGTGTCAAGGTTAAATCCGCCTAATTACGGGGCGGACCAGTCGCTTCTTGGTCAGTGGTCTGAATCGCCCACGGCCCACCAATTACTCAAAATATGCCATGTGAATCATCGAGTTCGGCGCTCCGACGGAAAGTGGGCTCGAATCGAACCTACACGGGCACACGCTAACTGCCTAATAACTATGAAGATTGCACCCGTAACTCCCGACCATTGACAGCCCCCCACCATATACACGCACACGCGTATGAATCACGCTTGCAATGCGAATCTGCGAGTCAGCCTACCTTCGCCCGGTCGCATCACATCACTGACGAGTTAGGTGAATTCGCAATCGATCACTGCCTGCGTGTAATCACCGATGGGGAAGGAAGAAAAATGGCGAAGAGAAAATCGTCAGGCGAGCGAGTGCCGCGCCCCAAAGAGGAGTTCAAACCCAATCCGGAATCGGAGAAATGGTGCAGAGAACGAGCGGCAAGCCCTGAAGGCGAGAGACTGCTCGATGAACTCGCGCGCTGCTTCGTTCAGGCGGCGGTCACCAGGCTGCTCAAGGAACACGAATTCAACTTAGGAGGTTAGTATTTCACTCCGGCGAGCCGTGTCGATAAATGCTCGAAGCTTTGGCCCGCGCTCGTCGGAGCGAATTGGTTGAGCACAATCTCGAGCTTTCCCGATTTCACCTTATCCGCATTAGCTCGAGCAATTTAACGGATTCGCGTCATCTCAATGAGATATTCTTCGACGCCCTTTAGGTTCTTCGATTTTGCGTTCATTATTCTCTCAAGCCATACGCCGTCTGCCGCGAGTCTCACGACACGAAGCTCGATTCTCGAATCAGTTTTTGAATGTCTCTTTAGGCGTTCGCTCAGCCAGTTATCCCAAACCCCTCCGACCTGATCTTTAGAGGCTATCAGGCTCAAGAGCGCGCCCCAAACTTTACGTTCAGCTGCACCTTCGGAGAATGCAGCCCTGATGTATGCACGAGTAAAGCATCCGTCGGAGTTCTCTTCCTCCGCCATCAGTCGATCAAACTGCTTGTCCAACCGCGTTAAAAGCATTTGCATCAGCTCCGTAACCAACGTCTCTTTGCTATCGAAGTGATGAAAGAAAGCCCCCTTGGTAACGTCCGCCGAGTCGCTCACTTTGTTGACGGTGACATCAGCTATGCCCTTGGTCGCGGCGAGTTCAAATGCGGCGTTTAAGAGGGATTCTCTGACGAAGAGGGGGTCCTTCCTTTTCATGTATGCGTTTTTTACTTTAGTCGCCTTCATTTTCGGAAGTCTCCTCATCGTCTCAAAATTGTATTCGATTGGATGAGCCAGTGGCGCAAATAAAATAATTGCTTTGCAAGATACCGAATGGTATCTTTCATCGGAAGTGCGTAAAAGCGAACCGCAACGCGCTGTTTCGGCGTTGCTTCATTTCATTCGAGACTCAAAAGCTCTCAATGAAAGCGTCGTTCTTTACGACTGTGAAAGTTCGCGAGTGGCCGGGCAATGTTGAAAAACAACTTGTGAGGTGAATCATGACCCGTTTTGGATCGAGCGAGACAAAGGCTGTCGTTGACTCAGAATTGGCGGTGGGTCACCTTGCTTTTAAGGTGGCCGACCTTAAGAGCAGCTGCCAATTCTACGCGAATCTCGGCATTCCTCCATTCGCCATTGAGGAAAAGGTTGCAATTATTGAACTCCGCGGAGGCACTCATCTTCTATTGTTAGAAGTTGATCAGCTGGCTGGAGAAGGCATAGCGCAAAGTTTGACAGGACAATTTCATCAAAGATTTTCGGAGCAATTTGACCTCATGATCAAAGGCAAAGGCCTGGATGAATTGAAAAAATATCGGATGGAGCTAGTCAGCCGGGGAATCGCCGTAGGAGAGATCCCTGCTGAAACGTTTTTTGGGCATCATCTTTTTTGCATAAAGGACCCCGACGGGAACGGTATAACGATTTACACTAGCCACGCGATCCATTGATCAGAAAGCTCTGCCATTGATTTCGGGAACATCAAATCAAGGCTCGGAGCTGTCGGCGCTTCGCAGCGCCGTCTCAAATGCCGATGAGCGCGCGCGGCGCAGGGTCGCGTGCTGGAGTCATTGCTCGACCATTGGAACCTGGAGTCTTTTCACCTCGTAGCGCGCGATTGCAGCGCGGCGCGCAAAGGACGTACACGGCACCGGCGCGGCTCGCGCTTGAGCTCAGGAAGAAGGCCGGTGGCGAACACCAGAATTGGGGCGAGGCATCGAAACGCTGACGAGCGCCCCCATACCGGCTCGAGAATGAATCATAAATGCGCGACGTTCGAGCAGACTCGTCAAGCCCGTCTATGCGATGACGCAATTTAATAAGGCTCCGCCAGGACAGCGCTCGCGCGTCTAATCTCTGCGGCGGCGTCAAAACCAGGTGTATGTTCAACCTGGTTCTTGGCCACGCTGCGGGAAACCTCGACCACCAGTTTCACGCGCTCCCAGCGTCGCGCCATGAAGCGGGCCAAGGCGTCCTCGAACGTTCCGGGACTCGAGACCTCCTCGGCCAATACCACGGCATCCTCGATGCCCATCGCGGCGCCCTGTGCAACGTTGGGAGGATTGGCGTGCGCCGCATCGCCGATCAGCACGACCCGGCCGCGATACCAGGGCGCGGGAATGAGCAGCCATTCGATCGGGCGGTAGCTGACGAGCGTCGGATCGCTGATCTGCGCGGCGAGGCCCGGAATGAGCCCGCCATAGCCTTCGATCTTCTCGCGCAGTTGTTCATGCAGCGTCGCCGGATCGCGCCGCTCACCGGGGCGCGCTTCATGCATGCAATAGACATAGCAGTTCTCATCGTTGATGGGGCAGATACCCACCAACCCCTGTGGGCCGCCGAAATGCAGCTGAGTGGTGGTGATGCGTTCCGGCCGCGGAGCCAAGGCGCGCCATATCGCCAATCCGGTCTGCTGGGGACCGGTGACCTCGGCAAACAGTTGCGCCCGCGTCTTGGAATAGATGCCGTCGGCGGCGACGATGAGATCGTAATCGCCGGAGCGGCCGTCGGTGAACTCGACGCGCGCCCGCTCCTTTCCCTGCTCGATCGATCGGGTGGTGACGCCGCACTGAACCTGAACGCCCGCGGCGATCGCTGCCTCGGTCAAGATGCGGTGGAAGTCGGCGCGGGAAATGCCAATTTGTGCCGGCCACTCGGGCTTTCCCAGCGGTGGCCACGGGGGTACCGCGACCACTTTGCCGCTGGGTGCGCGGACCGTGAACACATCGGCGGGCATGCCGGCCGCGACACAGGCCTGCGCCGCACCGATGGTGGCGAGCGCTTTGCTGGCATTGCCCATGATGGAAAGGCCGATGCCGCCTTCATCGCCGAGTTTATCTTTGATCTCGACCAAGTGGACATCGATACCGCGGCGCGCAAGAGCCGCGCCGGCGGTAAGGCCCGAAATCCCGCCGCCGATGACCAGCGCTTTCTGAACGCTCATGTAGCCGTCGCGACGGCGGGACTTGCGCGTTCATTCTTGATCATGTTCTCGAGGATCCGGCGAGTGCGCCAGGCGGGATTGTCCGCTTTGACGCTGACCTCGATGCGTTGGTCCGGCGGCAGGCTATCGAACAGCTCCTGAACGTCGGCGAGCGCGATCTGGTCCTCCTGCAGAAACGCGCGCAATCCCTCGAACAGCGGCGCGGGTTCGGCCGGCAAGGTGCGCACGGCCGCGACGAACTGATAGCATTTTTTGTGGGAAGCGGGAGTTACGGGCACGACCAAGCGCACCAGCAGCTCGCGCGGATTCTCGACTCCCTTTTCTTGGTATCTCTCGGAGACGGTGGTGAGCGTCGGCGCAATGGCCGTCAGGCGCAGCTGACGATCAACCACGTCGCTTTTGAGTCCATAGGACATCCTGGCATAGGGAAAGACAGGCTCGTCCTTGAATTCCCGAACGGTGCTCACGCGATCCTCGGTGACTTCCTCGCGAAACGGATGCGCGGCCACGTTGCCGGTATCGATGAAGCCGTGATGCAAAAAGCTCACGTGCGAGGCTTCGTTGAGATTCTCGTAAGCATGCAAATAGTTGCACTGCATCTCGAGCATCAGGCCCGAATAAGAGTGCAAGGACGGGTCGGTCAAGCCGAGCTCATGATGATCGGGAATCAGCGCAGGATCAGCCTTGTCGGGATCGCCCGGCCAAATCCAGATCCAGTTCCAAATCTCGGTGACCGGATAGCTGCGCACCCGCATTTGATTCGAGATGGGGCCACCCGAAGGAACCTTCTGACACATCCCATCCGGGCCGAATTGCAAGCCGTGATAGTTGCATTGGATGTTGTCATCGATGATCTTGCCGCCGTTCGACAAGCGCATGCCCCGATGGGGACATCGATCGAACAGGGCGACCGGTGACCCGTCCTCTCGCCGAAAGAGAACCACGGGATCGCCCATGATCATGCGGGCTCGGGGCGCGCGGGTGACCTCGTTGCTGAATGCAATGACATACCATTGGTCACGGGGCGCTTCCGCGTCACCGGGCGTCAGTCTGATCGTGCCAGCCATTTGAATCCCTCCATCCGATGTAGTTCTGCAGCCATCTTATTCGGTTTGTTTCGGACGTAAAGAGGCATATAGTCCGTATTTAGGCACACATCGTTCGGAGCCCATGGATGTATTGAGCGAAATCTTGACCCCCATCCGCATCAGCGGCTCGGTGCTGGCCGAGATCGAATGCGGAGGCTCGTGGGGCATCGACATGTGCTTGGGCGTGGATTTGGGGCTTAAGGACGGCATCCCCTTCCATTATCTGACGGAGGGCCAATGTTGGCTCATGGACGGCAACTCACCGACCCACTTATTACCCGGCGACCTCGTCGTGGCGCCAGGCTGGCCCTTTCATACCTTGGCCTCGTCTCCCGAGCAGCCGTGCTTGCTGATCACCGACGTGATCGCCGCGAACGGTCTTCCCGCCTGGAGAGGCGGGACGCTGGACCAACCGCTGCTCATCAAAGCGGGCACGGCAGACGGTGACGTACACATTTTGTCGGGCGTGTTCACCCTGACCGGCCGAGGTGCCGGCGTGCTCATCGAACAGCTCCCGGCCCTACTGCACTTGCGAGCCCAGGACGAAGGGCTGGTACCGCAACTGCGCACCGCGCTCGATTTCATTCGTCAGGAGAGCGTGGTGACCCGTCCAGGGTTTGTCGCCGTAGCCGCGCGCTTGATGGATTTACTTTTCATCCAGATTCTGCGCGCCGCCATCACGCAGCCAACGGTGAATATCGGCTTCCTGGCGGGTCTGTCGGATGAGCATATCGGGCGAGCCCTCGCCGCCATTCACTCGAATCCCGCGGGTCCCTGGACGGTGGCGAAACTCGCCGTCGAGGCACGGCATTCCCGAACGATCTTCGCGGAGCGCTTCAGACAAGTGGTAGGCTTGCCCCCGATGCAGTACGTGAATCAGTGGCGTATCGCGCGGGCGGAGCAATTGCTCGCGCGACCGGGAATCTCGATCGATGCGGTACGTCGTCAGCTGGGCTTCAGCAGCAGCTTTGCCTTTGCCAGAGCATTCCGCGCTCAGCGCGGTGTGTCGCCACGCGAATTCCGTTTATCCCTTCGAAAAGGCGGTATGGCCAGCATAGCCTCGTAGATGCGGCGCGTGCATTTACAGGTTTACGCGGTCCTTGCCCTTCAAGGCGAGGATGGTCCGCGCCTCAGCGGGAGTCGCAATCTCGAATCCGAGTTCTTGAAGAATGCCCGCAATCTTCGTCACCTGTTCGGCGTTGCTCGACGCCAATTTACCGCGGCCGATGTGCAGCGAATCTTCCAGTCCCACGCGGACGTTGCCTCCGAGCAGCGCGGCCTGCGTGATCATCGGTATTTGATGGCGACCCGCTGCGAGCACGGACCAGACGTAGTCGTTGCCAAAGAGTCGGTCGGCCGTGCGGCGCATGAAAATGACATTGTCCGGCTCCGCGCCGATGCCGCCCAAGATTCCCAAGACGCTTTGGATGAACAAGGGCGGCTTCGCCAACCCTTTGTCTAAAAAGTACGCCAGGTTGTAGAGATGTCCGATGTCGTAGCACTCGTGCTCGTAGCGCGTACCGAAATCTGCCATGAGGCCGTAGATGCGCGCGACATCCTTGAAGGTATTGCGAAATATGAAGCCCTCGCTGTTGAGAATGTAGGGTTTCTCCCAGGGAAATTTCCATTTCCTTTCTTTCTCTGCCATACCGTGAAAGGCGAAATTGATGGAGCCCATGTTGAGCGAACACATTTCCGGCCGAAAGCGCAGGGCGCCGGCGAGCCGCTCGTCCACGTTCATCTCGGGACTGCCTCCGGTGGTCAAGTTGATGACCGCGTCGGTCTCCGCGTGAATGCGGGGCAAAAACTGCGCATACACGTCGGGATTGCCGGTGGGCGAGCCGTCCTCGGGGTTTCGGGCGTGTAGGTGCAGGATCGCGGCGCCGGCCTGCGCGGCTTCGATGGCTTGTTGTGCGATGTCGGCGGGCTTATAGGGCAGCGCATCCGACAAGCTGGGCGTATGAACCCCGCCGGTCACCGCGCAGGTAATAATGACTTTGTTCGAACGAGCGGTCATATCGACTCCCAATGGTGATCTACATTGTCAAATCAGTCTGCGCGTCGTTGCTCTAATGGCGCGGGATCAGTGTAAACCCCATATTTTGTCGTTCAATTGGTATTGCCGATAGAACACATAGGCAAATGCAATTGTCCCCCGACCAGACGAATGGGCAGACTGCCGCCGACAGCGAATAAGGCTTGATGACAAGCCGCCAGATAGATTCAAGATAAGGGGAACGGAGTTGGCGCTCAATAACATAAGCCGTGTGCTCGGAATGTCCTGCCTTTCAACACTTGGGGTCGTCGGTCTGTCGTCGTCGCCGGTACGTGCGCAAGTTGCAACCCCGCCGGCATCGGCGTCGTCGGGCGAGCTGGAAGAAGTGGTGGTTACCGCCGAAAAACGCTCCGAAAATCTGCAAAAAACGCCGGCCGCGGTGACGGTGGTCAGCGGTCAGGACCTCGTCGAGGATCGCATTTCGAATGCGCGCGATCTCGAAGTGTTGGCGCCCTCGGCCAATTTCTCGATCGAGCGGCAGAACATGATCGCCTACATCCGCGGCGTCGGCACCGCGAACGACTTTCCCAACAGCGATCCCAGTGTGGTCATGCAGATCAATCAGGTCTACACCCCGCGTTCCGCGACGGGCGGATCCTTCTTCGATATCCAGAACGTGGAAATCCTGCCGGGTCCGCAGGGAACCTTGTACGGTCGCAACGCCATCGGCGGTGTGGTGAACGTCACCACCGTCCGGCCGGGCGATACGTTCGGCGGCGAAGCGCTGATGGAAGCCGGCAACTATTCGTTGACTCATGAATTCGCGGCAGTCGACCTGCCGGTCACTGACGACCTTAAGTTCCGCATTGCCGCCAATCGCCAGAATCACTCCGGCTATTTGAGCAACGGACTGGATGACGAAGACAGCACCGCCGTGCGTTTGAGCGCCTTGTACACGCCGGGAAACTTCTCGGCCTTCGTCACCTATACCTACTATCACGACGGTGGTTTGGGCGATGCCACCGTCCAGTATCCATACGTAAATTCCGGCAATCCCTGGTACGCCCCGACCAGCCCCAGTTCGCGGGGCGTCGTGAATCAACGCGACTTTTATCAAGCGAGCGGTACCTTCGACTACAAGTTCGACAACGGCATGACCTTGTCGTACATCCCGAGTTGGGTTTACGTACGATTGAACGAGGCGACACCGCAAAATGGCAACGATCCAGCCACGTCCGACAATCTGCTGGCGTTCGAACCCGCGACCCAATATACGCAGGAACTGCGTCTTTCCGGCGATAACGGCCCGTGGCGCTGGGTGGGCGGTCTCTATGCATATTACGACAATACCCACTCCACCTACAACATCATCGAACCGGGTCTGGAAGATGTTGCGCCTTACACGACGATCGGCATCGACACGTACAACCGTGAAGAGTCCTACGCCGCGTTTTCGCAGGTCACCTACTCCCTGACGGACGCTTTTCGACTCACCGGCGGGGGAGCGAGATCAAGAGCGAGCCGCTGTTTTCCGACACGTTCGTTTGTATCGTCGCGAAAAACCACGCCGCGATCGACAGCGAGATTACGCTGGAAGATTATAAGCGGCTACCTCACGTTCTCGTGCGCTTGGGGCCGGGCGTCGAGTCTCTGATCGAGCATGCGTGGAAGATCGAGGAGTTGGACCTGAAGGTCGCAGCGACGATGGGAAGCTTTTTCACGTCGATTTTCATGCTGCTGGGAACGCCGCTCATTGCGACCGTACAAAAGCGATTGGCGGAGTTGGTGGCAACGTCGCTGCCGTTGAAGATCCTGCGTTGCCCTGTGGCGGTGCCGGCCTTGCATGAGTCGATTTCCTGGCATGTACGCCATGAGTTCGATCCAGGCCACCAGTACATGAGAGCGGTGTTCGGCGACGCCGCTGCTGCGCTTCGCGGGGTCCGATGAAAAAGGGCCGTACGCTCCAACCGAAAAAGTGGTCCATGCGCACCAATCGGACGCCGCCCTCTCCGAAACGCAAGGCCGCAGCGAATGGTCTGGGTGTCTTTTCGGATAATGTTGCCCTAAAGGCCCCCTGTTACGAGGATTCATTGGCTGTCTTGACGCACGTAACCCGCATCGGACAAGGCAAAGCCGATGACGTTTGAACCGGCGGCGACGGCTACATACTGCCTATGATCGAACTCATAGGTCATGGGTGAGGCATGCGGCGATTGGTTGGTCTGAAAACTCCATAGCGCCTTGCCGTCTTTGGCGTCGACGGCAGCGAACGATCCGTCGTCCGCGCCGTAGAACACCACGCCGCCCGCGGTACTGAGCACGCCGCCGGACGTATCCGCACCGCCGATTTGCGCGATCTCCCAGGCGGGCTTCCCGGTGCGGATGTCCAGCGCGCGCAAAATGCGCCGGCCAGGATCGTTGGGATCGGCGGTGAACGAGCCCCCCATGTACGCGCGGCCCTTCTCGAAGGTCATATCGGTGCGCGTAAAGATCCCGCACTTGTCGTTGGTCTGGACATAGTAGAGGCCCGTGATCGGATTGTAGGAACTCGAATACCAGTTCGACGCACCCAGCAACCAAGGACACACCAGCGTGCCTTCGGGAGTCGCTGCTTTGCCGGGAGAGACGATCGGGCGGCCGGCCGCTGTTAGTCCTGTCGCCCAGGTGAGCTTGGGTGTATAGGCGCGCCCCAGCAGATAGTGTCCATTGGTTCGGTCGAGCACGTATAAGAAACCGTTGCGATTTGCCTGCACCAGAAGCTTCCGCGGTTTGCCCAGCCACTCGGTATCGATCAATGCCAGCGGTTCGGCGGCGTCGAAGTCGTGTACGTCATGCGGCGTGAACTGGAAGTACCACTTCATTTTGCCGCTCTTTGGATCGAGCGCGACGACGGAGTCGGTGTACAGATTGTCGCCCTCGCGATCATCGCCGATGAGATCGGCCCCCGGGTTGCCGATGGGCCAATAGACGGTGTCGAGTTCCTCGTCGTACACGCCGGTCATCCAGGTCGCGCCGCTGGGATGGTCGATGCCCGCACCTTTCCAGGTCTCAGAGCCTTTCTCCCCAGGCCTGGGTACCGACCAGAATCGCCATAGCTCCTTCCCGGAAGCCTGGTCGAATGCCGCGACGAACCCGCGCGCGCCGTCATCGCCGCCGGCGATGCCGGAGAGTACTGTGTCGCCGACCAGCAGGGGCGCCGAAGTGGCGTTGTAATTTTCGTGCCAGTCGACCATCGCCGTATCCCACAGAAGCGTGCCGGTGGCGGCGTCGAGCGCAATCAAGTGGCCATTGTCCATGTCCATGAAGACCCTGTCGCCGGCGACGGCGGCGCCGCGATTGATGCCCGTTGCGGACACTCCGCCGATGCCCTTGGTACGCGGCCGCTGATAGTGCCAGACCAGGCGGCCGCTGCCGGCGTCGAGCGCGTAGCATTCGTTGGCGGAAGTCACATACATCAGCCCGTTGGCGACGATCGGCGTCGATTGAATGTCGCGCGTGTCGCGCAGCGAGTAGATCCACTGCGGCCGCAAGCTCGCGACATTCGCGGCAGTGATCTGATCGAGCGTGCTGTAGCGGCTGCCGCCGGTGGACACGGCGCCATTCGGTCCGTCATAGTTCGGCCAGTCGGTCTGCGAACCGACGATGTGGAAGCGGCCGAGCGTGCCCTCGCGCAGCAGGTAGAGCCTGTGGTCATCTCCCAGAACCTGCATCTCGCCGGGTGCGCGGTTGAGCGCCACGCCGCGTACGATTCGCCCGTCTTCCAGGCCGACGCTGACGCGGGCCGCGGCCACGCCTCGATCGGGCTTCAGGGTGCGCAGGAAGCCGATCAAGTTGGAGCGATCGGGATCGACAATATCCGGAAAGGCCGGCATGCCGGACGCAAGGCCGTCATGCAAGATCGCCTCGAGTTCATCATCGCTGCGCAGCGGTACACGGGCGACGATGGAGGGCGCGAACTCGCCGCCATTGGCGGTCGTGCCATGGCAGGACGCACAGCGCGTTGCGTAGATGTGTTGACCCGCCGCCTGCGGCGAGCCGGCCGGCAGCGGTGGCAATGGCAGTCCCGGCTGAGCGGAGGCGTTATCGGCCAGCGTGATCATGAGAGGCGCGGTCAAGATCGCCGCCCTCATGAGCGGCGCAAGCACTCGTCGTTTCTGGAGTTCCAGCGCTGACATACATCATCCCCTTACTTCTTTGGCGCGGCTTGCGCCGCGCATTGGAGCGGCATGGGGAGGTCTCCCCTCATCCCGCCCTACCACCGATATAGATTGGCGACGAATTCTTTTGGGTACGTATTCGGGCCTCGCGGGAGTTCGATGAATCCGTCGGTGCCGACGAGACTGATGTAATCCCCCGACCCATTGGTCGGCCGAGGCTTCGCCCAGCGGCAGCCCCACTCGTCGGCCTCTACGTAGACCGGCATGAACAGGGCCAGTGGCAAATCAACGGTCACGGGCGACCTCAATGCCAAGCGTTCCTGCGACACCCGGGCTGCGCCGGCCGCCCTGATGAGAGCGGGGATTATGTAGCGAACCAGACAAACCAGCGTCGACACCGGATTGCCGGGCAGTCCGAAAACGGTCTGCCCGGCGGGCCCGATTCCAAACCACATCGGCTTGCCGGGCCGCTGTTCCACCTTGTGAAAGATCTGGCGTACCCCGAGTTGTGCGAGCACCTTGGGCACCAGATCGAATTTCCCCATCGACACGCCGCCGCTCAATATCAGCACGTCGTGCGTCGCCAAGTGCATTGTCAGCCGCTCGTGCAACTTCGCTTCATCGTCCGCAATGTGATCATTGCCGATGCGTTCATAGCCGCGGGAGCGCAGCGTGGCAACCATTGCGTGGGCGTTCGAGCGGCGTACCTGGTGCGCAGCAATGGGTTCGCCGGGTTCGACCAGTTCATCGCCGGTCGAAATAATCATGAAGGCGGGTTCGGCACCGACCCGAAGGCGCGCCAAGCCTGCGGAGGCGGCAACCGCAATTTCGGGGGCGCCGAGCAATACGCCCGCCTCGAGCATCATGGTTCCCGACGGGCCGTCTTCGCCCTGACGCTGCACGTTGTGATACGGGGTGGCATTGACATTCTCGCCCAGGGAGACGATGCCGCCGGCGAGCGTGTAGCGCTCCAGCGGGATGACCAGGTCGGTGCCCCGGGGCAACATGGCGCCCGTCATGATTTCGATGGCGCTCCCACTATCTCCCAGGGTCAGCGGCGGTGCCCCGGCAGCTTGAGTCGCTTGCACGGTGTAACGGCGCACGCCCCGGCGCATCGCCGCGCTATCCACCGCTATTCCGTCCATGCAAACCCGGTCGAAAGGGGGATTGTCGCGTTCGGCGCGCACCTCCTGGCGCAGGATCCGTCCGACGCATTGAGATAAGGGGCGTGATTCAGCCGATAACTGCGGCATATGACGGGCGATGGCCGCGTCTGCCGCTTGCGGAGTGATCGCCGTCTCGGACCCCATGAATATCTCCGCGAAATGAGCTGAAAGTTCGAGAAAAACCTTGGTGATGTATTATAGGCACGATGACTTAGGCGTACCGGAGAATGAGCTTTGAATGAGACCGTGATTCCCCTTGTCAAGCTGGCCGCGAGCAAGCAACGCAAGCGCGAGGCGCCCAAGGGCCGAACCGTCGACCCGGCCGCGTTGGCCGAAGTTCAAGCTTTGGTCGGCGACCGGCCGCTGCGTCATGACCTGCTCATCGAGTATCTGCATCTCATCAACGATCGCTATAGACAACTCAGTGCGCCGCATCTGGCGGCGCTGGCGCGGCTGCTCGGGCTCGCGCAGACCGAGGTGTACGAGGTGGCGACTTTTTATCATCACTTCGAGGTTGCCAAGGAGGACCGGAACGGCGTTGTCCCGTCGCCGGCGGCGCTCATCGTGCGCGTCTGCGATGGCCTGAGCTGTGAAATGGCGGGTGCCAAAGAACTTCTCACGCGGCTGCCCGAATTGCTCGGCGGCCAAGTACGGGTGATCGCAGCCCCGTGTGTGGGCCGCTGCGAGCAAGCGCCAGTCGCCGTGGTGCATCAGAAGCCGATTGCGCGAGCGACGCCGGCCGCCGTGCGCGACGCGGTCACTTCCGGCCAGACGCTGGACGAGCCGGGCGACGCCATCGATTTCGACGAATATCGACAACAAGGCGGCTACGACACCTTGCGCGATTGCATCGAACATAAGCGCGATGTCGAGAGCGTCATCAAGACCATGGAGGACTCGGGCCTTCGCGGCCTCGGCGGTGCGGGCTTTCCGGCCGGGCGCAAATGGCGCATCGTGCGCGGCGAAGCGGCGCCGCGGCTGATGGCCGTGAACATCGACGAAGGCGAACCCGGCACGTTCAAGGATCGCGTGTACCTGGAACGCGATCCGCATCGCTTTCTGGAAGGCATGCTGATTGCGGCGTGGGCCGTCGGCATCTCGGCCATCTATATCTATCTGCGTGACGAGTACCATGGCTGCCGTGCGCTGCTCGAGGCGGAGCTTGCCAAGCTCAAGGAAAATCCGCCCGCGCCATTGCCCAAGATCGAGCTGCGGCGCGGCGCGGGTGCCTACATCTGCGGCGAGGAGTCGGCGATGATCGAATCCATCGAAGGCAAACGCGGCATGCCGCGTCTACGCCCGCCGTATGTCGCGCAGGTCGGGCTTTTCGGCCGGCCCACCCTGGAACACAACTTCGAAACGTTGTACTGGGTGCGGGAACTGCTCGAAAAAGGCGCCTCCGCCTTTGCCTCGCACGGCCGCCATGGCCGCAAAGGCTTGCGCAGTTTTTCCGTGTCGGGTCGCGTGAAGGAGCCGGGCGTGAAGCTCGCGCCCGCGGGCATCACCGTCCGCGAGCTGATCGAGGAGTATTGCGGCGGCATGCAGGAGGGCCATGCCTTCTACGGTTACCTGCCGGGCGGTGCGTCGGGAGGCATACTGCCGGCCTCCATGGACGACATCCCGCTGGATTTCGACACCTTGCAACCGTACGGCTGCTTCATCGGATCTGCGGCGGTGATCGTGCTCTCCGACCAAGACACGGCGAAGGCTGCGGCGCGCAATATGATGCGCTTCTTCGAACACGAGTCTTGCGGACAGTGCACACCCTGCCGGGTGGGCACCGCCAAGGCCAATACGCTCATTGCGGCCGAGCGATGGGATGCGCCGCTGCTGGCGGAGCTGTCGCAAGTGATGCGCGATTCATCGATCTGCGGGTTGGGGCAGGCGGCTCCCAATCCGATGGATTGCGTCATCAAGTACTTTCCGGACGAAGTGATCTAGGGGACGCGATGAACGCCATTACACGAATCGAACGCGTAGAGACGAATGCCTCGACCGTCACGTTTCTGCTGGACGGCCGCGAGGTCACGGCACGCCACACCGACACCCTCATCGAGATCGCGGATCGCGAGGGCGTGCAGATTCCACGCCTCTGCTACAAGCCCGGCATGGATGCGGTGGGCAATTGCCGTTCCTGCATGGTGGAGATCAAGGGCGAACGCGTCCTGGCCGCGTCCTGCTGCCGCAGCCCCGTGAATGGCATGGAGGTCACGACCACCAGCGAACGCGTGCTCAAGTCCCAGCAAATGGTCATCGAATTGCTGCAGTCGGACATGCCGGAACGGGACTACACACGGCACAACGAAGTCGACGAATGGGCGGTCAAGCTGAAAGTCGGCAAGCCGCGCTTCGCCCCGCGGCCGGCGGTCATGCCGGATCATTCGCACGCGGCCATCGCCGTCAACCTGGATGCCTGCATCCAATGCACGCGTTGCGTACGCGCATGCCGCGACGAGCAGGTGAACGACGTGATCGGACTGGCCTCGCGCGGCCAGCACGCCAAGATCGTCTTCGACATGGACGACCCGATGGGCGCGTCGACCTGCGTCGGCTGCGGCGAATGCGTCCAGGCCTGCCCGACCGGCGCGCTGATGCCGGCGCGCGAGGTCGCGCTGTCCACGCCCGACAAGTCGGTCAACTCGCTCTGTCCTTATTGCGGTGTGGGGTGTCAGCTCACGTATCACGTCAAGGACGATCGGATTTTGTACGTCGAAGGGCGTGACGGTCCGGCGAATCACTCGCGCCTGTGCGTCAAAGGCCGGTACGGCTTCGACTATTCACGGCACCCGCAACGACTCACGGTGCCGTTGATCCGGCGCGCGGATGCGCCCAAGCGCGGCGAATTCGTCATGGATCCGAACAACGTCATGCAGGTGTTCCGCGAAGCGACGTGGGAGGAGGCGCTCGATCTGGCGGCGAGTGCGCTCGTCAAAATACGCGACACGCACGGCAAGAAGTCCCTGGCCGGTTTCGGTTCGGCGAAGGGCAGCAATGAGGAGGCCTATCTCTTCCAGAAATTGGTGCGCCTGGGCTTCGGCAGCAACAATGTCGATCACTGCACACGCCTGTGCCATGCGTCGAGCGTGGCGGCGCTGTTGGAGGGCATCGGCTCCGGCGCGGTCAGCAATCCGGTGATGGATGTCACCAAGGCGAGCGTCGTGGTTCTGATCGGCGCCAATCCCACGGTCAACCATCCGGTCGCGGCGAGCTTCCTCAAGAATGCCATGCGCAGCGGCACCAAACTCATCGTCATGGACCCGCGGCGCAGTGAGCTGGCCCGCACTGCGTATCGTTACCTGCAATTCAAACCCGATACCGACGTGGCGCTGCTGAACGCGATGATGCACGTCATCATCGAGGAAAATCTGGTCGATCCTAAATTCATCGCCGATCGGACTTTGGGTTATGCGGAATTGGTGGCGAACGTCGCAGGCTACAGCCCCGATCTCATGGCGCCGATCTGCGGCATTCCCGCCGATACGATCCGCGAAGTGGCGCGGCTCTATGCGACCAGTTCGGGGTCTATGATTCTCTGGGGCATGGGGATCAGTCAACACATTCACGGTACCGACAACGCTCGCTGCCTGATCGCGCTCGCCCTGATGACGGGGCAGATCGGGCGGCCGGGCACCGGTTTGCATCCCCTGCGTGGCCAGAACAACGTGCAGGGGGCCTCGGATGCCGGATTGATCCCGATGATGTACCCGGACTATCAACGCGTGGACGATCCGGATGCGAGGGCGCGCTTTGCCGAGGCGTGGGGCATTCCGGTGGCGGAACTCGATGACACGCCGGGCTTGACCGTGGTGGAAGTCATCAAGGGAATCCTCGCCGGCAAGGTCAAGGGCATGTACGTCATGGGCGAGAACCCGGCGATGAGCGATCCGGATGCGGACCATGCGCGCGCGGCGCTCGCCAAATTGGACATGCTGGTGGTGCAGGACATCTTCCTGACCGAGACGGCGTATCTTGCCGACGTGATCCTGCCCGCGTCGTCGTTTGCCGAGAAGACCGGCACGTTCACCAATACGGATCGCTTCGTGCAGTTGGGACGTCAAGCCCTGAACCCACCGGGACAGTCGCGTCAGGACCTGAAAATCATCATCGATCTGGCCAACCGCATGGGCTTGCCGTGGGCCTACGGCGAGGGTGAGCCGGCCGTGGCCGCCGTGTTCGATGAAATGCGCCATACGATGCCGAGCATCGGCGGAGTGACGTGGGAGCGGCTGCAGGCCGAGGACAGCGTCACGTATCCCTGCTTGAAGGAAGGCGATCCGGGCGATTCCGTCGTGTTCATCGATACGTTTCCGACGCCGACGGGAAAAGCGCGCTTCGTGCCGGCCGACATCATTCCGGCGGACGAAAGACCGGACACCGAGTATCCGCTGGTGCTCATCACCGGCCGTCAGTTGGAACACTGGCATACGGGCAGCATGACGCGCCGCTCCGGCGTATTGGACGCGATCGAGCCGGATCCGGTGGCGCTGCTGCATCCGCTGGATCTTGCGGCCCTCGGCGCCCAGCCGGGCGATTTAATCACCATCCAATCGCGTCGCGGCAAGGTGAGCCTGTATGCGCGCGCCGATGAGAGTTCGCCCCATGGCTCCGTGTTCGTCGCTTTTTGCTATTACGAAGCGGCGATCAATAAGCTCACCAATTCCGCTCTGGACCCCTTCGGCAAGATTCCCGAATTCAAATATTGCGCCGTGCGCGTTACCCGGGGCGGCAAGGCACCGCTGCAGGCGAGCTATGGCGGCGGCCAGATTCTGGAGATCCTGGCGGCCGCGGCGGCGGCCGAGGTTGCCGTGGAGACTTGAGCGGCGTTCGAGGCGGCGCACTAATGAGGCGGGTTTTCGGCTTGCTCGAGTTCGATCAACGTGTTGAAGTTTTGAAACGCGGCGGTGTTCTCGAACACCACGCGTGCGCCGCCAAGCTCGCGGGCCCACAGGCCGGTTTTGCGTTGTCCGCTCTCGATGAACGAGCGCAGGCTATCGCGCAGCGATGCTTTCATCAAGCAAAACACCGGCTGCGGAAACAGTTCGTCCCCTTCGCGCGTATACGCGGTGGCGATATCGACGCCGCTCTCCAGCGCCCCACGCGCCAAGCGCGCGGCCAGATCGTCGGGAAAGTAGGGCGTATCGCACGGCACGGTCACCAGATAGGGCGTCTCGCAACGCTCGAGGCCCGTCAGCATGCCGGCCAAGGGTCCCGGAAAATCCGGCACCTCGTCGCTCCACACCGGTGCTCCCATGGAGCGATACGCCTCGAGATTTCGATTGGCATTCACGATGAGGCGCCCGACCTGCGGTGCCAAACGCCGCAGCGCATGCTGCGCGAGCGGGACGCCATGAAAAGGCTGCAGGCCCTTGTCGATGCCGCCCATGCGGCTGCCCCGGCCGCCGGCGAGAATGAGCCCCGTGATGTCCGCGCTGTCGATTGGCATGATGGAGCCATCGTATCGAACACGGACGGAGCGCACCATGAATAGCGGTGAAGTCAAAGCCCTGCTGGTGAACCCTCCCGCGCTGTCGCTTGCACCCCTGCCGAACGCGCCGACGCTCAGCCGCGCCACGGGCGACTTGCTGCGCGAAATTCAAATTGTCGATGAACGCGGCGAACGGCAGGCAATCTGCGTGCCGAATGAACGGCCGCTCACGGTCTTGCTCGACGATCGTGAGCTGGTGACGTTGATGACGCTCGGCGCGGCGCCGGAGTGGCTGGTGATCGGGTACCTGCGCAATCAGCGTCTGATCGGCGACCTGGGCGCCCTCGAGTCCATCGCGGTGAATTGGGCCACGGGCACTGCGCGGGTGCAATCCCGCGGCATGCGCGCGCTCGCGCCCGGTCGCGCAACCGCCGCAACCGCCACGACCGCCTGCGCCCTGGGTACGGTGTTCGGCGACGTGATGGCTCAGACCCAGGGCATCGTGCTGCCGCCGGTCGATACGGCGCGTATTTCCCGCAGTGCACTGTTGAGTGTGTTGGAGACGGTACGCTCGCACGATGACGTTCATCGCGCCGCCGGCTCCGTCCATGGTTGCTCCTTGTTTCAGGCGGCCGACCTGTGGGTGGGCGTCGAGGACGTGAGCCGGCACAACGGCATCGATACCATTACCGGGTGGATGGCGCTGCATGGGGTGAGCGGCGCCGACAAAGTTCTCTTCACCACCGGGCGACTCACCGGCGAGATGGTGATGAAAGCTGCCTTCAATGGCATTCCCATCATGGTCACGCGCAACGGCGTGACGGCGATGGGCTACGACCTGGCGATGCGGCTCGGCATGACCTTATTCGGGCGCGCCGCCAATCGCCGCTATATGTGCTACGCCGGCGCACAGCGTTTCGACTCCACCTCATAGGCGCAGACCCGCGCGCCAGGTTCGGCCATCGTCACCAAGCGAGCGCTTCACGTGCACTCTGCGCCGAACCTATGCGCGGGCGTTCATATCGTTGACTCGGAGCCATCGTGCTAGCGTGCTCGGCCGGTTGTGTGCATCGCGCGTTGTTTTCAAGAGACAGTTATCAGATGACAAGAGCTACCTTTTTCCTGACGCTGCCCCTGCTCGTGGCAGCCCTCGGCAGACCCGCTTGGGCGGACGATTCGACGCCGCCGCGGTCGACCAAGTCGCTGCCGAACGTCACCGTGATCGGAACGCGGACCGACGATGACTATCGCGTCGAGTCGGTGAACTCGATCGGCCCCTTGGGCTCCACGAAGCTACTCGACATCCCCTATTCCATCAGCGTGCTCCCGCTCGAACTGATCGAAAACTCCCAGGCGGTCAACTTCAAGGACGTGTCGAAGTACCTCCCGCTGGTTGCGTACCAGGAGCAACAAGGCCCGGACATTCTGCGGCCGCAGACGCGCGGAATGCAGGGCGGCAACTTTCAGAATTCGCGCCTCGACGGCATGACCATGTTCATTACCGTCGCGGCGGCGATGGAACAGTTTCAACAGATCGAAGTGGTCAACGGCTTGTCGGCGTCGTTGTATGGTCCGGCGAATCCCTCGGGCATGTTCAATTTCGTTTCCAAGCGGCCGACCGACAACGATTTGCGCGAAGTGAGCGTGACCTACAACAGCAACAGCATCGGTACGACGCATGTCGATTTGGGCGGCCGGGTCGACAGGAACGGCGTGGTGAAATATCGGTTCAACGGCGTGTTCGGCGAGGGCGACGGCTACGTCGACGGCAGCCATCAAAAGCGCGAGCTGGGCGACTTAGGCGTCGACGTGCAGCCCTGGGAAAGCACCGTACTCGAACTCAATTTCAGCGACTACCGCCTCACCGATACCGGCTATCCGGGATGGTTTACTTACGGCGAAAAGATCAGCCTGCCGTCGACGCCGGATCCCAAGTGGGTGGGCTACGGCCAGGAGTACCTGGGCACCGATTTGAAGACGCAAACCTCCATCGCCCGCCTCAAGCACGAGTTCAATTCGAACTGGCACTTCGTGGTCGGTGCGTTGAACCAGGACGGGACGCGCAACATCAACACCCAGGTCAACAATCTGACCTCAAACTCGGGTACCTATACGTCGTCGATGGGCTCCACGTTCGCGCCGCGGTTCGTCATCAGCAGCGATACCGCCTATCTGAACGGCAACTTCGAGACCTTCGGCATTGGGCACGATCTGACCCTCGGCACCGCCGGGTATCGCGCGTCGTCGTATTCGTTGGTCCATACACCGACGGCGGCGCGCTTGCTGCTGGGCTCGGCGACCATCGATACGCCGGCGCAGTATCCCTACCCCGTCCTGGGACTGCCGGACTCGAACGCGAACTTCGACTCCTCGGACACCTATCAGCAAGGCATCAACCTGGGAGACACGCTGCGCTTCAACGAGTACTGGGGTGCGCGGCTGGGCGTGAGCCAGGACTGGTTCCATGTCGACAATTTCAGCAATAAGGGGATACGCACCACGGAATACGCCAATCACGGCGTGAGTCCCACCGGCAGCATCCTCTTCAAACCCTTGAGCAACATGACCACGTATTTCACGTATGCCAGCAGCCTGCAGGCCGGCGATCTGGCGCCGGGCGGGACCGTGAATTCGGGAACGAGCTTGGCCCCGTATCGCAGCAAGGAATACGAGCTCGGCTACAAGGTGACGCTGGCCAAGGTCGATTTCACGGCGGCGTTGTTCCGTATCGAGCGGCCGTTTGCCAACATCGATCCCACCGACAATGTGTTCAAGATCACCGGCGATCAGATCAACAAGGGGCTGGAATTCTCGGCCGTGGGAGAGATCTATGAGGGGCTGACGCTGTACGGCGGCGTCACCTTGCTGAACGCCCGGCTCGAGGACACGCCGCAGGCCACCACCAACGACAAGATCTACGTCGGCGCGCCCAAGGTGAAGGGCAATACGTTGCTCGAGTATCAGATTCCGGCAGTGCCGGGCTTGATTGCCCTGTTCAACTACCAATTCTCGGGCCCGCGCCCCGGCAACGACACCAATACCCTCATGGTGGCGGGGTACAATCTATTCGATCTCGGCGCACGCTATACCTCGAGCGTTGCGAGTCTGCCGGTCACCTGGCGGCTGACGGTGGACAATATCGCCGACCGCCGCTATTGGTCCACCATCGGTCCCAGCAATCTAACCGGCGTGAATACCGGAAATCTGCTGGCACATTTCGGATCGCCGCGCACGGTGTTGGCGTCCGCGAGCGTGAATTTTTAGGTCCGTGCGTGTCCTGACGCTAGCGCTGGCGGTCTATCGGTGAGCCCGGATATTCTGGGGGTCACGGCAGCCCTCGGTAGTGCGCGGTGCAAGGCGCGAGAAAAAGGCTAAAATCGTCTGAGTGCACCCCACCAGAACCGCCAAAATCGCCAAGAAGTCCGATCCTCTACCGGACAACGAGCCGAATTTAGGACTTCACCTGCGATATGCGTTCGAACCGGGCGAACAGCACGGCGCCGCACTCGGCAACCCCCTGTTTGAACTGCTGTCGGCCGTTCTGGAAGGCGGCTCCATACGCCACGCGGCCCAGGCGCTCGGCACCTCGTATCGTTACGTTTGGGGTGCTTTGAGGAAATGGGAGAAGACCCTGGGCGAACCGCTGGTCATTTGGTCGCAGGGACAACGGGCGCGGCCCACTCAATTTGCCGAGAGGCTGCTGTGGGCGGAGCGCCGCGCGCGCACCCGCATGCAACCGCACATCGAAGCCTTGCGGTCGGATCTGGCGCGCGTGCTGGCCGATGCCCGCGACCCGCGTCATCAAGTGCTGTCGGTGCGCGCCAGCCACGACATCGCACTGCCCGTATTGCAGCGGCATGTGGCGGATGCCGCGGATCTGCACCTGGAAATCGGCTTTCAGGGCGGCATCGATGCGCTGCGCGCGCTGAACGATCGGCAATGCCTGATCGCCGGTTTTCACGTTCCATCGCTGGATTCGGCAACACCCGTGTTTGCCAAGGCGCTCCGGCCATTGCTCAAACCGGGGCTGCATGCGTTGATCGGCTGCTCACGGCGCACGCAAGGATTGATCATGCGGCGCCGCCTCGCGGGCAAGGTTGTCAGTTTCGCCGACCTCGCGCGTCATGGACTGCGCTTCGTGAATCGACAACCGGGCTCCGGCACCCGCATGCTGATCGATCATCTCATGACGGAGCAGAAGATAGCGCCTGAAACATTGTCGGGGTATAGGGAACATATCGAGCACACGCACGTGGCGGTGGCGCTGTGCATCGCGAGCGGCGTGGCGGATGTGGGTATTGGCGTCGAGGCCGCCGCCCTCGAATTCGGATTGCAGTTCGTGCCGATCGTGGAAGAGAACTATTTTCTCGCCTGTCTCGAAGAGAATCTCGCGCAGCCTTCGGTTCAGCGCTTGAGAGCCGTACTGGCGGGTCCGCAGTGGCGCGACATACTCGCCAATTTGCCGGGTTATCGGCCCGCAGCGGGACCGGGCGATCTGTTGGTGTTCGAAGAGGCGCTGCCGTGGTGGGGGCGCGCGCGAATCCCGCCGCCCAAACCGGCTTCACCCGGCCGGCCTCTCTGATGGTCGCCGCGCGGCGTAGCCGCCGCCGCTTTTAATGAGCCGCGGTGAGGCGCTCGGGATTCGAGTAAACGTTACAATGCTTTTCCCGCAGAAAGCCCACCAAGGTCAACCCTGAGGCAACCGCAAGATTGACCGCGAGGCTCGACGGGGCGCCGATCGCCGCGAGCACCGCCGCACCCGTGCGCAGGGCCTTTTGCACGAGTTCGAAGCTCGCCCGTCCGCTGAGCAAAATAATGTGTTCTCTCAAAGGCAGGCGTCCAGCCAGCAGATTTTCGCCGACCAGCTTGTCGAAGGCATTGTGACGCCCGACATCTTCCGCCACCGTCATGAGATTGCCGGAAAAATCGAAGAGGGCGGCGGCATGGATTCCGCCCGTATCGCCGAATTTAGACTGCGCTTCGCGCATACGCGACGGCAAGCTGAACAGCACCGATAAGTCGGCTGCCGCCGTCTGCGCAACGCGCGTCGCCGCCGCTCTTGCAATGGCTGCATCAAGGCCGGTGGTACCGCACACACCGCAACTCGAGCCCGCCGAGAAGCGACGGGTAGCGGTCTGAATTTCCATTTGCACACTGGACCGCAGACGCACATTGATCACGTTCGGGCGGCGCGTGCTCGACTCGATTTCGTCGATATCGCATGCCTCGTTGACGATTCCCTCGCCGTACAGCAACCCGGCGGCGAGGAATTCATCGTCGCCCGGGGTTCTCATGGTCGTTCCGAAGGACACGGCTTCGAGGCCGAGACCGGGGTGGTGCAGCAAGTATTCCAGCGGCGCCTCGACCGCCACCCGGTCCTCTTTCTCCATTTGGGATTCCAGGCCGGTGCGCAGTATGCGCACGCTCATGGTGCCGCTCGCCACGGGCGACGCGGGTGACCCGGTTTCGTCGGATGCGATGAAGCTTGCCGTGTTCATGGCCGCCATAGTACTGCGCCGGGCCATGCCAAAGTCAACGCGCTGCGCCAAAGTCGATGGGCGTTGCGCCAACTTGACTTGTCAGCGGTACGTGCTGATGATTGCGTTGGGCAACTGGAAGGACTCACCACGGACGAGCGACGCAATAACCTGATTCGTCGTCGCGACGTGCTTCTTGCCGTGTCGGTCGCCTCGGCGATTGCGGCGGCGAGTGCGGGTTCGCCATCGAGCACGCCCGCCGCGGGCGCAGCCGGCCGGCGCGACAAGCGCAGGGCGCAATACCAGCCGAACTCCCCAGAAGTTCAGACTTTCTACCGCGTCAACCGCTATCCGGCGACATGATGGCAGCTCGGCTCACCAAGCGGGCGGGACGGCAGGTCCGAGGCGACGCAGCCACCGCAACCGCAAGTCAGCCCGATGGTCTCGATCGCCGGTCCTTCCTGCACGGTTCCGGCTTGGTCGCCGGCGGCCTCGCCGGCTTAGGGGTGCTGCCGCTCGGCAGCATGCGCAAGGCTTCCGCCGGCGCGCCCGCAGCACCGGGTGTCGCGATCGCGCGCCGCAAGAATATCTGCACGCATTGCTCGGTTGGCTGTTCGGTGATCGCCGAAGTGGCGAATGACGTCTGGATCGGCCAGGAGCCGGATTTCGACAGCCCGATCAATCGCGGCTCACATTGCTGCAAGGGTGCCGCGGTGCGCGACGACGTGGTGGGCGATCGCCGGCTGCGCTATCCGGTGAAGCTCGTCGATGGGCAATGGAATCGAATCTCCTGGGACCAGGCCATCGACGAGATCGGCGATGAGCTGCTGGAAATCCGGGCGAAGTCGGGACCGGAGTCGGTCTACTGGCTGGGGTCCGCCAAATTTACCAATGAAGCCGCCTATCTCAACCGCAAGTTTGCGGCCTTCTGGGGAACGAACAATTCGGACCACCAGGCGCGCATCTGTCATTCCACCACCGTCACCGGCGTCGCCAATACCTGGGGCTACGGTGCGATGACCAACAGCTACAACGATATTCGCAACGCCAAGACCATCATGATCATGGGCGGCAATCCGGCCGAGGCGCATCCCGTTTCGCTGCAGCACATTCTCGAGGGCAAGGAACTCAACCGCGCCAACATGATCGTCATCGATCCGCGGATGACACGCACGGCGGCACATGCGACCGAATATGTGCGGGTACGTCCCGGCACGCATATTCCGACGATCTACGGCATGCTCTGGCACATCCTCAAGAATGGCTGGGAGGACAAGGAGTTCATTCGTCAGCGCGTCTATGGCCTGGAGGATATCCGCGGCGAAGTGGAGAAGTGGCCGCCCGCCGAGGTCGAGCGCGTCACCCGGCTGCCGGAGGCGCAGGTCAAGCGGATCGCCGAGATATTCGCCAAGGAACGGCCGTCCACGCTGATCTGGGCCATGGGACAGACCCAGTTCACGACCGGGACGGCGAACGTCCGCGCCAGCTGTCTGCTGCTGCTGGCCACCGGCAATGTGGGTCATTTCGGCAGCGGTGCGAATATCTTTCGGGGGCACACGAACGTGCAGGGTGCCACCGACATGGGTCTCGATGTGACGAGTCTTCCCCTCTACTATGGTCTTTCCGAAGAGGCGTGGCGGCATTGGTGCCGGGTGTGGGAGGTCGACTATGACTGGGTGCGCTCCCGCTTCGTCGACAAGACCTTCATGGAGACCCCGGGCATTCCCAGCACGCGCTGGTTCGATGCCACCCTGCTGCCGAAGGACCAGGTCAGCCAGCCGGATACCCTGAAGGCCATGTTCGTGATGGGGCATGGCGCCAATACGATTACGCGGATGCCGGAATCGGTGCGCGGAATCGAGCGGCTCGGGGACGGACACCTAGGAGGAGGAGGAGCGAACGCATGAAGCTGCTGAAGACCATCCGGGCAGACCCGTCGGATACGTTTGTCTTCGATAGGGCGGCGCAGCCCGGCGAGTGGGCCATATCCGGCGCGCTCATGTTCGCACATCTCGATCCGGCCGGCCTCAGGGGCAAAGCCCGTGCCGCGTTTCGCGCAGGTTTTCTGGGGATCGACTCCCTCGGCTGGTCGACATTGGCACGCATCGTCGAGGCGAGCGAGGAGGAGCGAACAGCGGCAATCGAATTGCTGGCGAGGCGATTCGTCGAGCGTTTCGGGGCTCCCGATCTCATGACGGCGCGTCCGGCCGCCGCGGAGGAGATCGCTTTCGCGGCATCGCTTTGCGATCATCCCGCCGGGATGTTGATCGCCGTATCGCGCCGTCAGGAGAACGACGTGACTCGGGAGTCGTTTCGGACGCTGCAGGCGAACGCGTGGTCAAAGCCGTCGCGCGTCTTCAGCTTCGAGGCGGAGGATGACGAGGCAGCGCCGGCCGGGCAGATCGACCTCGCGGCGCTCATCGATGGAGAGCGCCGTTGAGCGAAACGGGCGATTTCTGGCTTTCCTGCGGCCATCATCTGCTCGATCGCGGTGAGCACGGCGGCTTGGTCGTCACGGACGAATTCCTGAAGGCTTACCTGGCACGGCCGGAGATGGCGCCACCGGCAGACGCCTGCGAGGCGGAGCGAGCGATGCACCGGGCCTTGCTGTGCGATCCACGACAGCCGGTCGCACCTGGGCAGATCGCGGCGATCGCCGATGAGGACGCGCGCGAGAATTGGGAATTGATGGTCTCATGGAGAGATCACATCGTGAGTCATGCCACGCTGGAGGCGGCATATCTCGCGATCGTCCGGCATGACCTCAGGTTTCCGCACATTTTTCTCGATCAGCTCGTACAAGTGATCTTGCGCAATATCCTGGACGACTGCGACGATGCCTTCGTACTGCGCGCGGCCGAGCTGTTGTTCCGTCCCCAGAAACTCACGTCGCACGCGGGCTCGCTGGTGTCTGCCGATGAGGAGACCGCCGCAAGCTCGAGTTCCGGGCCGGTCTCGCCGCTGGCCTCGCTGCTGGGGTTGTCGACCGCCGCCGGGATCGACGTGCTGAATGAAGACAATGCCGGCATGTACCGGGGGCGCAGCGATGCGTTCGACATGGCGCTCGATCTCACCGCAGGCCGGCGCGGGCTCGCTGCCCTGGGCGACGTCGTCGCTCGCTGGGTGCGCCATCTGCTCGCGGTCGATGTCGAGATGGACGCGGTGACCGAGTTGCGCGATGCGACGCTGACCTGGTATGTCGGCCTGGATGCCGATGCCACGCGGATTGGGGATGCGCTATGGAACGGCGATGAGCTCGATCAAACGACGCGGGGGCTCGTGGTCGGCCTCTATCGCCTGACTTTCGCCGACGATGCGCAGATCGTCGAGGCAGCCAGGGGTGCACCCACTTATCTGATTTTGGCCATGTCGAGCGACAGGATACTGCGCATGAAGCCGCAGAATCTCATCACCGGCCTGCCGATCGCGCACCGCGCGGGAGCTGCGAATTGAACTCGGCGCTCGCGAGAATTCCCGTGGGCGTCGTCGTCGAACGGCACAAGGCGACGAGCCCCTGGCTCGATTATCTGTGCCGGCCGGTCTTGGTGCTGGCAGGCGTGCCTGCGGCGCGACCGTGGACCGTGATCAGCTCCAAGGACGACGTGACCACGTTCTATGCCGGTGAGGCCGTGATCGAGCTGCACCGCACCGAGACAGCCAACTACCGCGACAATCTGGCGTCGGGCAACGCGTCGTTGTGGGTAATTCTGCGGCCGGCGGCCAGCGAGGTGGGATTCGACCTGCTGTTCGTCACGGCGGATCCGGCGGAGGGCGAGGCGCTGACGGGGGCCGGCAACGATCTGGTCGAGGCTGTGCCAATGCCGGTTTCGATCGCGCGGATCGTGGAGGGCTTCATCGCGGAGCACCACGTCGAGCGAACATTCTTCAAACGTCAGCGAGACCGCTCCGCGTCGCAGTCGCCCCGCCGTCAGGCCGGGGGGACGGAGGAGGAGGGATGAGCGAATCGGAAGGTTTTCTCGCACGCTGGTCGCGGTTGAAACGCGATGCTGCTCGAGATGCGAGCGCTGTCGACGAGAAGCGAGCCGACGCGTCACCGGCCCCAGACGCGCCCCCGTCCGCGCCGTTCGACCCCGCAAGCTTGCCACCCATCGAATCGATCGTCTCCGATACCGATATGCGGCAATTTCTGCAAGCCAGCGTGCCCGCGGAATTGACGCGCGCCGCGCTGCGCAGCGCCTGGACCGCCGATCGGGCAATTCGCGATTTTGTCGGCATCGCCGATAATCAGTGGGACTTCAACGAGCCCGCCGGCATACCGGGCTTCGGTGCGCTGGGACCCGGGGACTACGCGCCTAGCCTCGCGGCGCGGGCGCTCGGAAGCCTGCAGGAAGGCGGCGCGGCGCCGGACCTCCCGGAAGCCGCGCAGCATCCCGCCGTACCTCGCATCGATCCGCAGCGTACGGAGCCCGATGAGGTTCGGCAGGTTGCCGCTACGCCGGCTCAAGATGACCACGGCGCCGACCTTACCGGTCAGATCGTTGCCGGTCAGGTCGTAGAGGCGGGCGTTCAGCGGGTCCCGCCAGCGGAAGAAGTCTCCGCAGTGAACCCCGGCCCGCGCCGCGCGCCCGCACGGCGCAGCCCTACCGAAGTAGTACACTGGCGCTGAGGCCTCACGTCCAACCACCGGAGTATCGATGCAGGATCCAGTGTTGCGGGAAGCGGGAGGCATCGATGAGATCGATGTTGCCCGGGCTCGGGAATATTCGCTTCTCTCGACCTTGCTCATGGGCAGTCCCGGTGCTCCGATGCTGGAACGTCTGGCGGGTCTGCAGGGGGATGGAAGCCCGCTGGGGCTTGCGCATGCGGCGCTCGCCGCGGCCGCGGCCCGGACCGATGCCGAACGCACGGCGCGTGAATACTTTGGCTTGTTCGTCGGGATTGGACGCGGCGAACTTCTCCCTTACGGGTCATATTATCTAACGGGCTTTCTGCATGGCCGCCCACTCGCGGACCTGCGTCAGGTGCTGTCTCGTATCGGCATCGAGCGGGCAGTGGGTCAGGCGGAGCCCGAAGATCATGCAGCGATTCTTCTGGAAATCATGGCGGGCCTTTCCAGCGGGGCGATTCCCGCGCCGCCGGCAACGGAACGCGAGATCTTCGACCAACACTTGGCGCCGTGGATCGCGCGTTTCTTCGCGGACCTGGAGCAGGCGGCGTCCGCGGATTTTTACTCGAGCGTAGGCGCTCTCGGCCGAATCTTCATGGAGATCGAAACTCAGGCGTTCCTGCTGTCGCAATGAGCGGGACTGCGGAGCTCACCCGGACGTGAGTTCCCCGGCGCGGCGATTCGATCTCACTGGTCGAGTCGAACACCCGATGTGGAAAACGCCGCGGATGCCGACTTCTGGACGATTCCATCGAGGATCGCGGCGGCCGCCACCGCGATGACGGCGGCGGCAAAACATGCGGCTAGGAAATTGCGCATAGCAGTTCTCCGGATCGTCGTGGCCATCATTACGCGGACAGGCCGCGATGCATCATCGCATACCTCGGTTCGCGCGTGGTTTAGCGAACCGAGGTATGACGAAATCTCTATTGCGGCGTCGCCTCGAGGTCGAGCAGCTTGAATACCCACAGGGTGCTGCCCGCGGCCGGATCGATTATTTCCGGCGTCAGGCTCCGGCTGCCGGCGTCGAAGGAGCCGCCGCCGCCGGCAACGACCACCACATATTGCACGCCGCCGACGCTGTAGGTCGCCGGCGAGGAACTCGGGCTGGCATTCAAGCCGACCTGCCACAACACTTTGCCGGTCGCCGCGTCGTACGCGCGAAAACGACGGTCGCGCGCGCCGCTGAATACCAGGCCGCCGGCCGACGCCAGCAAGGAGCTGGCAATGGGCGCGCGTTGACGCATGGACCAGACGACTCGTCCGGTCTTGAGGTCGATCGCCTCGACGCGGCCGAAGTTGCCGTCGTTACCCGGTTTCGGACGACCCCCAAGGCGCACGTCCATGCCACCGGCCGCGATCTTGCCGGCGTCGCGTTCGACCCAGCTGTAATCCATGCAGTTGTTGTCGAGCAGCGGCACATACAGATAGCCGGACTTGGGATCGAACGCCGTCGTCGGCCAGCTTCGCGCGCCCGTCGCCGAGGGGCATATGAGATCGACTCGGCCGGCCTGCGGCGCGAACGCGGGCTGGATGATCTTCTTGCCGGTCTTCGGATCGATGCTGGCGACCAGATTTTGCAGGCCAAGGTCTTTGGAGAATGCATACTTGCCGTCGATCCGGTTGACGGCGTCGAAGATCGCGCTCTTGCCGCCCGTCACGACCAGTTTGGTGGGCTTGCCGTCGACCGGCAAGGTGACGAGCGACTGCTCGAAGGCCCAGTCCAGATCCCAAACGTCGCGGTTCATGTGCTGGTAATACCAGGACAGCTTGCCGGTATCCGCATCGAGCGCCAGCGTCGAATCCGTATAGAGCGCATCGTTATTCGACCTGCTCTTGGAGCTACGCGGTACCAGCAAGGTGCCCACGTCGTAGGTGTTGCCGGTCCCGACATACACGAGATTCAAATCGGGATCGTAGCTGCCGATCGACCAGACTCCGGCGCCGTAGCGTTCGTTCACGGGGGCGCCGTTCCAGCTGTCGCCGCCGGGCTGGCCCGGACGTGCAATGGTGTTGAAACGCCACTTCTCGTCGCCGCTGTGCGCGTCCAAGCCGACGATGAAGTCGCCGCCGCCGGTATCGATACCAAGACTGACGCCGACGATCACCTTGCCGTGAACGAGCAGCGGGCCGCCGGAAATATGGAAGTAGGCGCCGTCGAACTGGCCGGGGTGCGCTCCGTGTGCCGGGGTAACGACCGCGCTATCCCAGCGCAGATCGCCGGTCTTCACGTCCAGCGCGACGATGTGGCCATCGGCGGTGGGGGCGAAGAGTTTGTCCTCGTAAATCGCCAAGCCCTTCATCCGTGCATCGCCGCCGTTGTGAAGCGCGTCCGGCAGCGCCCGGACGTATTGCCAGAGAATGCTGCCGTCGGCGGCGTCGATCGCTTCCACCGTGTTGCCGCCTTCAATGAACAGCACGCCGTCGTGGACCAAGGGCGCGGCTTCGTTGGCACTGGCGGGCAGCGCCAATGTCCAGGCGACGCCGAGATTGCGCACCGTGCTTTTATCGATCTGATCGAGCGGGCTGTAGCCGAGCGTGGCATAGGTGCCGCGCCACATCAGCCAATCGGCGGCGGCGGGATCTCGCAGCATCGCATCGGAGACCGGCGTGAGTCCGTCCAGCAGAATACGTCGCGCGGCCATCGCGGCATGATAGTCGGCGTCCTGGTTGTCGATGAGGGAGGCACCGACGGCGCGCGGGCTCGGACTGTGCTCAGACGCTGCCGCCTGTTCCGCCGCATCACCGGCGGCGGCCGGCGCATTTGACGCTGCGAGCTCCGTCGTCCCGGGTTGATCCCCGTTTTCCCGCAGCAAATAAGCTTCAATGTCGATATAAGTGCGGTTGCCGAGGCTGCCCGGACTCGCCGGCGGCATCCGCTTCACGATCAGCGAGCGCAGGGCCTCGGGCGACTGATCGTGCCAGTGCGCCTTGAACGGAGCGCCCTTCACCGGCGGCGCGAACTGGCCGTCGTCCAGATGGGGGCCATGACATGCCGCGCAACTTTCCATATAGGCAGCTTGGCCGTGCGTGGCTTGCAGTTCAGTGAAAGCCACCTGCCCGCTGTCGAACAGGGATTGCGCCCCGGCGATACGGCCCAGAACGCAGACCGCCGCCGCCGCACATCCCCATCGCACCGGCCAGGCCGTCCGCCTCATCCACCGCATTGATGTACCTCGCCGCTCGGCTCGCATTTTTCTTCTCCAGTGAATGGCTTGCGCTGCTACAGAAAACCGTAAGAGAAATGGCGCTCGGCGCGACGGACGCGACCGGCGGCCGGATCGGGAAAATGCGCGGGATACAGCACCGCGTCGTTGTCCACGCACTGCGCGAGCAGGCGCTGGCGCGTGGCGCAGGCTGCGGCGGGATTCTCATCGGCGAAGAATGGGATGTCCGGCCGCACGAGCTGGATCGGGTGGTGGACCACGTCGCCCGTGAACACGGCCCGCGATCCGCCGCGTTGGGCGTTCACGACGACGCTGCCGGGCGAGTGGCCGGCCGCGTCCGCGAGCCAGATGCCATCCTCGATCTCGCGATGCACGCAGTCGTTGCTATCCACGATGTCGGCGAGCCCTGCCGCGACCACCGGCAGCACCGAATCGACGTACGCCTCCCGATTGTGGGCTTCGTGCGTCTGACGACCGAAGAACTCGAAGTCCTTGCGGCTGAATACGTATCGAGCGTTTGGAAACGTCGGCACCCAGAGCCCATCCTCGAGGCGCGTATTCCACCCGACGTGATCGGCGTGCAGGTGGGTGCACAGCACGAGATGAATATCGGCAGGATCGCAGCCTGCGGCGGCGAGGTTTTGCAGCCATGGGGACTTGAGTCGATGCGCCCAGGTACCGCTTCATGCACGCTCCCCCCGTTTGTATTTTCCGCCATCCGCGTATCATAGTTTCGCACGCAAGTGCGTCGCGAGGATAGGAACGGCGAGACACCTCCCAAGAAGCGCATGGCATTGGGTGACGATGGGATCCGGCCCAAGTCAGGGCGAACAGAGGGCGTAGATGGCAGATGTCGCACAGGGGTTCGACTACGTCGTAGTGGGCGGCGGAACAGCCGGCTGCGCGCTCGCCGCCCGATTGTCGGAAGATTCCCGTCGGACGGTGTGTCTGCTCGAGGCAGGCGGATCCGGCAGGAGCGTGTTCATCAAAGTACCGGGGGCCATCGTGATGGCGCAGCGCTCGGCCTCACTGAACTGGCGCTTTCAATCCGTGCCTCAGGCTGAACTCAACGGCCGCCGGATACCCGTGCCTCGAGGCCGCGGCCTCGGGGGTTCTGCGCTCATCAACGGCATGGTCTATTTCAGGGGAAATCCGCGGGACTACGACGCATGGGCCGCCGCCGGCGCCGCGGGCTGGAGCTACCGGGAAATCCTCCCCTACTTCCGCAGGAGCGAACATAACGAGAACTTCGGCTCCAGCGTGTACCACGGCCGCGGCGGTCCGATGAACGTTCGCAGCGTCACGCGCCCGAATCCTCTCAACTTCTCCTTCTTCGACGCGCTCGCCGGTCTGGGTTACTCCTACCGCGACGATCTGAACGGCGCGGACAGCGAGGGAATGGGATTACGCCAGCTCTCGATCCGGCGCGGCACGCGTGAGACCACGGCGAGCGCATTGCTGCGGCCGGCGCTCGGACGGCCGAATCTGGTCGTGCTGACCGGCACTCAGGCCACCCGCATCGTCCTGGAGGGCCGGCGTGCGGTGGCGGTGGAGGCCCGCTCCGCCGACGGCGGCCTCCTGCTGAAGGCGCATCGGGAAATCGTGCTCACCGCCGGGGCCATCCAGTCGCCACAGCTACTGATGCTCTCCGGAATCGGCGACGGCGAACACCTCGGGGCCCTGGGTATCCCGGTGCGGCATGATCTTCCGGGCGTCGGGCGCAATCTTCACGATCACCTTGCAAGTCCGGTGCACATGCGCACGCGCGATCCCGCGTCCTACGGCGTCTCGCTGCGCGCGATGCCGCGGAATCTCTGGAATATCGCCGAGTATCTGGTGTCGCGCCGTGGTCCGTTGGCCAACAATGTGTTCGAATCCGCGGCGTTCGTGAAGTCGGTTCCGGGACTCGACAAGCCCGACGTACAACTCGTCTTCCAGCCGGCCAAGCGGCCGGATCCCTCGTTTCCGTATCCGCTGGGCCATGGCTTCGCGATCAGTCCCGTCGGCCTCTATCCACGCAGTCGCGGACGCGTCACTCTCGCGGGCCCCGACCCTTTCGCCGCGCCGCTGATCGACCCGAATCTGCTGTCCGCGCCCGAGGATCTGCCGCCGCTCATCAACGGCATACGCTTGGCGCGCAAGATCTTCGCATCGACCGCCTTCGCGAAGTACCGAGCCGAAGAGACCTCCCCCGGAAGCGCCGCACAGAGCGACGCCGAACTTGCCGCCTATATCCGTGCGGAGGCCTACACCGTCCATCATCCGGTCAGCACCTGCCGCATGGGCAACGATGCCGCGGCGGTGGTGGACCCGCAGCTGAAGGTCGTCGGTTTGGATAACCTGCGCGTTGCGGACGCCTCCGTGTTCCCGTCCATCATCGGCGGCAACACCAACGCGGCAATCGTGATGATCGCCGAGAAGGCCTGCGACCTGATCCTCGGCCGGCCCCCGCCCGCGCCGGAGACCTTCGATGCCTCAGACACTCCGAAGAACGACACCGATCACCCTGCATAGGAACTCACCATGACCCAGACACCCAGCGCCACGGAACGTATCGAGATCGAACGCGCCTGCGAGCGCATCGTCTATGCCTATTCACGTGCCCTGGACTTGGGCGATATGAGCGCGGCAGCGGATTTCTTTGCCGAGAACGGCTCGTTTGCCCGGCCCATGGCACCCGACAAAGTCATTCAGGGCCGGGAAGCCATTCGTGCCGCCCTGTTGACGCGACCGAAGACATTGCTGACGAAGCATCTCGCCACCAATGTGATCATCGACGTGGTCAGCCGCGACGAGGCCCGTGGGCTCTCCTACCTCACCATGATCTCGACGACGCTGCCGGGCGATGCCGCCCCACCGTATGTTTCCGCGGGACCCGTTTACTTCGGCGAGATCAAGGATCGCTTCGTACGCGAGGGCGGCGAGTGGAAAATCCTCGAGCGGCGCGGCTCGGTCCAGATGAAATTCTCAGGCGCCGCAGCCCCTTGAACGACGCCCGGGACGATCGTCTTCCCTAGCTGAGAATTGCCAACGGTTTCGGCAACTTGGCCAGCAATTCCTCGCCGAAACGCGCGTCGATGTGAAAGAACGCCGCGCGAGCGACCGTGTCCGAGCGATTCTCCCAGGCGTGGTCCGTACCCCGCTGCACGACCACATCCCCCGGCTTCAGGATGACCTCGCTCGCATCGAGAATCAGCACGAGTTCACCCTCGATCACGACGACATAATCCAGCGTCCGCGTCCGATGCATCATGGTTCGCTTGCCGCCGTCCTTGAGCGGATAGACGTTGAGGATCCGCAGCAGATGGCCGGACGCGGGCATGATGGCGAACGGACGCTCGTTCGGTTCCCGGGCTACGCCTGAGGCCAGTTCAGGAATCGCATCGGCTTCGTTCCACATCTCCTGGAAGTCGGCGCCGATCTCTGGGCCGTGCATCGGGTGATGCTGGGGCGGCGGACCGTCCGACAGGACGACCGATGTGCCGCGGCCATCATGGCCCGTGACCACGCGCCTCGTGGGTGTTGACATTGACGTTCTCCTTACACGTTGCGCGGATGGGCGAGCGCGAACCGCCCCCGGAGTCTCGAGTACTACAGCAGTATAATGCGCGGCGCTCTTCGCTCATGGTAGAGCAGCCTGTCGGTACGGTCAGTATTTTACGAGGGAACCCGTCGTTTGCGGGAACGCGACTTGCGGGAGCGCGACGAACCGCCGATGCTGCTTGGCGAGTGCGGCCGCGGTGAGGCGGTGGCTGGGCGCAGCCGATCGATAACCAATAGGAGGTCAGGCATGGGTCTCGTGGGATTTGGTCAACCCGACGATGGAATCATTCAAATGTGCTACGTGGTGCCCGATATCCGTGCGGCCATGAGTCTGTGGATCGACAAGCTGAAGGTGGGTCCTTGGTTCTTGCTCGATCATTTCACCGGTACCAATCCCAAGTATCGCGGCCAAGACTCCAAGGCCGATGTGTCGCTCGCCATGAGCTTCGCGGGGCATATGAATATCGAACTCATCCAGCCCAACGATGCGGAGCCGTCGGTATATCGCGAGTGGATCGACAAGCGCGGCTACGGATTTCATCACTGGGGCCGCGCGACCGCGAATTTCGATCGGGACGTCGCGCGCTATCAGGCGCAGGGCCACGAACTCGCGTTTATCGCAGGCGTACCGAGCGGGGGCAGCGTGGCCTACATGGACACCACCGCGCAGCTGCCCGGTTATGTCGAACTCATCGAGCTGGCTGCGGGCTTCGAGGCGACTTTCAGCAAGTTCTATCGCGCCAGTATCGGCTGGGATGGAGCGGATCCGGTACGCTCATTCCTCTGACAGCATGGAGTGGCCGGCGGTCGGCACCCGACGACGACTTCGGTCCGATGGGCGGCTCGCCGTCGATCTCGGCCGTGGGCCCGATCACCGGCTATTGCGCTGCAGGTGAATTGGCGCCGTCTCGCGCAGGAACAATGCCAGCACCGTGCCGACGATCGCGCAGCACGCCATGATGATGAGGGGCGCCTGCAGACCATAGTGGTCTGCAGCGCGGCCGGCGATCGCCGGCGCACCGACGCCGCCCAATATCTCACCCAGCCCCACCACCATGCCGAGCGACGTCGCCACGTAGCGCGCCGGAATGGTTTCCGATGGCACGGTGCCCATGAACAGCGGAAAGGTCCCGCTGGCGGACCAGCCCAGGAAAATCAGCACGCCCAGCATGAACAGCGAGCCCTGGAAATACAGCGCGGCGAGCGGAACGCCTAAGCCGATGAAATTGAAAATGACGATGACCGGGCGCCGTCCGAAGCGATCCGAGAGCGCCGGCACCACGAAGCTGAAGAAGGCGGCCGACAGCCCCAGCACGCTCATGAGTACGCTCATCTGGCCGTTGCCGATCTGCCGGACCTTGGTGTAGAACAGCGGCAGAAAGGCCCATCCCAGCACCATCCACGCCACCATGAATATCGCCATCAACATGCACAACCACATGTTCCTGTGCCACAACATCTCTGCATAGCCCATTCTCTTCTCGGCGAGCGGCGCGGCCGTCCTCGCGGACGTGGGCGGCGCGACCGGCCGGCGTACGAATCTGGCGATCAGCACCGCCATGATGAGACCCGGCACACCCGACAGATAGAAGGCCCAACGCCAGTTGTACGTCGATGCGACGGCAATCAGGAGCAGGGGCGCCACGAACGAGCCCAGTAGATTGCTGCCGAAGTTCTGCATCACTCCCATGTTGTGGCCGCGCCTGGCGGCCGTGGATTCGATCGCCACGAGCGACTGCGCAACCGGCAGTATCGGTCCCTCGGCAAGGCCCATCAGCAGTCGGGTCGAAAACAGCGTCACGAATGAAACCGCGAGGCCAGAGGCGAACGAGCACAGAGAAAATGCCACGACAGCGACCAGCAGCAGGGTCTTGCGATTGCCGGTGCGATCGGAGTACGCGCCACCCAGAAATGCGGCGAGGGCCCAGGTAAAGGACAGCGCGGAAGCCACGAGCCCGATTTGGCTGTTATTGAAATGCAAGTCATCGGCGATGAAGGGCATCAGGAAATTGGCGGCATTGCGGTCGAGGAATACGAAGCCGAACGTGACGGTCAGCACCCAGATCAGCCTCGTTTCGTATTTCATCCGCCTCGTACCTCGGGAATCAGGATTGTCGTTCGGACCGGCGACCCTGCTCGGAGAGTTTGCAGGTCGGTACGCTGGAGAGCGGGTTCTTGTTCACTATGGGTATAGTCCGACAACGCCCCACGGCAGATCGATGCGGTTGAGTGAGTTACACTGTGACGATATTGTCGAAGTACGGCAACAGCAATAATTTTTTCCGTTGTCGATAACCTAAGTCCAGGGACCACGCCCGACGTGAACACATCCGCCACGCATACCGGTTCGCCGCAGAGCGCTGATCGCCGCTCGTTCGTACGCGTGATGGGCGTACTCAGCGGGGTGATTGCCTTGGGGCATCCGCTCGCGGCGCTGCTGCCCAGCCGCGCCTGGGCAGTGGAGCTGCGCGTGCTGCCGTCGGCGCAGGCCGCCGCGTTGCTGGCCATGATCCGCACCATCGCGCCGCACGACACGCTGGATGACGCCGCCTATGCCCTGGTCGTCAGCGCGGTCGATGGCGAGGCGGCCGGTTCGACGCAGGCGCGCACCGATCTTACGGCCGGCCTTGCGAGCCTGGGCGACGGATTCGCCCTGCTGCCCGAGGACGCACGGACCCTGCACCTCAAGGCCATCGAAAACGGCGCATTCTTCCAATCCGTGCGGACGAAAACCTTGACGACGCTGTATAGCAACCCGATCGCCTGGGCGCACTTCGGCTATGAAGGCGAGTCGTTCTCGAAGGGCGGCTACCTGCTGCGCGGCTTCAACGATTTAAAGTGGCTTCCCGACGTGCCGCCGGCAGACAGCGGCGCGCTGCCGTTCGGGTAGGGATAAGGGGTTCATGCCGCGTTTCGAGCTCAACGACACGGACGTCGTGGTCATCGTGGGTTCGGGTGCCGGCGGCGGCACCATGGCCAATGAGCTGACGCGCCGCGGGCTCAAGGTCGTGCTGTTCGAGGCGGGCAAGCGCCAATCGCTCGCGACTTTCTCGCAGAACCCGAGCGAAGCATTCGCTCAGCTCACCTGGCTCGAACCGCGCTCGCAGAGCGGCACCTGGGATCCGGTGAAGAATTCGCCTACGCTCCCGGCCTGGCACTGCCGCACGGTGGGCGGCACCACGGTGCACTGGACCGCCGCGACACCGCGCCTGCAGCCCTACGAGTTGCGCGCGCGCAGCGTCTATGGCGACATACCCGGAGCCTCGCTCGCCGACTGGCCGATCGACTACGACGAGCTCAAACGCTGGTACCAGGTGGCCGAGAAGCGGCTCGGAGTCACGCGCCGCAACGGCAATCCGGGCCTGCCCGCCTCGAACAATTTCAAGGTGATGCATGCCGGTGCGCGGCGCCTGGGTTACAAGCGCGTGCACACCAACTATATGGCGATCAATTCGCGGGCGCGCGACGGCCGGGGATTTTGCATCCAGCAGGGCTTCTGCGCACAGGGCTGCAAGACCGGCGCCAAGTGGAGCACGCTCTATACGGAGATTCCGCAGGCCGAGGCCAGCGGCAGGCTCGACCTGCGCAGCGAATGCTTCGTCACACGAATCGAGCATGACGATGCGGGCCGCGCCAGCGGCGTCGTGTATCGAGATGCGGCGGGAGTGGAGCAGCGCCAGCGCGCGCGCATCGTGTGCGTCGCGGGCAACGCCATCGAGACCGCGCGCCTGCTGCTGCTGTCGGAGTCCGGACGCTTCCGGCAGGGGCTGGCCAATGGATCCGACCAGGTGGGCCGCAACTATTGCCATCACGTGTTGAGTTTCGTTTTCGGTATTTTCGATCAGCCGGTGAGTTTCTGGCGCGGCGCGGTGCTGGCCGGCGTGGTGGAGGATGAAAACATCCACGATCCGCGCCGCGGCTTCGCGGGCGGCTATCACCTGGAACTCGCGATGCTCGACCTGCCGACGCTCCCGCTCATCGGCTTGCCTTACGGCTGGGGGCGCGATTACGCTTCGATCATCGACAATTACCGCAACATGGCCGGCATGCTCGTCAATGGCGAGGACCTGCCGCGCGCCGACAACCGTATTACCCTGTCGACGACGCGCAAGGACGCCTATGGCTTGCCGGTGGCGCATATCCACTGCGATCCGCACGCGAACGATGTGGCCATGCGCGCTCACGCGACCGGGCAGGGGCGGAAGATCTATGAGTCGGTGGGGGCGAAGCGCACGGTGGTGAGTTCCATACCGCCCGCCACGCACCAGATGGGCACCGCGCGCATGAGCCACGACCCGGCGCAGGGCGTCACCAACGCTCACGGGCGCGCGCACGAGGTGCCGAACCTCTTCATGTCGGATGGCAGCGTGCAGACCACGGCCGGCGCCGCGAATCCCACGCTCACCATCGTTGCCCTGGCGCTGCGCCAGGCGGAATATATCGGGCGCGAGGCGGCCGGGGGACGGCTGTAGTGCGCAACGATTTTACCTATCGCGTCGGGAGTGGACTATGAATGCGCAGCCCAAGCCGCGGGAGTTCCCGCTGCCCAGTTCGGTCAAGGTCATACCGGGGACCGAAAGGGCGCAGGCGGCCCATCCCTACTACATTCAATTCTCCAAGGCCGACGACCAGAAGTTCTGGTTCTACAATTCCATGCACTTTCCCGAGCCCATGTCCTCATTCGACATGATCACGGCGGAAGCGGCCTACTGCGCGCTGGGCGCGGCCAACACCCGGGTGCATTGTCTGCCGACCACGCTGGGTATCGATCACCGAATCATCAATGGCCGGGTGTACATCGGCGGCAACGCCGTTACCGACCCTGAGGAGATCGTCCGCCGCACGGCAGAGTTCCAGAAACGCGCGTTTTATTACTACGAGAACTGGGAACCGCTGTACGAGCAGTGGAAGCAGAAGATGCTGAAGCTGATCGAAGACGCCATTGCCATGCCGGACCCGGCGCTTCCTGAGTTCGAGCCGCTCGAGCATGTGCACGCGGGCCGCGGTATTGCCTCGAACCACGACCTGCTGGTGATCTACCAGCAGACGCTCGAGGGCTACTTCCGGATGTGGCACCATCACTTCGAATTTCTGCTGCTGGGCTATGGCGCCTACCTGACCTTTTTCGGCTTCTGCAAGCAGGCGTTTCCGGAGATCACGGATCAGACCATCGCTCGGATGGTGGCGGGAATCGATGCGGAGATATTCCGGCCCGACGATGAACTGCGGCGCCTCGCGCGCGTTGCCGTCGACCTGCAAGTCGATGCGCACTTCCGGGAGGGGGCCTCGGTCGATGAAATCATGCGATCGCTGCGCGCGGCAGGCGAGCCCGGCCGCCGCTGGCTCGAGGAACTGCAGATCTCGCGCGATCCCTGGTTCAACATCAATGTCGGCGATGGCTTCTATCACTATCACCGCAGTTGGAACGACGATCTGTCCATGCCGTTCTCCGCGCTGCCGGGTTACGTGCGCAGCGTGCTCGCCGGCAAGCCGCTGGATCGCCAGGTGGAACGGCTGCTCGATGAGCGCCGCGGGCTGATCGCCGATTATCGTGAGCTTCTTGCAAACGACGAGGAGCGCGCCGCGTACGATCAGATGATCGCACTGGCGCACCGGGTGTTCCCTTACGTGGAGGGGCACAAGTTCTACTGCGAACATTGGTACACCAACCTGTTCTTCAACAAGATCCGCAGCTTCGGCGCATTGCTGGCCGCGCACGGGTTCTTCGCGAACGCCGAAGACGTGTTCCATCTCACGCACTACGAACTCGAGTCGGCGATCATCGACCTGATGAACGCATGGTCGAGCGGCTCCGAACCGCGCGGCCCCGCCTATTGGCCGCCGATCGTCGCCGAGCGCAAGGCGGCGATCGTCGAATGGGCCCGGCACGAAACGCCGCCGGCGCTTGGGCCCATTCCGGACGTGATCGACGATCCGGCCATCGTGATGCTGTGGGGAATAACGCGCGACAGCCTCGATAATTGGCTGTCGGCCGGTGCGGCGACGGATAGCAACGAGGTGCGCGGCTTTGCCGCGTCGTCCGGGGTGGTGGAGGGGATCGCACGCATCGTGAAGTCGGTCGAGGAAATCTCACGTTTGCAGCAGGGGGACATTCTCGTCTGCCATGTCACGAATCCGAGCTGGACTCCGATCTTTCAGAAAATTCGCGCCGCCGTGTCCGATATCGGCGGCTCCATGAGCCACGCCGCCATCGTTGCGCGCGAGTACGGGCTGCCCGCGGTGGTGGGCACCGGCAACGCCACCTCGAAGATCAAGGATGGCCAGCGGATCCGCGTCGATGGCGGACGGGGCATCGTTACGTTGTTATACTGAGATGGGCATCAAACCGTGAGTGTGGCGAAGTACATCAGTTGGTTTCGGGATATCGGGCTCGACGACCGTCCCAAGGTGGGCGGCAAAGGGGGAAGCCTGGGCGAACTGCAGCGGGCCGGCATCCCGGTGCCGCCGGGCTTCGTCGTGCGCACCGAGGCGTTCGAGGCGTTGATCGACGCGTTGGAACGGCAATCATCGCTGCGGGCGCGCGTCGAGGAACTCGCTGCGGATGACTTGGAGGGGATGCGAAGCGTGTCGCACGAACTGCGGGCGCGCGTCGAAGAGGCGCCTCTGCCGGCAGATCTGCAGCAGGAGATCCGCGATGCGTACGAACGCTTGGGCGAATCGGGGCCCCCGCCGTCCGTCGCGGTGCGATCGTCGGCGACTACCGAGGACGGTTCGGATGCGAGCTTCGCCGGCCTTCAGGACACCTACCTGTGGGTCACGCAGGCCGATTTGGTGCTGCGCCAGATTCGCAGCTGTTGGGCCAGCCTCTATTCGCTCGAGTCGCTGAGCTATCGGCGGCGGCAGGGGACCGCGGAATCGGCGGTGGCCATGGCGGTGGTCGTGCAGATCATGGTCGATGCGCGCACGGCCGGCGTCATGTTCACGCGCAGCCCGATCAGCGGGGATCGATCGGTGATCTGCATCGAAGGAGCCTGGGGGCTCGGCTCGGCGCTGGTGAGCGGCGAAGTGACGCCGGATCGCTGGGTCGTGGCGAAAATCACCGGTGAGATCTCGGTGCGCGACGTCTCCGACAAGGCCATCCGCCATGCGCAGTCGCCGGCGGGCGGTGTCGAGGAGCTTGCCGTGGAGGACGCTCTGCGCCGCGAATCCTGCCTTTCCGATGAGGAAGTGCAGTCGCTGCGCACCATCGGCAGGCAGGTTGAACGTCACTATGGCCGGCCGCAGGACATCGAGTGGGCCATCGACCGTCATACGCAGCAGATTTTGCTGCTGCAGAGTCGACCGGAGACGGTCTGGTCGAACAAGGACCAGCAAGCGGCGGCAACGCGCATCAGCGACCCGCTGCAGCATGTCATGAAGGTTTTCGGGGGACGACGGTGACCCTGACCGCCGCCGATGTCGCGGAAATCATGCGGCTGGTCGAACAATCGAAGTTCGACGAGCTGAGCCTGGAGATGGAGGGTGTCAAGCTGTGGCTGCGCCGCGCCGGCGCAACCGGCGGATTGGTTCGAGGCGTGACCACGCAAGCGGCTGTGCCGCACTCGGTTGACCCGGCCGCAACGCATTCGGACGTGGAAATCGCACGTACTGCCGCGGCGACCCCACACGCTACCGCCCCGCCCGCGCCGCCCGACGCAAGTCTCAGGGAGATCGCCTCGCCCATGCTCGGCACATTTTACCGAGCACCCAAGCCGGGATCCGCGCCGTTCGTCGAGATCGGCTCGGTGGTGGACGAGGACAGCGTCATCGCCATCATCGAAGTCATGAAGCTCATGAATACCGTGCGCGCCGGCGTCAAGGGCATCATCACGGAAATCCTGCCCGCCGACGAGACGCTGGTGGAGTTCGGCCAAGTCCTGATGCGGGCGCGCAAGGACCCTTGAGATTCATGGCCATTCGCAGAATCCTGATCGCCAATCGCGGCGAAATCGCCAGCCGAATCATCAGAACCTGCCGCGCCCTCGATATCGAGGCGGTGCTGGCAGTCTCTGCAGCCGATCGCGACGGCGAGCCGGCGCGGCAGGCCGATCGCGTCGTGTGCATCGGTCCGGCACGGTCCGCGGACAGCTACCTCAATGTCCCGGCCATCGTGCACGCCGCCGTGGCCACGGGTGCGGATGCGATTCATCCCGGCTATGGCTTCTTATCCGAGCGCGCGGCCCTGCCGCGGTTGTGCGCAACCGCAGGCATCGTTTTCATCGGCCCGACGGTGGATCAGCTGGTCGCGATCGGCGACAAGCTGCGGGCACGGGCCGAGGCCGAGGCCGCCAACATCCCGGTGGTGCCCGGCGGTGCGGTGAACTCACCCGAGGAGGCTGGGGTCCTGGCACGCAAGATTGCAGGCCCGCTGCTCATCAAGGCGGTGGGCGGCGGCGGCGGCCGCGGCTTGAAGCGGGTCGAGCGGCTCGAAGACCTGCCGGCGCTGCTCGATCTGGCCGCCGCCGAAGCGGGGGCTGCGTTCGGCGACGCACGCATATACCTGGAGCACTACGTCGACCGCGGTCGCCATGTCGAAGTGCAGGTGCTGGGCGATGGCGAGGGGCGAGTGATTCAGCTGGGTGAGCGCGATTGCTCCGTGCAGCGCCGCTACCAGAAGCTCATCGAGGAGACGCCGGCTCCGGGCCTGTCGGCGGTGCTGCGCGATTCACTGCGGCAAGCCGCCGTGCGCTTCGCGGAACGGCTTGAGTTTCGCGGCGCCGGAACAGTCGAATTCATCGTCGACACGCGGCGCGAGGCGTTCTATTTCCTCGAGATGAACGCGCGCATTCAGGTCGAGCATCCGGTCACCGAGGCCGTCACCGGCATCGACCTCATCGCCGAACAGATCGCGATCGCGGACGGAGCCGGCCTGCGGCTGCGGCAATCGGAGGTTCGAAGCACGGGCTGCGCCATCGAATGCCGGGTCAACGCCGAGGACTATCGCAACGAGTTCAAACCCAGTCCGGGACGCGTCCGCGACGTGTCATGGCCCGCGGGAGAGGGTATCCGCGTGGATTCTCACGTCGTACCCGGATCCAGCATTCCGCCTTTCTACGATTCGCTGATGGGCAAGATCATCGCGTCGGGTCCGGACCGTGCCACTGCGTTGACGCGCCTGCGCGGCGCAATCGCCGCGACGCGCGTCAGCGGCGTGAAGAGCAATCTCGGTTTCCATCGTGCCGCGCTGGACGACCCGGAATTTCAATCCGGAGGCGTCGATACGGGCTTCGTGGACAGGTTGTATGCGCGCCGGCCGGATCTCTCCGATCGGCCCGAGGCGGATGCCGCACATGGCTGACGTTCAATTGGTCGAGACTTCCCTGCGCGATGGGAACCAGTGCCTGTGGGCGGCCTTAGGCATCGATACGGCGAGGACACTGAGCATCGCCCACGTGATGGACCGAGTCGGTTTCCGCGCCATCGACTTCACCACCTCGACGCACATGGGAGTGGCGGTGCGCTACAAGAAGGAGGATCCGTGGGAGCGGATCCGGCTCATGGCGGCCGCGACTCCGCGTACGCCGCTGCAGTTCATGTCCACCGGGTTTCGATTCATCTCCTGGGAGACCGCCAGCCCGGATTTCATGGCGCTCGCGTTTCGGACGCTGGCGCGCAACGGCATCCGGCGCTTCTGTCTCGCGGACCCGATGAACGATGCGGAATCGAACATGGCGTGCGCGCGCATGGTGAAGGAGGGCGGCGGCGAGATCGTCATCGCGGCGCTCGTATTCACCTTGAGCCCCATCCACGACGATGCCCACTACATCGAGCGGGCGCGCAAGCTCGCGGCGTGTCCGTCCATCGATGCGCTCTATATCAAGGATCCGGGCGGGCTGCTCAAGCCCTCGCGGGCGCAAACCCTGATTCCGGCCCTCAAGGCGGTGATGGGCGGCAAGCCGCTGGAACTCCACTCCCACTGCACCATCGGGTTCGCCGAACCCACCTATATGGACGCACCCGATCTGGGGGTGTCGGCGCTGCAGTGTGCTTCCGGGGCGGCCGCCGACGGGACCTCGAACCCGCACTCCGCACGCGTGGCCGCGAATCTGCGGGCACTGGGACATCGCGTGGACGTCGATGACGAGGCGCTCGGCCGCGTCAATCAGTACTTCACTCAGCTGGCGGAGGCGGAGGGTCTGCCCGTGGGCACCCCGCAGGCATTCGATGCGCGCTACCTCAAGCATCAGCTGCCGGGCGGCATGGTCGGCACCACGCGCCGCCAGCTCGCCGAGGCCCGGCTGTCGCATCTGGAGGGGGCCGTGATCGAGGAATTGGGCCGGGTGCGCGAGGAGCTCGGCTGGCCCATCGTCATGACGCCCTTCGCGCAAATTCTCATGACGTTGGCCGTGATGAATGTAACGAACAAGGAGCGCTACACCGTCATCCCCGACGAGGCGATCCGCTACGCGATCGGCCGATTCGGCCGGCCGACGGTGCCGATCGCCGCTCACGTGATGGAGCGCATCGAATCGCTGCCGCGCACCCGAGAGTTGCGCGCCGAGCCCGAAATGGCGGGCCTCGACGAGCTGCGGCGGCGCGTCGGCCGCCGCTCGAGCGACGAGGAATTTCTGCTGCGCGTGACCATGCCCGCGGGCCAAGTCGACGCGATGCTGGCGGCGGGCCCGGCCCGGCGGCAGTACAACCCGACGGTCCGTCCCGTGCTCGAGCTCATCCGACAACTGACGGCGCGTAGCGATCTCGACCATGTCGCGATCGACAAGGCGGGCATGAGGCTGGAACTTCGCCGCCATATGGCGGACAGTAGCGCTGAGAATACGGCGGGCGCTGCGGCGCACGACCGCGCCGGGGCTGCGTCATGAACGCGACTGCGCCCACCGGCGCGGCGCGCCTGAAGGGACTGATGTTCGATTTGGATGGTACGCTGCTCCTGAGCGACCGGTCCTTGGGCAACTATGAAATCCTGCCGGGCGCCGCCGAGCTGTTGACGGAACTTGCGCGGCGGGCATTTCCGTTCGTGGTACTGACCAACGGCAGCGCGTATCCGCCGGCGGAGCAGGCGGCGAAATTGCGCGGCCTCGGTTTGCCGGTGCGCGACGAGCACATGCTCACGCCGTCCAGCGTCGCAGCCGACCTCATGGTGCGCGCCGGCGTGCAGCGCGCGTTGGTTCTCGGCAGCTCCGGCGTCGGTCAAGCTCTGCGGGATGCGGGAATCGAAACGGTGCATGTGGGTGAGCGTGGCGAACGCGACGTGCAAGCCGTGTACGTGGGCTGGTACCCGGAGTGCACCATGAAGTCCATCGAAGCGGCCTGCGAGGCGATCTGGGCCGGCGCGCGGCTTTACGTGGCTTCGGATGTGCCGTTTTTCGCCACGAAGCAGGGCCGGACCATGGGCTACTCGTATGCGATCGTCGGCGCCATCCGGCGTGTGACCCGGGCGCCCATGATCCTGACGGGCAAGCCCTCGCTGCACGCGCTGCGATTCGTGGCGCGCCGACTGGGGTTGCGGCGTTCCGATGTCGGCGTCGTCGGCGACGATCCGTCGGTCGAGATCCTCATGGCGCGGCGCGGCGGCGCCACGTGCTTCGCCGTGACGACGGGCGTCATGGCGCGCGAGGAGTGGGAGCGTCAGACGGGTCTGCGGCGCCCCCACCAGGTGCTGCGGCACCTCGGCGATTTGCTCGAGAGTGTAGTTCCTGAAATACGAAGTAAGTGAAGGTGTGATGCGATGACGCCAATCCGCGAAGGCGACCTGTTATGGACTCCGAGCGAGGCCCGGTGCGAGCGCTCGCAAGTGCTGCGTTTCATGCGGTGGCTCAAGGAGCATCGAGGGCTGCACCTGGAGAGCTACCAGGCCCTGTGGCACTGGTCCGTCACCGACCTGGAATCGTTCTGGCACTCGATCTGGGATTATTTCGGCATTCAGGCATCGACGCCCTTCACCCGGGTGCTGGGGCGGCGGAGCATGCCGGGAGCGGAGTGGTTCCCGGGGGCGCGGCTCAACTACGCGGGCCATATTCTCGCGCGCGAGCGTCCCGAGGCGACGGCCCTCATGAGCCTGCGCGAGGGCGGCCCGCTGCAGCACATGAGCTGGGCGACGCTGGGCGATCGGGTTCGCATCCTGGCGACGCAACTGCGCCGCATGGGAGTAAAGCCCGGTGACCGCGTCGTGGCAATGCTGCCCAACGCGCCGGAGGCGGCGATCGCCACCCTGGCCACCACCAGCATCGGCGCCATCTGGAGCTGTTGCGGACCCGACTTCGGTACCAAGGGCGTGTTGGAGCGCTTCAAGCAGCTCTCACCCAAGGTCTTCTTTTACGTCGATGCCTACCAGTATGGCGGCAAGCACTACGACCGCAGCGCCGAATTGCGCGACATCCTGGAAGGGCTGGATACCGTGCAACACGCGATCTATGTGCCCTACGCGCAGGGCGGCCAGCCCAGTTCCGCCGGCCATGTCCGGCACTGGGACGAACTCATGGATCAACCGCGGATAGCCGCGGCGGATTTTGCGTGCGAGCAGGTGGCATTCGACCATCCGCTCTGGATCCTCTTCTCCTCCGGAACGACGGGATTGCCCAAGCCCATCGTCCACGGGCATGGGGGCATTCTGCTCGAACACCTGAAGCATCTGCACTTCAACTTCGAGGCCAGGAGCGGCGAGGCGTTGTTCTTCTTCACCACCACGTCATGGATGATATGGAACTTTGTGCTCAGCTCGCTCGCCGCGGATGTCGTCCCCGTTCTCTACGACGGCAATCCTTCGTATCCGGGCCCGGACGCGTTGTGGAAAGTCGTCGAGGAGTCGGGTGCGACGCTGTTCGGCACCAGTCCCGCGTACATCGATCATCAGCGCAAAGCCGGCGTCGTCCCCCGGCAGCAATTCAACTTGAATCGGCTCGAAGCGGTGACGCTGGCCGGTTCGCCGGTCAGCGCCGAGTGCATGCAATGGATCTACGAAAACGTCAAAGAAGATCTTTGGGTGGCATCCGGAAGCGGGGGCACCGACTGCTGCACGGGGTTCGTGGGCGGAGTGTCGATGCTGCCGGTGTACGCGGGTGAGATCCAGGCGCGGGCGCTGGGATGCGCCTGCTTTGCCTTCGACGAGCAGGGGCGGGAGATCATCGATGAGGTGGGCGAGCTGGTCATCACCCAGCCCATGCCGTCGATGCCGGTGAAATTTTGGGACGATCCAGGGGACCTGCGCTACCGCGAGAGCTACTTCGATGTCTATCCCGGTATCTGGCGCCACGGGGATTTCGTCCGCTTCAATCGGCGTGGCGGTGTGTACGTGCTGGGTCGGTCGGATTCCACCCTCAACCGCCATGGCATCCGCATCGGTACCTCGGAAATCTATCGCTCGCTCGCCTTGCTCGAGGAGGTCGACGATGCACTGATCGTCAATCTCGATCTGCCGGGGGGTAAATTCTTCATGCCGCTGTTCGTGAAGTTGCGGGGCGGCCGGGTGCTCGATGAGGCGCTCACACGGCGCTTGGGCGAGCAACTGCGCCGCGATTACTCGCCGCGCCACGTGCCGGACAAGGTCTACCAGGTGCTCGACATACCGTACACGCTCACCGGCAAGAAGATCGAGGTGCCGATTCGACGAATACTCATGGGCGTGGATCCGGACAAGGCAGCCAACCGCGCCGCGTTGCGGAATTCCGCCGCGCTCGACTATTTCATCGACTATGCGAGGAATCAGCGCGACTTCGCCCGCGGTGACGGAGCGTCAGGCGGGGCGGCATGACTGCCCGGCTTCAGCGCTTGCCTATCCGAACCGGTCTACGTCACCTCGCAGAGGTGTCCGGCGCCTCGGCGGAGTGAATTTGACCGGTAGTGGGGTCCCGCATCCCGCCCCGGTGTTCGAATTAGGCAACATCAGGGCGTCGGGGCGTCAGGCCATCGGGTCATTGGCATCAGGGAGTTCCGTTTTGGAGCGGTTGTGCTCTCTTGTGCGAGTACAAGTTCGCTGTCGTTCTGATACTCGGCCCCGCGGCTGCGCTACCATTCAACCCGATTCTGCGCTTTGTTGTATGGTGGCTACATCTGCGCTGGTGAAAACAAACGAGACTTCGCGTTGCGGCGTCCATGAGATGCGGACCGCTGCTACCGGAACAGCTTCGAGGGGGAACATAAATGACGAATCGTTCAGACAGTAAACGTGCGCGATCTTCGCGATCTTCAAAGTCGGGTTGGCGGTCGGTTCTGGTGGGCGGCTATGCCCTGGGAACCCTATCGATGTTCGCCGCGGTCGCCGCACAGGCCCAGCAGGCGCCGGCAGCCACGGTGCAGTCGGACACCGGCGTTCTCGAGGAAGTGATCGTGACGGCGCAACGCCGCTCCGAGAATGTTCAGAACGTGCCGATCGCGATCTCGGCATTTACCGCGGAGGCTCTGCAGAGCCGCAACCTCGTCGATGTGAGTTCGATCGGCAACCTGTCGCCGGGCGTCAACCTCGACGCCGGCGCGCCCTTCTCGGGCGACCGTTCCGTTCTCTCGGCCTCGATCCGCGGCATTGGCCAGGATGATTTTGCCTTCAACTTGAACCCCGGCGTCGGCGTCTACGTCGACGGCGTTTACCTGGCGCGCACCATCGGCGCGAACCAGCAGCTGCTCGACGTGG
>PLAH01000146.1 GCA_003134045.1 Gammaproteobacteria bacterium
CGCTTCTCATTGACCTTCACGTTCGGCGTGCGCGCCGCACTTTTCGCGGTCGCCTCGCGAAACCGGGGTAACCACAGCGCCGGGTCATCACCCACCTCGGCGATGATGCGATTCATCACCTCGATGTTGGCGATGCGGCCCGAGATGACATTGAGCTCATACTCGAAGCCGCGCAGATTGAGTTCACACACCACACTGTGGTGACCCTGCTTGATCAAGAACATGCGTGAGCCGGGTTCCAGGCCTTCCTTGAGCAGCAGATATTCTTGGACGCTTAGGCCAAAACCACGGACGTAATCCTCTTCCGTCGCCTTGTCATTCGGAAAGAAGATTTTGGTAGGAGTCTGTTCAACCAGCGTGCGCGCGATGGGACTCGCGAGCACGTCGCTCGGACTCTGGGTCGCGAACGCGGCGNNCGCCGGCCATCGAGCAGGCGCTTGACGATCTGAAACAAGTACATGGTCACGGGGCCGCCGGTGACGGGGTTATCGAGAAAGTCCGTGACATCGAATCCCATCAGCGCACTCTTCTCCAGGATCGGTGCGACCGAGTCCTCCCGGTTGTCGAATACCCACCCGTAGTCCCCCTTCTCCGACACGCACCACGTGCGCAATCGCGCGTGCATGCCTTCCGGGTCCGTCGGGTCCAAGAACTCGAGCAGGCGGGATAGGCGCCGAGCGCTCGCAGGTAATTTCAACGTGCCGTGGAGCGCTAAGTCCAAGTCGCTCTCCTCGCGCACCGTGAACGGCCGATCGTGCCGCTCGACCAGCCGGCGCAACCAGGTTTTCAAGAATTCGACGTTGCTTGGCGTAGGCTCGAGCTGCAGGGGGTTCATACCGGTGGGCACCCCGTTCCTAAGGGGCAGATACCGCCCACCCAACGCCCGGACCAGGATTTCCAACCCCCGATCCTTATCGAAAAGAACCTGCGTCGTACGCGCCTTGGTGAGCATGCACACGAGAAAGCCGATCAGCACCGTCTTGCCGGAGCCGGTGGGACCGGAGACGACGATATTCTTGCGACTTTCCACCGCCAGGCGCATGAAGGCGCGGTAGTCCTTAGAGTCCAGCAACTCAAGCAGCTTTGCTTCCGTTTCGTCCGGTGCCTCGTTCGCACGGCGGGTGGTGCGGAAAATGCCACGGGCGTGGAGTTCGTCGAGCGTCCAGAGTTCATCCGCCGGCCGGCGAATGGTGATCGCCACCGTGCCGGGCGTCGTCGCCGGCGGCAGCACAATCTGAATGCGCTCGCCGCCGGGCAGCGCCGCGGACAAGAGCGGCGACTCGGCATCGATACGTTGTTTGGTCGAGTTTGCGACCAGTTTCGCCAACCCCTGACACCACTCAAAGCTCGCGAATTCCAACGGCACGCAGCGCCAGCCCTCGCGTGTTTCCACATAGGCTTCGCCGGGGCGGTTAATGCAGATTTCGGTCACATCGCGATCGGTGAGAATCGGACGCAGCGCCCGCAAGGTGAGGTCCAAAGCCGAGGATTCCACCACGGCCGGCGGACGCGCATAGGCGATGGCCGCCGGCTCAGTGGTCGGTCGCGGGACGAAGCTCATAGACACTCCGAAAATCCAAATCGCGCGCGACGAATACTTGAATACGATCGCCTTGAGGTTTGACGACGGTGGGTGGGATATTCACCGTGCTCTTTAAGACCTCCGTGATGACATCCGTCGAGGTGGAGGGGTTGTAGATCACGGTGCCGCTGCCGCTCGATTGCACCTTCGCCTGGACCGCCCCGTCGATCACGGAAATCAAGATCGCCGCCCCGAAGCGCTCGAGGAAATGCCGATTCACCTGACCCGGAAGCCCTGAGCGGCCGAGTTCGTCGGTTCCCGGGGAAGCCAAGGGGACGATGACGCCGGCGGGTGTTCGGGCTTCGGTCCACAACACGAATACCCTGGTAGAACCCTGCTGGACCTGGCCGCGGGTCTCCCCGACGAGTTTGGTGCCGCGCTCCATCAACACGACGGAGCCGTCGGCACTGAAGGTGTCCGTGGCCATGATGCAGGTGGTCATGCCGGCCAAGGTGCTGTCGATCGCGGTCTCCAGGGTGCAGTCGATGAAGGCGCCCTTGGGCAGCAACAACCGCCGCGTCGGCAGCATTTGAGCATTCACGGCTGGGGTGATACGGGGACGCAGCAATTTGTCCAAGTCACCGCCCGAGGCATTCTCGGTGGTACCGTGCGGTCCCCCGTCCTCTGTGAGCCCGGTGGCTCGGGGCTCGCTGGCGGCGAATGCCGGCCCCGCCAATTGCCGCTCCATCAGAAGCTCGCGCGGCGTCTTTGCGGCGACTGCCGCGGGTGTCGCGGTCGCGTAAGTCGCCCCACCCGACCCCGGCGACGACGTGTTGGGCGGTGCTTCTGGCGGGGCGCCCAGGATCTCTTGCAGCGTGTAGGCTGACGGGGGAGAGGCGTTGACGGGGGGATCGACACGGCCTAACGGCCGAAGATTGATATCGCCTTTGGCTTTCTCCTTGACCGCGGATAGCGCGGCCAAGTGCGCGTTCGAGCGAGTGCCCAGGTTGTGCGCGTAGTACCAACCCAAGAGGCCCACTCCGAGCGTCCCCATCAACCCCAACGCCAGCATGTTACTCAAGCGCGATTGCAACGACGGCGGCCGTTGGACGGCACTGAAACCGCGCTCACCCTCCACCGGCTCGATGTCGGCCTCGTTCCCCTGTGGTGACGACGGCGTGGGTTGATCACCCTCTCCGCGTCGAAAGCGATCGAAGACGCTCACGGGCGCGGCGCCTTGATGTCGCGTTCAATATGCGGCGAGACGGTTCCCGTATCGAGGCGCAGTCCCGCGCCCGCGAAGCCACGGTTCACGATGCAACCCGTCAAGCGTCCCCGCCGTATGATGAACTTCGGGGCCACCCGGTGGATGACCACATCGCCCGCCTCCATCGAGAAGTTCAAGAGCGATTCCGATCCGTCTTCATTGCGCACGAAAATCGCAGGGATCTCGGACTGACGCCCAAAGGTCAGGCGCGTGTGCACACCGTCGTCCGAAGCGGCCATCGGCATGAGGGACTTATGCCCGCAATACCAGTAGTCGGCATTGCGCGGCCGCGCGGCGTCGGCGAGCTCGCGGTCGATTTTGGTCTGTACCGTCTCACCGTTCGCGTCTTTCTTCGGTGGATAGAGGAACCGCACCGCGTACATCATGTCATCCGTATGTCCCTCACGAGGCTTTAAGGACACGGAGTAGTCAAACCGATAGGCACGCCGGTCGGTGAACACCACCAGATTTGTGGCGACAATGGCGGCCTTGGGCTTGAGCAGCACCGAGTTGCCGTGGGCGTCGATCGTGACCCCACCCAAGTCGCCGCCGCCGGTTCCGGAAAAGGTTTCTCCGTCCTCGAAGATGAGCTCAATGGCGTAGCCCACCAACCCATTGAGCTTGTAGACTTGGTCTGGGTTGTAGGTCGTCGTGCGAATCCGGCTATCGACGGTGCCGCGCAACGGCACGGTTTCGGCGATGCTCACCGTCGCGACCACGGACAGTGNNCTCGGTTTCGGGCTCGCCTCAGACGGTTCGGGCGCGGCCATCACCTCCGCTTCGGCGCGGTAGTCGACGATCTTAAATCCCAACGGATTCCAGCGCCGCACTTGCGGGTCTTTGGGCGGCTCGCCATAGACATACTGAACGGTGGCGATCCAGTGCGATACCTGATCGCTCCCCGTGCCACCGACACGCCGAGTCTTGGTAAAGCGGATCTGCGCCAGATCCTCCCCGCCGTTGCCGCGTCGAAAGAAGGTTATCGCACTGACCTGCGCCCGAATGCTCGATCCATCCTTGTAGAGATTCAGCGGCGATGAGGGGTTACTCCGATCCCATAGCGCATACCAGGCAGCGTTTCGGGCCGGGGTGTGAAAGCTCGCGCATTCCTCGTAGTCGCTCTCGGCGGTGGAGAAATTGAAGCGCTCGCAGACCGTCACGTAGTGGCCTAGGAAATAGCGCGTGACCGTTTCCGACATCTCCGTATTGCCGGCGAATACCGGCACGACATCGACAATGCCCGTGGTATTGTCGACTCGGATCACGAAGGGATCGACCCGCTTTAAAGGCATCAGCATCATGAGCGCGGCGACCGCCATGGCGGTGAGCGCGCACGCGCTGATCGCAATCCGCCACGCGATGCGAACGCTGCGTTCATTCATCGCAGCGCGGTCCCGATCCCAGGAGGCCGCCTCTTGAAAGTAGCGCTCCAGTGCCGCGTCACTTTTCATCGGTTTCTGTCGAGTTCTTTTGCGGGTGTGCTGGAACGGCGGGCAGCGGCGCTGGTCGATTGATGGGCTTTAACTTCCCATCGCAATCGACGCGCTTTGCCTGCGTGCTACAGCCGGCCGTCGCCAAAGCGAGTAGCACGGCGGTACCGACGACAAGGGTGTGAGTGGATTTCACGGTCATGGCGTTGATCCCGTATTACCCGTAGCGTAAGGTGTTGGGCCGTGGCCGCTTCTCGCGCGGCATGCGCAGGCCAATCAACGTCTGACCGGCCTTTCTCGACAGGGTGTCCCAGTGGCTCCTTTCCCGATCGACCACGGCGCCCCGTGAGAAATCCTTCACGCGTTTGGCTCCCCCCTGAGCCACACCCAACCCGGCACGCACCACGTTGCCGACGGCGCCGAAGCCTGAGAGCGCAATGCCGCTGGCCAGCCCTTGAGCCAGCGACGGTACTTGTTTCATGATGAGAAACGTCAACGCCGCGGCCGCGCAGAGTTTCAAGGCATCGGCGACGGTAATATTGCCGCCGTTCGCGGTCGCCGCTTGTGCCGCCACCGTGACCACATGGAGCATCAACGCGGCCACCAACACGACCAGAATGGTGAGGAAAGCGTAGTTGGAGAGTTGCGCGATCCACGCCTCGAAGAACTTCTTCGTGGACTCGAAGAAAAGGAGTGCCATGAAGATCGGCCCCATGGCGATCAAGACCGAGAGGGCTATCTTGCTTAAGGCCAGTAGGAACATCGTATAGACGGCGGTAATGCCGACCACGATATACACGGCAACGGCCGCGAAATAGAAGACGATGTCCCGGCCGAAAATTTCCCCCTTCTGCATCAGGAGCGAGGCCGCATCGTCGCCGTCGAAGAATATCTCATCCACCACGCCGACCGGCTCGAACGCGGGCGCGCCGGGACTCCCCGCGGCAATAATGCCCCCCGCCAAGGTCGTGGGCGCATTGAAGAACGTATCGACGATGACGTCGTTGTAGAGCCACAGATTCAGCGACAACCCCAGAATCAGCGCCAGGGTGAGCAGCCGCTTGACGCCTTCGGTGAACGGCTCCTCGATCTTGCCAACGAGTTGCAGGTATCCCCAGACGACGACATAGAACACGCCGAGTGTGACGATCGCGGGTTCCAGAATGCGCGCGATGGCGGCAGTGTTGGTCGCGATGTACTGCGCGAGGACGCCATTGAGCCAAGTATTAAATTCCGCGAAGAAGCCCATAGTCAGGGTCTCTTCTTCGAATCAAGCCCAATGGGCCCGGAGTTACGGAGCGATCCGTAACTCTCCAGCCGTTCGGCTTCCTGCGCATTGATGCAATCCGGTGTTTTACTCAGCGTTCCCGGATCGTTCGCACACTTTTTAAACGTCTCCTGACGCAATGTCCTGTTGGCGCGGTAGTCCTCGACGGTGTGGTGCGCCACGTCGGCCTCTCGCGTGCAGCCCGCCGCGCTCAAGATGAGCGCGACGGCCAGAGTGTTGATTTTCACACGGGCTCCCGGTTAATTGTTGAGCCCAATGGGCGGCAGCGTCCGCAGGCTCCCCAGGTTCGAAATGCTCAGTTCCTGCGCGCGTTGCTGTCGGGCTCGATCGTCGGCTTGAAGGGCTTGATTGAGCGTCTGAATCTTGGTCTGCTCGTTCTGCAGCATGGCTTGCTCCGCGGCGATCCGTGCCTGTAGATCGAGAGCGCCCTTTTGGTCCGTGGCGGTGGGAATGGCGTTGATCAGCTGCTGCAGCGACGTGAAACGCTGGCTGCTCGCCTGGAGGGCCTGTTGACTAGTCGCTTGCATGAGCGCCGCGGAATTGCGCGAGCTTTGCAGTTGCGCTTGCTCTTGGGGCGAGAGTCGTGACAGTTGAGCAGGGGTCAGGATCGCATTGGCAGAGAGCGTGGAGTTCAATTGCGCGCTAAGCGCGCCGTAGCTACCCGAGAGTCCATTCAGGGTCGCGATGAGCCCCTGCCAGTTGGTCGGTAAGTAATTGCGCGTCTGCGGCGTGATGGGTAACAGGTTCTGCATGCCGCGGTTCCCGGTCATGGCGTTGTAGGTACTTTGGAGCTGATTAAGCTGCGAGGACATCGCCTGGATCTGCTGCTTCCAATAGCTGATCTCCTGAATGAGCTGCGTGATCGCTCCGACATCCACGACCGCCCATTGCGCATTCGAGGGCGGCGCGACCGCCAATCCCACCAGACAAGCCATCATCGGGAGAGCTCTTTTCAGATGACGCATCGCTGTACTCCTTATCGTGACTCTGTGGATTGGAAGACCGGCAACCATTGCGCGGGGTCCGGGCCGGTCGTAGGCAGGATTCGGTGCAGTTCCTCCACGGTACTTGCGCGGCCGGAAATCACCTTGAGCTCCGCATCGAAGCCTTTGAGGTTCAACTGGCACACAACCGAGTAGTGCCCTTGCTTGATGAGGAATTGTCGGGAACCCGGCTCGAGTTGTTCCTTAATGAGCTTGAATTCCCGCTCCGAGAGCCCGAAACCTTCGACGTATTCGGCCGCGTTCGCATCGGGATTCGGAAAGAGAATCTTGGTCGGCGTTTGCTCAATGATCGTGCGACTGATGGGGCTGTCGAGCACATCGCTCGCACTCTGCGTCGCAACACACATGACGCCGTTCAACTTGCGCCAGGTCTTAGGCCCGTCCTTGGCGAAATTCTCGAATGCCGGATCGCCGAGCAAGCGCCAGAACTCGTCCATCCAACAGACGAGCTTTCGACCGTCGAGCAGGCTGCGGATGACATGGAACAGATACAGGGTGACCGGGGACCGCGTGAGCGCATTGTCGAGAAAATCCGTGACATCGACACCGAATANNTGAATACCCTCAGGCTTCGTCGCATCGGTGAACTCAATCAGCCGGGACAGGCGCCGAGCCGACAGGTCCAGCGCGAGCGTGCCCATGAGCGCATGGTCAAGGTCGGCCTCTTCCCGTATGCTGAGCGGCGTGGTTCCCCGAACCAACGCACGCAGCCACGTTTTGAGAAACTCGATGTTCGCGGCCGACGGTTGCAGTCGCAGTGGATTAAATCCCGTGGGCACTCCGTTCTTGAGCGGAAGATACGTGCCGCCCAAGGCACGCACCAAGATTTCAAGTCCGCGATCCTTGTCGAAGATAACCTGCGTGGCGCCCTGCCGCGCCAGCATGGCCACCAAAAAGCCAATCAGCACGGACTTTCCCGACCCGGTGGGGCCGCAAATAAATGTATGCCCCGTGTCCTTGCGACTCCCGCCATCCGGATCGCTCGGATCGCTGGCATGGAGCGAGAAGTAGTACGGCGAGCGGGCGCTGGTGATGAGCAGCGCCAGCGCGTCGCCCCAGTGATTGCCGGTCGCGCGACCGCAGGGGAAATTGTGAAAGGCGGCCTTGGCGCAGAAATTGCGCGACGTGATCGGCGCCTTCCTCGGCCGGAACGAGAAGGCCCCGGGGAGCTGCGCCCAAAACGCCGCCTCCAACGCCAGATCCTCGCGCGCTGTAGTCATGCCGGTATCAGCCAGCATGGTGCGAGCCAATGCGATATGGTCGTTAAGCGCCTTCACCCGATTCTCGTCGGTGGCCGCTGCTTTCCCGTCCGCGGCACCAGTGAGCACCTGCAACGTGAAGTGATGATCGCCCATGACGAACTCGTTCGAGGTAAGTTCATCCAGCGCGTCCTTCA
>PLAH01000033.1 GCA_003134045.1 Gammaproteobacteria bacterium
ATGATCTGGAAGTCGCGCCGGATCTTCGGGCTTGCCGTTTCCAGAAGCGTCCTAGTAAGGGCCAACATATCCGTCGCTGCGTCGTAATTTGCCAGCTTTATGTCCAGGTACGCCTGGGTGAGCTGAAGCACTGGTTCTGAGCGAATCGCTATATCGCTGAAGCAGTTCAGGAGGGACCGCACATAGCCAATGCCCCGCCGAAGTATCGCCTCCCAACCACCGGCGGCCTGAGTTATTTCGACAGCCAGCGGGGCATCGCCAGCCTTCAACGCGTATTTGACAGCCGTGATGGCATCGCCGGCCTCAGAGAGCCATCGAGCTGCCCGGCGGTGCAGCGTCGCCGCGCGGCCAGGGGGTCCCCTGTGAAGGCGCTGTGTAAGAAAATCGGCAAATAGAGAGTGGAATCGATACCAATCCCGGTTAACGTCTAGAGGCACGAGAAGCGCATCGTAGGGCCGCAAGCGCTCAAGCAACTCGGCGCTGTCGCTGCGCTCTCGAACTGCATCTGCAAGACTCGGGCTAAATCGCTCAATCAGAGACATTTCCAGCAGGAACTCTCGAAGATCCGCAGGCATATCCTGTACAACTTGCTCGGCGAGATACTCGGTCATTTCGACCGTTCGGCCCGAGATCTTCCGAAGACTTTCGGGCGTGTGGTGCCCCCGCTCCAACCACAACCTCGTAAATTGTAGAGCAACCGCCCAGCCTTCTGTACGTAAATGAAGGAGTGCAAGGTCGGCCTCGGATACATCCGGACCAATAATTTGTGACGCTTCCGATATCGACAATGCGAGATCCGACGCGTCGAGAAGCAGCACTAGTCCGCGCGCGAAAAGGGCCGAGATTTGAAATGTCGGCTTGTTGCGCCCGCTAATCGCCACGTGCAACGAACCGTGACCATGCTCGACAAGCGTCTCGACCACCTGTTCAACCGCCGGCGAACACGCCCGATGGTAGTCATCTAAAATAATAACGACGCGCTTGGAACTCTTCCGGATCGCCACGAGCATTGCGGCCAAGATAGGACGAATGTCGGCGTCGATTAACTGCTGCCGCGCAGCAATGTCCGCCGCGCCAACGTCAACACCTGCTTTCGAAACCGCGAGAATCAAGCCTGCCACTAAGCGGCTCGCATCCGTATCGAGTTCGTCCAAACTCAGCCAGCAGCAAGAAACCTCGCCTCGTTCCTGCAAGCCCTGCCACCATTGGGTGAGAAGAGTCGTTTTGCCGAAGCCGGCCGGCGAGACAATTAGGGAGAGCGGAAGATTCAGAGCCGCGTCGAGGCGTGCAAGCAGTGCGTCGCGACGGGCCGCAGTCACTCGCTGTTGCGGCGGCGCGAACTTGCCGACATGCAGCCACGCGCTATCTGTGCCAGGCGTTTGCTCAGCGGATACTCGAGTGGAGCTCAAGTCAATCACGTGATCCGTTCCCACTCATTTGCTCCGGAGAAGTGATGCATTACGAAGACACACGCAGCTCCGACGCTCAGCGGAAGCTACGATGTCCGCCGATTCTAAACAGCCCGACTGGACGAGGCCAATATGGCACAAATGGGAATGCTTCGCATCGGAGCATCGCGGAGCCCGCCGGAGTGACTCCGGTTCGGATTGCGATGGTTGGGCGAACCTTGCTCACGAACGCGAGATATCTACGCGAGTGGCACACCGATTTCTCTCACTCGACAAGCGCGGCAGGTCGGCGCGCAGATCCACGCACTTGGCCGTCTGATCATAGACTTGCTAGGCGCCTGCTACCCGTCCGGGTAGCTGTCGGGACCGCTTTCCCCATCTCCACCCTTCACACTCGTTGAGCGGCCCGGTTCGCACCGTCTACACTCTCGTGCGACGAGGGGACCACGGAGAGCGACGCGGTGACCGGAGTGGAAACGAATACGAGCGTTCGGGCCGTGAAGATCCCGCGGATCAATCGCAATCGTATGTCCGCCTACGACGGACAACCCAGGTCAATCAAAAATCCTACAATAACTTCGGGGCATACGTTTGTACAGGGTGGACTATGACGGTGCAGTTGGATATTGAGCATCCCTTTACGTGGGAAGAACATGCTACTCGGATCGCGCGGACAAGGGAGAAAATGCAGGAGCAAGCGCTGGACATGCTGCTGGTGACATCACTACACAGCATCTATTACCTGTTTGGCATAGACAGGGTTGCCAGTGCCGGTGTCTTTCAAGGCGTTCTCCTATCATTAGATCGGCCGCCCGTTGCGGTTGTATGGACATACTGGGACATACTCTTTGCCCAGTCGCCCTTGATTGGGGAAATCCGGACATGGGTCAGAGACTACGACGAAGCAGCAGAAGTGCTTGCCCAGACGTTCTCGGAATTTCCAAAGGCCACAAGGGTAGGAGTCGAAATCAGTGACTCTGCCGTTCCTCCTCGGACTCATATGCGGGTCGTGGAGAAGCTGCGGGCTCAGGGCGCTCAGATTGTAGACGCGTCAGATCTCGTCACCCGCTTGCGAGTTGTGAAGTCACCGACCGAGGTGCTATGCATGCGTCGCGCGGCGGAATTGTTGGATATTCATTTTGAGGCGGCATTCGCCGCGATGAAGCCTGGGGCTAGAGAATCCGATGCTGCCGGTGCGGCGATCAATGCAACGTATTCGGCGGGTGGTGAGCACTGCATATTCCCTCCGCTCATGACCACCGGTATCAACACTCTACACCGTACGATCCATTCGCCATCCCGGCGCCGGTTTAAACCTGGTGAGCTCATTGTACTTGAGGCGGGTGCGGCTTTTCAGCGGTACCATGTGGTAGGCGCACACACCGTGGTATGTGGTGCAAAGCCGACAACCGAGCAGCGAGGACACTACGCGATGGCCCGCGCGCGGATTGATCTCGCGCTTTCCCTGATCGGGCCGGGGGTACCGATTGCGAAAATTGCGAAAGCCATGGCTGAGCAGTTCGGGGCGACGGACGTGGAGGGAAATCTCGATGTCGAGGGTAATATGGCTTACACCACCGGTATCGGGTGTGGAGATATCTGGTATGAGGGTTGGACCATCAAAGAGACTGACGAGTGGATTTTGGAACCGGGAACTGTGATTTCTCTCTTCGGCGCTTCCGAGAAGCCCGACGAGTACTTGGTGCTGTGTACGGACCCGGTGCTAATCACCGACTCCGGACATGAGCCTCTGACCAAGTTGAAGCGCGCCGATCTTAGAGTCGTAGGCACTTAGATAAGCGATGAGCGCCTTCCGATGGGAGTGCCTCCAGTCCGTCGAGTTCAATTTCACGTGAAGAATAATAAGAAATACTTGCTGTTCCTCTTGACGGTGATTGTCACCTTCAACTATACGGACCGATTTGCGTTGGGATTGGTCCTCCAGGACATCAAGGGAGACCTGGGGCTCAGCGACTCGGAACTGGGGATCTTGAGCGGTATTGCATTCGCCTTTTTCTACTCGATCATGGGATTGCCGATCGCGCGTTGGGCGGATACTGGCAATCGTGTGACGATCATTGGCCTTGCCACCATCCTCTGGAGTGTTGCAGTTGCTGCGTGCGGTGTAGCTGCCAATTTCGTTCAGTTGCTGCTGATTAGGGTGATAGTCGGAGTCGGCGAGGCTGGATGCGTTCCACCCGCCTTGTCTCTGATTGCCGATAGGTTTTCGAGAGCAGAGCGTCCGCGGGCTGTCTCGCTTTACATGCAAGGAGTATCTGCTAGCGTCGTATTGGGATATTTTGCCGCTGGCTGGTTGAATCAGCTGTGTGGATGGCGGGCAATGTTTGTGATCATCGGGCTGCCAGGCGTATTGCTGGCGGCGGCCGCGCGGTTCAGCTTAAGAGAACCGCGACGAGACACCCCCGCCACTATTACGGAGCCCTCTGCCCACCCGAGCTTGCGCAGCGTCGGCGCGACCCTCTTCGCCAGCGTCACCTTCCGTCATCTACTGTACGCCAACTCGGTGATGTGGTTCATGAACTACGGCACGATGCAATGGACCCCCTCGTTTTTCATTCGGTCATTTGGCCTAGGAACTGGAGAACTTGGAACCTGGTTCGCCGTTATCTACGGCATCAGCGGCGTTCTAGGTACCTACTGGGGCGGTGAGTGGGCCGCGCGGCGCGCATCCAGGAATGAAAGGCTTCAGTTGAAGGTAATGGCGGGTCTTATCTCCGTGTCCGGAATCTTGATGGCTTTGGTCTATTTACCTGCGCTTGCGCCAAACGCATATATCGCCTTCGGATGGCTTGGCCTCTCCAATCTCGCCGGCGCCATGACCAATGGGCCGATCTTTTCAGTGATCCAGACGTTAGTGCCGGGACGTATGCGGGCGACAGCGGTCGCCATTATTTTTCTTTTTGCTAACTTGATCGGGATTGGACTAGGACCGTGGACCGCGGGTGCTTTGAGCGATGCCCTGCGGCCGTGGTTCGGTGCGGACTCCTTGCGCTATTCCATGCTTGTGTTGTGTCCAACCGTTCTGTGGGGCGCATGGCTTCTGTGGATAGCAGCCCGGTCTATTACGCAGGAGGTGAATCCACATGACGGCGACCCTGACATTGCGGACCAAGGAGCGGAGCGGCCCACATAACCATTGCCAGCAGCGACGCCGGGTCGTTAAAGTTCCTCTGAAGTAGCCTTTGCCAAGTACTCGTCGGCGACCGTGCAGGCACGCTCCACCAGAAAGGGTGTCATTTCGCGCGCCGTGACGCTCCCCTGGCGTGTATGCACCCAACCGAGATATGTGGTGCCCCGCACCGCAAGAAACAACGGCAGCCACTCCAGCGCCCCATCAGACAACTGGCGTTGGCTGCGGTAACCGTTGATCAGCGCGTCGCGGGCAGTGGGATAGATGCCGTCGCCCGTGATGAAGTACAGGGAGGTGGCAAGCTCAAACAGATGCCAGCCGAAGCCCGCGTCATCGAAGTCTATCACCTTGACTCGCGGGCCATCGACGAGCAGATTCTCCGGGACGAGGTCGGCATGAATGAGCCCATAGCGATCGGGCTTCGTGCCAAAGGCGGCAAGGTCGCCCGCAATCTTCGTGCGTGCGCGCAGCAGCAAGCTCTTCTGTCCCGGCGTCAATGCGGCGAGTTCCCAAAACCTTCCCCAGAACGGCTGCTCGCCGACCAGCCCCGCGGCGTCCCAGGCGTGACGCCGGAATGCCGCCGGGCGTTGCCAACCTTCAGCTTGGTTGTGCATGCGCGCAGCGACCGTGCCGATCAGACGGTACTGCTCGGCGATGACGGCACCTTCGCCGCTGACGCCGCTCTCGACGGACCCGAGCTGGCGTCCGTCGATCCACTCGAACACGTCGATCTGCCGCGTACCAGCCACCGGCAGCGCTATGACCTCGAAATCTCGACTGCGACGCGAACGAATCACGCGCGGAACCGGGATTCCGCCTGCCTCCAGCGCGCGCATCCACACGAACTCCGAATCGAGTTCGGCGTCCGAGTGATAGCCGCTGCGATGCACCCGCAGCACGGCGCGCCTGCCGTCGGCCATGTCGACCCTGAACACGGCATTCTCGCGCACCTTGATCGGCGCGAGTTCCACCACCGCAAGATCCCACTCGTGCAACGCGACAAGCGCCAGCGCCTGCATTTCCCCGAGGAAGGCTGCCGACTCGATGGCCGCCGCCGCGCTCACAGTGCCCCCATCGCCTGATCGAGCGTGTCGACGAGCAGATCCGCATGCTGCTGCGAAAACGACATCGGCGGGCGGATCTTCAGGATGTTGTCGTGGATTCCGATGCGGCTGATCAGCACCCCGCGCTCGCGCATGAGATTGACGAGCCGTTTGGATTGCGCCGTCGCGGGGGTTTTGGCGTTGCGATCGTCGACGAAGTCGACCGCGAAGAACAGTCCGGCACCGCGTACGTCCCCGATCAGTGCATGTCGCTCCGCCAGCCGCTTGAGCCGCGCCAGCGTATAAGCGCCGACGGTGACCGCGTTGTCGAGCAGGTGCTCGTCCTCGAGCACGTCGAGCACCGCCGTGCCGACGGCGGCCGAGACGGGATTGCCGCCAAAGGTGTTGAAATACATGTTGCGACTCGTAAACCCGCTGACGAGCTCACGGCGTGCGACCACGGCGGCCAGCGGGTGGCCGTTGCCCATGGGCTTGCCCATGGTGACGATATCGGGAATGACACCCAGCTTCTGGTGTCCCCACATGTGGCTGCCCAGACGGCCGAAACCCGCCTGCACCTCGTCGGCAATGAAAAATCCGCCGGCAGCGTGGACATGGGCGAGCGCTTTCGCCATGAATCCAGCCGGCAGAGTCGGCAGACCCTCACTGGAGAAGGCCGTGCAGTACAGCAGACCGGCGAAGCGTACGCCGGCTGCGCTGAACGAATCGATCGCGCGCTTCACGTCCAGCGCATAGGCTGTCGAAAGTTCTTCGTCGCTGCGCCCCGCGCGGTCCCGGTAGGGGTCCATGACCGGCACCGTGCGTACGTGCGGGCCGCGCTTGTCCTCGGGAGTGAACAGTGAACTGACCTGCATCACCGCCGCCGTATTGCCGTGATATGCCCAGGCCGTCGATATGATCCCCTCGCCGCCGCTGCAATCGCGCGCGATGCGCAGCGCAAGTTCGTTTGCTTCGCTTCCTGTGCAGCAAAACATGGCCATCGAGAGCTGCGCGTCGAACAGCGAGGTGAGCCGCTCCGCATAGGCCACCACGTTCTCATCGAGATAGCGTGTATGAATATTCAGCGTGGCCGCCTGCCGGCTCAGCGCGGCCACCACGCGTGGGTGGCAATGACCAACGTGCGGCACGTTGTTGTAGGCATCCAGATAGCGCCGGCCGTCCGCGTCGTACAGCCACACCCCCTCGCCGCGGACCAGGTGCAGGGGCTTGTCGTAGAACAGCGGCGAATTGCGCCCAAGTACGCGATAGCGCCGCTCCAGCAATGCATCGCTTGTCACTTGCGCGGGCTCCTTGCCGTCACTGTTCCTGATAGAAGGATTCGAGCACCACCGGGCTCTCCGTCAGCGTCGAACCTCCGTCGACGACGATGGTCTGCCCCGTGATGTAGGACGCGGCGTCCGAGGCAAGAAACAACATCGTGTTCGCGATATCGTTCGGATGCCCCAGTTTGCCGAGCGGGATCTGGGTCGCCATTTGGGCGAGCGCTTCCGGCCCGCCCAGCGCGTCCATCGCCGGCGTGAGTATATAGCCGGGCTCGACGCCGTTCACGGTGATGTTCTGCCGCGCGTACTCGAGCGCCGCCGTGCGGATCAGGCCATTCAGACCACACTTCGAGGCCGCGTAGTGCGCCGTACCCGGCATGGCGACGTTCGGCCCGGTGACGGAGGAGGTGAACAAGAATCGCCCACCCCCCTGTTTGCGCAGATGCGGCAGCGACTCTTGGATGAACCAGAAACCGGCCTTCAGGTTCACCGACAAAGTGAGATCAAGGTCGGCATCCGACAGCTTCTCGATGGGCAGAACCGGATAGACAGCCGCATTGTGCACGACGATGTCGAGCCGCCCGAAGCGCTCGACCGTCTGTGCGACCACGCGCTTCACTTCAGCGCGGCGGCCCACATCCGTCTGGTTGAGCCAGGCAACACCGCCGCCCTTGACGATCGAGTCGGCCACCGCCTGGCCATTCGCTTGACTGCGCGTGGCTAGCACAACCTTGGCTCCGGCCTTCGCGAAAACGCGGGCGATGCCCTCCCCGATGCCTCGCCCGGCGCCGCTGACAATGGCAACCCTGTTTGACAGATCGACGACCATGGATGATTCCTGCGGGCCGCGTGCCCGTCGAGTGCCATCAGCGTGGTGTCCACTATTTATTGTGTCCTGCATTCGGGCCGGCCTTTAAACACTCGCGTTCTCAAAATCTGAACTGCACATCGAGGCCGGCGGTTCTCGGTTGGGTAACCGAACCGCGAGTGAGGGAGGGAATCGAGATCGAATACCCGGTGTTATTGATGGTAGTAATCGCGTGCTTGTTGGCTATGTTGTCGACGAAGAGAGAACCACTCCACCTCTTGTCACGGAACAGTCCAATCCGCCCTCTGAGCAACGTATAGGCCGCGAGTTGCTCATAGTAATAAGCAAAGTCCCACATGGGCCCAATGCGCGTGGCGTCAAGCCGAGCCGTGAGATCAAGACCATCTGCGAGTGGCTTCGTATATTTCAGGGAGCTACTCATCGTGTAGCGGGGCACATCAACCAACGCCGTCCCATCTTCCAGCACCTTTGTTGGTCCAAGCGTGTCCCCGGCGACTGCAGGATTCACCGACTTTATGGACGCTTGTGTGTACGCGCCGCCGACCGTGAACTCAAGTCCGGCAGTCAATTCTGCCGCTATCTCGAGTTCCGGGCCGTACGAAACCGCGAGTCCCGCATTCGCAGTATAGACAGAGCCGCACACCAACCCCAATTGTTGCTGCACACCTGACCACCGCATGTAAAAATAATCGGCATGCACGGTAAATCGACCGTCAAACAGTTTGGCCTTCTCGCCCAGTTCGTAATTCCAGACAAAGTCTGGCCCATAACTCAAAGGTACCTGGATCCCGCAAAGTGCTACGGGTGTCGGAATGTTCAATCCACCCGGACGAAATACACGTGACGCGTCTGCATACACC
>PLAH01000001.1 GCA_003134045.1 Gammaproteobacteria bacterium
CAACCCTCGCCGGTACCAAGGGCCGAAAGCCGCCGAAGCTCGTCCACAAACTCATGTTTTCGATGCCGCCTGGAACACCACCGGACAAGGTACTGGGAGCGGTCCGAAATCTCGCGCGAGAGGAGTTCTGGGGCCAGCACCGATATGCGCTCGCCCTACATACCGACGAACCGCATCCGCACGTTCATCTTGTGCTGAAAGCCGTCAGCGAACAGGGCGTGCGCCTTAATATCAAGAAAGCGACGCTTCGGCACTGGCGGTCGGAGTTTGCACGGAATCTTAGACTGCTCGGTGTTGAGGCCAATGCCACCGAACGGGCCGTCCGCGGCGAGACTCGAAAGTCCAAGAAGGACGGCATCTATCGGGCGAGTCTGCGCGGTGACTCCACCTACGTCCGCGCGCAAGCGGAAGCCGTCGCTGCCGAACTTCTAAAGGGCAACACCCGCGCCGAACCCGGTAAACGCACGCTGGTGGAAACTCGGCGCCAGGTCGAGAACGGATGGCACTCCGTTGCCAATCTGCTTGCTAAGGACGGCCACCGTGATCTTGCCGATGACGTGCGACGATTCGTTGATCGCATGCCGGCGCCGCAGACAGAGAAGGAGTCCGTGGGCCGCGAGTTGCGCCAGCACGTGCGCGATCCTCGTGTAAAAGACATAGTCACCCGTTGAAGCTATAGTCAGCTATATGAGTAATCTGCAAGAGCGTTTTGGTACATTCATAAAAACCCAGCGTGGCTTCGAGAACATCGACGACGTACTGCGCGACGTACATCTCCCAGATAAAAAGCGTGCGGATTACCTACTATGGGAACGGCAAGTCATCATCGAGCAGAAAGTGCTCGTCGTTGATCCGGCGGATAGACCGCAAAAATTCGTAGACGAGCTGATTCAGCAAGGACGTATACTCGCATATGGCAGGGTCTCGGTAGAACGAATCTTCGCGGGTCTGCCGGATGGCGATGAACTCAAATCCAAGATGATCCGTGGGATAACCAAGGGAGTTGAAAATGGCGTTGCAAGTGCTGATAAGCAGACAAGGGATACTCGGGAAATATTCTCGATCCCCGATGCCATCGGAATAGTCCTGATCCTGAATGTGAGCGCACCGACCTTGCACCCCGACTTGGTTCGTTATGGGTTGAGTCAAGTACTCAAGAAGAGGAGGGACGATGGCTCGATCAGATATCCGAACAATGACGGGGTCGTCATGATTTCTGAAGCACACACGGACGTCAGCAGAAGGGGACGGGGAGCGCCATGCTTCTCATCCCCGACTCCGCACACGAGGTCCGAACCGGTTGTCCGCGCATTCTCCGATGCCCTAATTCAGGCGTGGGCCGCCTTCAACAAGGTTTCTCTTGTGCGTCAAGACGCCTTTCGAATATAGCTTCTCTTCGAGTGCTTCTGGGAATTTATGCAACTGCGAATCAGAACTCACCAGCTGACGCGTGATTGACACCCATGCACTCGTCGCGGTGATCGAGGGCGAAGATCTACGATTCGACGTCGCTAAAGCACCGATTTCGCCGGCCGACGGCCGATGCGACGCCAACGGCCGGGAATGATCGGAGGTGAGATTCGCCGGCTTGAGACAGAATCGGTGTCCACTCAGACAAATGCCGCGCGGCGCTATTATTCCGGCCGATGTCCTCCTCCAAAGCGTCGAATTGCCCATGGATGATCGTCTAACTTATCTGGCGCTTCGGCGCAACCCTTGCGGGCGTCGCGTGTTTTCGCGCTTTGTCCCCGGTCAGACCGGTGTCTACAGAAATCGTTTGACGACGAGCTCATATCGAGACTTATGCTTTTCAGCCCGATACAGCTTCAAGTCCGGCAACCCCGCAGCGGCTCGTGCAGCGAGCACCGTTTCGGTGGCTTTAATTGCCGTGTCGTCCGCGGCACAGCCAAACAAAAGACCGGTTAAAGCGACCGGATTGTAGTTGAACGCCGATCGGGCCGCCCCTATTTGGATGATGCGTCGCTCGGCCTCGTACTTCCACCGGGGGTGCTTGCGGCGAAGTATCTTCTCCATCTCAGATATGCCGTTTAGCCAATTGACCACCGGGTATTGGTGTGCATACTTCACTGCTACGGCGCGCGCGAATGTGAATAGATCCCGAGCCGGCTCAAACTGTAAGCACACCCCTTTGTGATCAGCGGCGTAGTGGCTCCACATGAGCACGTCACGGGGATCTCCCTCTACGAAACAGATAACTCCTGTGGAGTCTCGCTGCGATTCAAAGGAGGTCCGCAGCATGCTAAGGATTTCGCTGTCCGTAAGTCTCGCAGCTTTGTCGTGGGCCTCCTGAATTGCTGCAGGAGTAGCACCTTCGGGCGCGTACTTCTCTACGACCGCCTTGATGTGCGCTAGCCGTTTTGCCTTCGATCCCTTTATCTCAAACCGACCCGCAGTGTCGAATGGGTCGTTGAAATCACTTGGGCTGCTGAGCCAAAGCTCCGAATCCACCATGATTTGGCGCAGCCGAAATATGTATTCGTCTTTCGCAGCCAGGCTTGAATCACGGGGCGAAGCCCTGAACTTATACAGAAAGCGTGGGGGTGGTGGCTTCAAACGCTTTCTAATACCCAGACGGCGCATGAAGTACGGCAACGCAATAAGTGCGTTGAACATCGGACGTATATGGTCCGGGACAGGGTTGAGTGCAGTGCGCGCCATCGGGTTAAGAGTGGTTATTCACCCAGCGCTCGAGCCTCCCGGCGGAATGGAGATGTCTTTGGGCAGCGCCCCATCGGCGTGGTTGAATGATAGCGGATGCAAAAGCACCGTTGCTACTAAGATCCCGACATGACAGACCAACAGGACTAGATTCCACATACCCTTGCGGGATGCTGAAGCCTCCGAATTGTTTGGTGTCCTCATAGGCATACCTCCTCCCCGGCTCATGTTGCCGAGATGATGTTCCATAAGTTGTGCCGACAAAGAACGCTGCTCCGGAACTATAGCTCCCCAAAGACATCTCTAACACAGGTTACTGCGGCTGCGTCGTGGAATCCGTGATACCCATCGCACCTGCCCATGAGTCATTTCATTCCTTCGGCGGCGCAGTGCGCCACTTCGGATCGTCCGGCCCGATGACGGTGCGGTTTGGATTCGATTGCGCCGCTTCAATGTCTTCCGGCGTGACCGCATAAGGTAGGAAGTCGCCATTTTCATCCCATAGCCTCGTGAATTCTCGGTCCCCTACAAGTAGGGTGTTCGGGTCGGACTGCGTAAAGCGGCCCATAAACTGCGCCAGAAGCTTGGGATCGAAGTTATCCTGCAGATAAGGGTTGTAGAAACGAGGGCTCAGCGTCTTGGCGATGACCGCGCGACGATCAGGGTTCCAGTAGTACGTCACTTGCGCCGCGCGCTCGTCCAGCACGGTCTGGTCGAAAAAGATTCGCGCGGCGACCTCGGAAAACTGCATCGGGTGCAGTGTCTCCGTAACCAGATTGGCAAACCGATGAGAGCGGAATCGTTGATGCAATCCGCCATCGAACATGCAGACAAATCCCACGTTCCCGGTTCGCGAGGCCACACCCAGGACGATAGGGCTATCCAAGTAATCGAAGTGTTCGAAATTCTCGTCTTCCGCAATCTTGAAGCGGTACAGGGAGTACGGTGCGTTGTAAAACTCCGTTAGCGGCGGATCCGTCAGGTAGCACGAGAGCATCGACTTGTTGTTCGCAAACGCGCGCTCGAATACTCCCAAATACGCGATTCCGGACATTAGTTCCTCCGGCAGAATCTGCTCGGGTTTAGGGGCGGTGCGCGTCTTGTAATCTTGGACCGAATGACTTTTTTGACAGAGAAGCCAGAAAATCTTGCCGAGCCACAGGGCAATGGCTTCGCCCGGCAACTCCGCAAAGCTCTCGAATGGATCGGCCGTCCTTACAGCCTTGGAAATCACATTCTCCAATTGCCCGAAGCGCGCATTGTTGCAGCGAGCGCAAACGGTGACGGTGACGCTCTTGTATGATTTGCCCAGGAAATTCGGAATGGTT
>PLAH01000087.1 GCA_003134045.1 Gammaproteobacteria bacterium
TGCCGCGCTGAAACACATCCGGCGGCGCGCTCCGCGGTTTGAGCAACAGGGCCGCGAGCGCCGGCGACAAGGTCAGCGAATTGAAGGTCGAAATCAGGGTGCTCGCCGCAATCGTGATGCCGAACTGACGATAGAACTGGCCGGTGAGGCCGGTGACGAAGGCCACCGGGACGAACACCGCGCACAGCACCAGACAGATGGAGATGATGGGTCGGGTGACCTCCGCCATCGCCGCATGGGCCGCGGCGTGCGGGTTCAGCCCATCCTCGATTTTTCGCTCGATATTTTCCACCACGACGATGGCATCGTCCACCACGATGCCCGTGGCCAGCACCAGACCGAACAAGGTCAGCGAATTGATGGAAAATCCGGCCAGCAGCAACGCCGCGAGCGTACCGATGATGGCCACGGGCACCGCGACCAGCGGAATGATGCTGGCACGCCAACTCTGCAGAAACACCACCACCACCAGCACCACCAGGGCCACGGCTTCGAGCAGCGTGTGGATCACCGCCTCGATGGAGCTGCGGACGAACACCGTCGGATCGTAGTCGATCTCGTAGCTCACACCCTCGGGGAAGGTCTTGGCGAGTTCCTTCATGGTGCTGCGCACCGAATCCGACAACTGCAGGGCGTTCGCGCCGGGCAATTGGAACACCGGAATGGCCACCGCGGGACCGCCGTCCAGCATGCTTCTCAACGCATAGTTGTCCGGGCCCAACTCGAGCCGCGCGATGTCGCGCAGGTACGTGGTCTCGCCGTTCGCACCGTTCTTGACCACGATGTTTTCGAACTCTTGCTCGGTCTGCAGCCGTCCCTGCGCGTTGACGATGTACTGGAATTCGGTGCCCGGCAGCGCCGGCTGGCCGCCGATTTGACCCGCGGCAACCTGCACGTTCTGCTCGCGCACCGCGTTCAGCACCTCATCGACGTCCATGTTGCGCGCCGCGATCTTGGCGGGATCGAGCCACAGGCGCATGGAGTAGTCGCCCGAGCCGAACACTTCGACATCGCCCATGCCCTGCAGGCGGGCCAGGACGTCTTTGATCTGGATGACCGCGTAATTGCGCAAATAGAGCGAGTCGTAGCGCTTGTCCGCGGACTTGAGAAACACCACCATGGTCAGGTCGGGGGATTTTTTCTGCGTGACCAAGCCAAGCTGCCGCACCACTTCGGGAAGCCGCGTTTCCGCCTGGGTGACGCGGTTCTGCGTCTGCACCTGCGCGATATCGAGATCCGTGCCGAGCTTGAAGGTCACGGTGATGGAGAACACGCCGTCGGGCGTGGCCACGGAATTCGTGTAGATCGCATTTTCCACGCCGTTGATCTGCTGCTCGAGCGGCGTGATCACCGTTTCGGCGATGGTCTTGGGCGACGCGCCGGGATACTGGCCGCTCACCACCACCGTGGGCGGCACGATCTCGGGATACTCGCTGATGGGCAGCGACGGTATGGCGAGAAGTCCCGCAAACGTGACGACGATCGCAAGCACCGTCGCAAAAATCGGACGTTCGATGAAGAAAGACGAAATATTCACCGGATCAAGGCCTTATTTCGATGTTGCCGGCGCAGCGTCGGCTTTCGCGGCCGCGGGCGCAGCGGCGGGCGGTGCGCCCTCATCGGCGCCCATGAGCACCGTCTGTGGCGTCACGGTAACTCCCGGGTGCACGCGCTGCGCGCCGTTCACGATGATGACATCGCCCACCTTCAGTCCCTCGCGTACGATGCGCAAGCCGTCGATGATGCGGCCGAGCTTCACGCGCCGGTATTCGACCGTATTGTTGGCGCCCAGCACCAGCACGTACTTTTGGCTCTGATCGGTGTTGACCGCACGATCGTCGATCAGAATCGCCGAATACTCGTTGCCTGCGAGCAATTGAACCCGCGCGAACAGTCCGGGCGTATACAGGCCCTCCTTGTTCTGCAGCACCGCGCGCGCGCGAATGGTCCCGGTCTGCGAATTCAGCTGGTTATCCACGAAATCGACGACGCCCATGTGGGGAAAGCCCTCCTCGTTCGCGAGGCCCACATTGACCGGCGCGGCGTCGCGCGAATTGGGACGCGACCCGACCCGCGGCATCTGGGTATAACGCAGGTAGCTCTGCTCGTCCGCATCGAAGTACAGATACATCGGATCCATCGAGACCACGGAGGTGAGCAAGGTCCCGCCGTTGATTCCGCCGGTAACCAGGTTGCCCCGGGTGACTTCCGCCCGGCTGACCCGCCCGTCGATGGGGCTGGTGACGCGGGTGAAATCCAGATTCAGCGCAGCGGCTTCCAGCGCCGCTTCCGCTCCCCCCACATTGGCTTCGGTTTGCGCCAAGGTGCTCTTGCGCTCGTCCAACTCCTCCTCGGACACGGCGCCGCTGTCCTTGAGTTTCTGCACCCGGCCCAATTCGATGCGCGCGAGCTCGAGCGCGGTTTTGTAACGTTTGACGTCGGCCGCCGCACGATCCGTCTCCGCCTGATACGGGCGCGGATCGATCAGGAACAACAGGTCGCCGCGCTTGACCAGACTGCCTTCGGTGAATACCACTTTGTCGATGTAACCGGAGACGCGCGGGCGGATTTCGACGGTTTCGACCGCCTGCAGGCGTCCCGTGAACTCATCCCAGTCCTTGACCTGCTTTTGCAGGACCTGGGCGACTGATACTTGGGGCGGTGGCGGCGCCGATTGGGCGCCATTATTCGTGCCGCCGCAGCCACTTACGATGCATAGGACGGCCACGGCCGCGCCCGCCAGGCCCGGGTTTACACTTCTCATCAATCATCTCCCTGCATTCGGACTTGGCCTCGGCCCATTTCAACATATTGTCCGTGAATCGGTTGTATCGATGTGCGGTCGCCGGCTACATCTCGGCATTGACAATCATTCGCATTCGCGTTCACAATACTGACCATGATAGTGTGCGTTTGCAAAGCCGTCTCGGATCGACACATACGCGCCGCGGTCAAGGGTGGCGCGGCTTCTATGCGCGACCTGCGGCGTGAACTCCAGGTAGGTACCTGCTGCGGGAAGTGCGTTCCGGAAGCGAAGGCTGCCCTGTCGGCGAGTCTCGCGCAGGTCGACGAGGCCGCGTCGGCGGCTTTCTTCCCGATTCCTGCCGCCGAATTCGCAGTCTGACACCGCTCCCCGCCCGATCGGGCATACAATCGGTCCGGTCAACCGATCTTCGCAAGGGGTTACCGTGCAGGGCGATGCCAAAGTCTTGGATTTTCTCAATCAGGCGCTGAAGAACGAACTCACGTCGATCAATCAGTATTTCCTGCATGCCCGCATGCTCGAGAACTGGGGCATGAAGCGGCTCGGCAAGATCGAATACGAAGAATCGGTCGACGAAATGAAACACGCCGACCGCCTGGTCAAGCGCATTCTGTTTCTCCAAGGTCTGCCCAATTTACAGGATCTCGGCAAGCTGTTCATCGGCGAGGATGTACGCGAAATCCTGGAGTGCGATCTGCGGCGCGAGATGGAGGCCCACCCGATGTACATCGGGGCCATCGCCCATTGCGAGGCCGTGAAGGACTACGTCACCCGCGAACTTCTGGTGTACATCCAGAAGAGCGAGGAAGAGCACATCGATTTCATCGAGGAGCAGCTCGGCCTGATCGACAAGATGGGTCTGCAGAACTACATCCAGAGCGCCACCGGCGAATTGGGCGGGAGCGCGGCCGGCTGATCGCGGGCGCCGTTGCTGGACGGGGCGGTTCTCGGCTCGGAAGGGCCCCTGATTGATATACATACCGTTCGGCAATATTTCACGGCGCTGCGTCATCCCTCGCCGCCGCAGCCGGTCGCACCATCGACTGCTCCGGCGTCATGCCCATAGACCCAGCCAAATGCTTTCAGGAACCAGTCGGTCGCTGAGTCGCGTATCTGTGCGTCGCGCTCTCGCTGTTGCGGCCCATCGGGAAGATGGAAGCGGATCTTGTTCTCTCTGGAGGCTGCCTGGATGCGCGATGCCCGGGGCAATCGCAAGCATTCATAGCGCCGGAGGGCTCCGGGTATGTCCTTCCCACCAACCTGGGCAAGGCACCCCGCGAGTGCCGCAGCGTCCTCGATAGCCTGTGCTGCACCCTGGGCCAGAAACGGCAACATCGCATGACAAGCATCGCCCAATAAGGCCACACGTCCGGTCGACCAGTGCGTCATCGGCGAGTGTTCAAAGAGTCCCCAAACGAAGGACTGCTCGGAGGCCCCAAGGATCGTACGGACCTGCGGATGCCATCCTTCGAAAGCGGCCCGTACCTCGCTGACGGCGGCCTGCTCGCTCCAGGACTCGCGCATCCAGGATTCCTGCTCCACGATCGCAACGAAATTGACGAGCTCCGTTCCTCGTACGAAATAATGTACAAAATGTTTGCCCGGACCCATCCATATCTGCGATTCCACCGGCAACTCGAGGGAAGCCAAGCGCTCCGCGACAACCAAACCACGGTAGGCAACACAGCCCGTGAACTGTGGGCGCGCGCCGCCGAACACATTGCGACGCACCAAAGAATGGATTCCGTCGGCACCGATCAGCGCATCGACGGTGATGCTCTTGCCGTTCTCGAAGTGCGCCACTACGCGGTCCCCGTGATCGACCAAGTCGGTGAGCCGGTGTCCCATATGGAGCCGTTCGGCTGGGAAGCGGCTTTTCAGAGCGTCCAACAAATCGGCGCGGTGAGACTGGTAATAGGGCGAGCCGCACGCGCTCTCGACCGCCGCGCCGAGTGGGGTACGGCGCAATGTACGGCCGTCGTCCCAGCGGCGTTGACGCAGAGCCAGGGGTTTCACGCCCCGTGTAGCCGATTCGTCGACAAGTCCGAGCCTATGCAGGATTCGGGAGGCGTTCGGACTGATTTGGATGCCGGCGCCGACCTCGCGTAGCGTCTGCGTTTGCTCGTACACCTGTACATCGAGGCCCAGGCGGAGCAGCGACAACCCCGCAGAAAGTCCGCCTATCCCGCCACCAATGATGGCAATCGACCTTTGCGAGCGTTCTGTGGGCTCGCTTGCATGCTTGGTTGATGAAGACATCACTAAGATCGGGCGGCATGACGAAAACTCATTGTTGGTTACTATAGGACAGCTACTCCGGAACACACGGTAATAACACGATGCAACTTGGTCGAAAACGGACATATCGGACGAACCGGCGCGAAGGTGCCCGCGCATCTGCTGTCGCGCGGCTCGAGTACCGCCCGGACAGCGCGTATGCACTAGACCTCGAGATCTTTTCCGTATCGAATCTGAGAAGTCGAATCGGCAAACGAATCATGCGATTACCGCATCGATATACATTCTGCATGCTGTTGTACGTGACACGGGGTGAATGCACCCAATTGATCGATTTCAAGTCCGCGAAGTGCAAGCCGGGTTCGATGCTCGTGCTACGGCCCGGGCAGGCTCACCGGTTTGGTGTTGAGCAGGACTGGGATGGATGGATAGTTCTGTTCCGGCCGGAATTCATTCCGACGCCGCAGCCTGGGCCGCACTCGGCCGACTCCAAATTGGAGGGCTTAGCCCCGGGGTTTCCCGACTACTTGGCTCTTCATGAGCACGAACAGCGCATCGTGACTGATGCCATTGCTCAGATGAAGGAGGACTCGCATATTGCAGCTCCTGCTGCCGCAGTAAACGCTCTTCTACGCCATCAGCTATACGCACTTTTATTGCGGCTCTCCATCGCTCATGGCGGTAGGGACTCGGAATTGGATGTGACATCGAATTCAGCGGAGCGGTTCAGAGCCTTTCAACAACTCGTGGAAAGTAACTTTGCGAAGTGGCACCAAGTCGCTCAATACACGAGTCGCCTTGGCTGCTCGGGGAAGACCCTGACGCGCGCTGCCGTACGGTTAGCGGGTGTGACGGCGAAAGCCGTCATTGCGTCGAGAATCAATCTGGAAGCAAAGCGATTACTTGCACATTCAGCGATGTCGATTACGCTTATCGGGGAGCGCCTCGGATTTCAGGATCCGACTAACTTTGTAAAGTTCTTCCGGCGGGAGACCGCCTGCACACCCGGCGAATTTCGGCGGCGACAGCGCGAGATCGGGGCCGTCGCACCGCGCTGACTCCCTCGCGCCCTCAGCCGACCGCCTAGACGAGACGACGGGTGTACGAGATCCTGCGGAGTCTCTATCGTCGTGACCGCCACGTTCCGACTGCGCTACGTGCCAGGCTCGACAGCAACAGCACGCACAGCAAGGCGTAGCCTACTGGATTCTTTGACTGAAACTCACGCCATAGGCTGCCGGACGGGCGAGCAGTACGGGATCGGCGGACGGCTCGATGCCTGCCTGCAGATTCAACGGACTGAACATGATGGTTTTTTGCGCCGTCACCTGGTCGGCAACCGTTTTGGTCAGCTTGAGCGTGCCCAAGAATACCCGCCGGCGCTCGGGCGGCCAGGTGACTGTCGGATCATCGATCGCGTCGCCCGCACCGGCAACTTGCGCGTACAAGCGAAATGCGACGGGTGCCTGTGCGATCCGCTTGGGCAACTCGTCCATCAAATAATTGGGTGCCGCCGCCTTCGCGTCCGCGTCGCTCGAGGCATGCTCGCCGGCCGCCGGAACGATCTGGTAGCGGGCGTAATGACTCGCGCCCTTGGCATTGGTGAACTTGAACGAGTTGACCCCGTAGAATTCGAGCGTCGCGAAACTCACCGGCGGCGGTCTCGCCGTGCTCACGAATTTCACCGCGGCCGGATGCGCGCCGAGAAATTTCTCGATGGGGGTCGGTTTTGCAGCGGTGGGTCCGCTTGCCGCGGCCGCCTGCAGGAACGCCAGGAAATCCTCCGGCGTCGCGACCGGGAACGAATTGGCCGAAAGGCTCACGATATCGGTGATGCCGCCATCCGGCAGCGTGAACCGGATGGCCATGCCGTGGGGGCTGGCATTCGGGTCGGCATCGGGAAGCGTCGGCACTCCCGTTGGATCTGAAAACCGCACCAGGACCGGCACGCTCTTGGCGAAATGCGGCGCCTTGCTGAAGGCCGCCGCCGCCGGACTCGGCGTGAAGGTTCCATCGACCATCACACCCTTGGCGTGATTCGCCCGGAATCCTTTGTGAGGACCGCCGGAGAGTTTATTGAACGCATCCACCAGGGCAATCGGCAACGGTTTCTGATCCGTGCCAGGCGCCGCGGCCGCGGGGGATGCGGCGTCCGGCGAGGCGACGGCCGGCGCGCCGGCGGCAAACGCCGCGCAGCAACTGCCGACGCCGATCAAGACTGCACAAACGACTCGAACGATCGGGGATGTAATCACAGTGACTCCTCCTGCGCGGGCGCGCGCGTGTGCGTCTATAACGCGCTCGCGGCCGGCGTCAGCCAAACGCGCAAGTTCACTGCGCGCGGCCGCCGCTGAAGGTCGCGCTGCCCAGCAAGTATTTGGCACTGCCCTGGATATGGCCGGCGTCGACCGTGGCCGAGAACTTGAAGCTCATGCGCATCGGTTTGGTGAGTTTGGCGGACCATGTCAGTTTGTTGCCGTCGATTCTGCCGTTGGTGATCGCCGCAAAATGCTCGCCCTCCGACAGCGACCCCGACAGGTTCTCGCCGTCGACGATCAGATCGAGCACCCCGCTTCGATCCCCGATGGGCGTCTTGATCGTGATATTCCATTTGCCTTGAACGCTCATCGCATCGATCTCCTGCGGCTCGCGGGTTTGGACTCGCATTCCGTGTTCTTCACCATGGATCTCAATCTCTCCGTCACGAACTCGATGAACGCGCTCACCGCGGCGGGAATCTGCTGGCGGCTCGGCAGCACGACATTGAAATCGGCGCCGTCGCGCCGGTAGTCGGGCAACACCCGCACCAGGCGACCGGCCCGCAAATCCGGCGCGATCAGCATGGTCGGCAGCATGGCGATTCCGAGACCCGCGACGCAACTTTTCGTGAGTACCCGGGAACTGTTCGCGCTGAATCGTCCGGACACTCTCACTTCTTCAGCGCCGTTGGGCCCCTGCAGCACCCAGACGACCGGCCGCTGCGGACTGGACACCGTCAAGCAGTCGTGACCGGCAAGTTCCTGCAGACTGTTCGGCATGCCGCGTGCGGCGACGTAGCCGGGACTCGCCACCAGGTTGAAATATTGAGCGGTGATCTGGCGAAAGACCGGGTGCACGTCGCCCGAGTTGCCGCCGCGAAACGCCACGTCGATTCCCTCGTCGATCAAATCGGCCCGCCCATCGTTCAACACGAAGTCCAGGCGCACCTGGGGATGCAGCACCAAGAACTCGGCAACCCAGTCGATGGGAAACAAATCGAGGAAATCCGCGGGCGCGGCAATGCGCACCGAACCCATGGGCTTCTGACTGCCATCGACCAAGTCCTTGCCGGCTTCGAGCACGCCGTCGACGGCTGCGGCGCAACGTTCGTAGAACACATGGCCCGCTGCCGTCAGCGTGAGCTTGCGAGTCGAGCGCTGCATCAGCCGCGTATCCAACGTCGCTTCGAGTTGCCGAATACGGCGGCTCAAGGTGTTCGGCGGCACGCTCAAGCGGCGCGCCGCTTCGGCAAAGCTGTGCGCGCGCACCACCTGCACGAACATTCGCACTTCGTTGAGATCTAGCATGGATTGAGATCTAGCATGGGGTTGAAATCCCGCATCGGATTAGTTTTGTAAATGGCATAGTCTATGCCGATTATGCCAACTAGTCATGGAATCATCGACTGCTTATGCTGCCCGCCTTATCACTTGCGCACCGCCGGAGACTGACATGGCAAAAGTTTTGGTTCTCTATTACTCCTCTTATGGTCACGTGGAAACTCTGGCGAATGCGGTGGCCGACGGTGCGCGCTCGGCCGGCGCCGACGTGGACATCAAACGGGTGCCGGAAACCGCGCCGCTGGATGTCGCAAAAGCGGCTCACTTCAAACTGGACCAGGTTGCGCCCGTCGCCACCATCGACCAGCTCGCCAATTACGATGCCATCATCGTGGGCTGTCCGACCCGGTTTGGCCGGCTCGCCTCCCAAATGGCGAGTTTCCTGGATCAAGCCGGCGGCCTGTGGATGCGCGGCGCGTTGAACGGAAAAGTGGGCGGCGCCTTCACATCGACCGCCGCCCAACATGGCGGCCAGGAAGTCACCCTGTTTTCGATCATCACCAATCTGCTGCACTTCGGCATGACCATCGTCGGCTTGCCCTATAGCCATCAAGGGATGATGACATTGGATGAAATCGTGGGCGGCAGCCCCTACGGCGCCAGCACCATCGCCGGCAGCGCCGGCCAGCGGCAGCCCAGTGCCATCGAACTGGCCGGCGCCCAGCATCAAGGCATGCTGATCGCGCAGACCGCGCAGAAGCTCGCCGCCAAGTAGGCGCGGCGGGCGCGCAGCACCGCGCCCAACGCCTCGCGCACCGAGACCGGTACGCGCGACGCGGCATCGACGAGGTCGGCGGGCATCGGCGGGATTGAGCGCATCGGTTGAATCGGCGATCCGATAGCCCGCGAACGTGCGCCGCACGCTGAGCGCCGCCGCCGCTACGCGCAGCTGCGCGGCTGGCGCGGACAGGCGCCGCTGCGGGGACAGATCACGCTGGCCTGTCCGTCGAGTGCGTCGGCAATCCACGCGATGTTGAGCACCTGCGAGGCGGCGCGGATGTTCGCTGCCGCTTCGGCCGGGATTTTCCCATCGCCGCCCCCGCGCCTGCAGGACTCGGCCACCGACTCCACCACGCTCTCGCCATCGAACCCCTGCGCCTCCAGTGCCGGCAGCAGATCGACACCCACGGATAGCACATGCTGCTCATCGAGCGCATCCCGGGTGAGCAAGGAGTGGCAGCAATAGAGGCGCGCGCGCTTGCCGTCCTGCATGACGGAAATCTGCGATTTCGGTTTCTGCGCCGGCGCCGCGGACGCCGGCGTCTCCTGCAACAATCGGAATACTGCCCATCTCGGGCAGGGGTCCGACACCAGGCTCATGTTGCCCCACGGCAGCGGAATGCCGTTGCCCCGATACACCGCGCGCAGATAGCCGGGAGAGTAGGCGTCGAAAAAATGCCAGTGCCGGTACGGGGACACCGCGGTCATGCGCCGCATCACCAAGGCGGGCGTCACGCCGAGCTTGCGTCCCGCGGACACGCTGTGTGCCTCGCGAATCAAGAACCGCCGGAACGGAATGCGCGGACACAACAGAGCGCCCGCGAAGAAGCTGCATTCAAAATCCCGCCACGAATACAGCACGTCCTGGGCGCCCATGCCGGCGGCGGAACTCGAGACCTCATCGCCGGAATGCATGGTGCTATGCGGCGAAATGACGCCGTCGCCATTGTGCAGGACTTTGTGCCCGATGAAGAAAGCCAGCTCATACTTGAGGCGCTCTTCCTGATGCCGCAGCCGCTTGTTCACGAGCACGGTGCCCGGCGCCTCGAAGCGGGAACGGACCAGCACGGTTCCGAGCTTGCGCGCCGCGGCCGCACCCGCTGCACCGGCGCCGTTCCCCGGGCTGGCGCCCGCCCCATTGTCGTCGAACCATCGGACTTGCAACCCGTGGTGTTTGCCGATGGTCATCAGCGCATCGAGCGTCAGCGGCATCTCACGCCCGCCGCACTCCTCCGCGGCGCGCTCGATATCGGGAAAATTGTTGTGGCGAGTCTCCTGCCACACCCGGATCAACAGCTGCGCGAACTGGCGGCCCGTGGTGCCGGTCTGGGACAGCAGTTCCGGCAGAGCGTTCTGCAGCAGTTCGTTGGAGAACAAAAATGCCGGTTCGAGCGGCATGGCTTCGAGCCCCCCTCGCTCCCGCTGCGCCGGCGCCACCTCGACTTCGGTATTTTCGTCCAGAAACCAACGCGAATCCTTGCCGAAGATACCTGCCAGCATGTCGAGCATCTGGCCCGACGGCATCCGCTTGCCGGTCTCGACCATGCTGAGATATGACACCGATGGAGCCCCTTCTGCGTCGATCTGCACGCATCGTGCCGACAACTCGTCCAGGGTCAAGCCGTTGCGCTTGCGCAGCGAACGGAGCTTTGCGCCCAAAAAGTGTCCTTGCCGGATCAGCCCCGCCACGTCTCGCCCCCCGCGCCGGCGCGCCGGCATTTGTGAAATTCACATTGTGAAATTTCTATTGTGTAAATACTCCCTCCAAACACTTTAGTCTCCACACCCATGGCGACGCAAGGTCGCAATTTACGCAACCCCCAAGGAGACTTTGAGATGGCTGAGCAGACACAGACCGATTCCCGCTGGCAAGGTATCGAGCGACCGTACAGTGCGGCCGATGTGGCCCGCCTGCGCGGATCCGTTCACATCGAACATTCGTTGGCCCGCCTCGGCGCCGAGAAGTTTTGGACACTGCTCGAGAAACACCATGTCGTCGGCGCACTGGGCTGCATGAGCGGCAATCAGGCCGTGCAAGCGGTCCAGGCGGGTCTGAAGGCCATCTACTGCTCGGGTTGGCAGGTGGCCGGCGACGGCAACAGCGCCGGCGAAATGTACCCCGATCAAAGCCTGTACCCCGTCGATTCGGTGCCGAAGATGGTGGAGCGCATCAACAACGCGTTGCTGCGCACCGACCAGATTCATCACATGAACGGCAACCACGACATCGACTGGGTAGCCCCCGTCATTGCCGATGCCGAGGCCGGCTTCGGCGGCAATCTGAACGCCTTCGAACTCACCAAGGCGCTGATCAAGGCCGGCGCGGCCGGCGTGCATTTCGAGGATCAACTGTCGTCAGCCAAGAAGTGCGGCCACATGGGCGGCAAGGTACTGGTCTCGACCGGCGAAGCCGTCAACAAGCTGGTGGCGGCGCGGCTCGCGGCCGACGTGCTCGACGTCCCGACGGTGATCATTGCCCGCACCGATGCGGATGCGGCGGATTTGCTGCTCTCCGACCACGATCCGCGCGACACCGCGTTTCTCACCGGCGAGCGTTCCAGCGAAGGGTTCTTCTACGTGAAGGCGGGTATCGAACAAGCCATCGCACGCGGACTCGCCTACGCGCCGCACTGCGACCTGATCTGGTGCGAAACCTCGAAGCCCGATCTCGCGCAGGCACGACGCTTCGCCAGCGAGATCCATGCGAAATACCCGGGCAAGCTGCTCGCCTACAACTGTTCGCCCTCCTTCAACTGGAAAGTCAACTTGAGCGACGCCAACATGAAGAACTGGCGCGAGGAGCTTGCGGCCATGGGCTATCGCTTCCAGTTCATCACCTTGGCCGGCTGGCACGCGCTCAATCTGTCGATGTTCGAGCTGGCCTCCGCCTACCGTGAGGATGGCATGCTGGGGTACTCGCAATTGCAACAGCGCGAGTTCGGTCAGGAGCGAGCCGGCTATCGCGCCACCAAGCATCAGGCGTTCGTGGGCACCGGGTATTTCGATGCGGTTCAGACGGCGATCAGCGCCGGCGAACACTCCACCGGCGCCATGGCCGGGAGCACCGAGGCCGAGCAATTCGCGTTGCCGGCCGGCGCCGCGCCGCAACGCGTGGTGGCATAAGGCCGGCCGTGAGCGCCGCTGTGAGCGTCGCCGTCCGCGATATCGTTCCCGCGAAAGAACACGCGGGAGCGATCGCCGAACACTTTCGCGGCTACAACGAGGAGTTCGGGCGCATCACGCGGCGTGCGGCGCTCAATTTCCTGGCCGAGGACTGGCCGGCGGCGCAGCGCGATGCGGTGGCGCGCATCGAGTTGTACGAGGTGTGGGTCACGCGCTGCCTGGCGTCGATCGCCGAGGCGCTGCCGGCGCCCCGCGATTTGCAGCGATGGTCCGAGATCAAGGACGCTTACGAGATGCTGGTGGCGCGGCGGCCGGACAGCGATTTCTATCGCACGTTCTTCAATTCCGTGAGCCGCGATCTGTTTGCCACCGTCGGCGTCAACACGCAGGCAGAATTCTGCGCGACCAACGTCGGCCGCGCGTCCGGCGCCGTGCCCATCCGCGTCTACCGCGTCGGCGGATCCCTGTCCGGCGCCGTGCGCGAAATCATCGCGGATCTGCCGTTCGGCGCCGCGATCGGCGATCACGATAAGGCAGTGCACCAGATCAGCGCCGACATCGGCCGATACTTCGAGTCGGGCCGCCAAAGTGGAGCGCCGGAATCCATCGAATTGATCGAGCCGGTGTTCTATCGCGGATTGCATGCCTTCGCGGTGGGCCGCCTCATCGGCGACAGCTCGATCACCCCGCTCATCATCGCGTTCACGAATTCGGCCAAGGGCGTCCAGGTCGATGCGGTGATGTTGTCGCGCGCCGAGGTCGGTTCGCTGTTCGGCTACGCGCGTTCTTATTTCCATGTCGATTTGCCGGTCGTGAGTGCGGCCATCACGCTGCTGCGCTCGTTCATGCCGCGCAAGTCCATCGATGAGCTGTACACGGTGCTCGGGCGCGCCAAACAAGGCAAGACCGAACGCTACTTCGCGCTGCAAAGGCACCTGAACACGTCCATCGACAGCTTCGTGCACGCGCCCGGCGAGCGCGGTCTGGTCATGATCGTATTCACGCTGCCGTCCCATGATCTGGTTTTCAAGGTGATTCGCGACCACTTTGGCGCCCCCAAGACCAGCACCCGCGCCGACGTCATGGAGCGCTACCAATTCGTATTCCAGCACGATCGCGCCGGCCGGCTGGTCGACGCCCAGGAATTCAAGCGCCTGCGGTTGCCGCGCGCGCGCTTCATGCCGGCGTTGACCGAGGAACTGCTGCGCGAGGCGCGCGAGAACTGCCGTATCGAGGGCGACGATCTCATCATCGAGCATTGCTACATCGAACGGCGCCTGCGGCCGCTCAATCTGTTTCTGCGTGAGGCGGAGCCCGCCGCCGCGGAAGCCGCGATCATCGACTACGGCCACGCACTGCGGGATCTCGCGGCGAGCAATGTATTCCCCGGCGATCTGCTGCTCAAGAATTTCGGCGTCACCAGCCACCGGCGGGTGATTTTCTACGACTACGACGAGCTATGCCTGGTCAGCGATTGCGTGTTCCGGGACCTGCCGCAACCCACCCGCGAGGAGGAGGAGACCAGCGCCGAGCCCTGGTTCCACTACGGACCCCACGATGTGTTTCCCGAGCAATGGCTGCCGTTCCTGTCGATTCCGGACGCCTTGCGCGCGGTATTCCTGCAGCATCACTCTGAATTGCTGACGGCGGCGTGGTGGCGTTCCCATGCCCTCGGCGAGGCGGCCTGAACCCGCGCCAACGGCAACCATCCCGCGAGCGGCGGCGCTTCCACGACGATCTACCTTCTCCGCGAGCCTCGGCAGTCCCGCGAAGATCAGCTGCCTTCGCGTATCAGCAGCGCCACGGGAAAGACGTTGAACAATTCGGCGGGCTCCACCGAATCCTGCACGATGTCGTCGGTGAAGCAATTTCGCCAGTGGCCGCGCGGCAGCGGCAACCGGGTGTCGCCCCAATTGCCGTTCACCGACATCGTGAACCGCGGGACCACGGCGATCAGGTTCTCGCCGCGGCGGAACGCCAGCACGTTGCCGAGGCGCGCTCCCTGCGCCACCAGCGGTTGATACTTGCTCCGGTCGGAAAAATCCGCCGCGCGTTCGCGGCGCAGCTTGAGAACCCGTGCGGTCAGCCAGAGCTTTGGCAGCCCGGAATCCCAGTCGCGCACCACCTCCGCCGCCGACAAGCCCTTGCAGCGCCGCACGAAGTCCGAGCGCAGAGCGAAATCGACCGGCCGCCGATTGTCGGGATCGACCAGGCTCAAGTCCCATAACTCGGTGCCCTGATAGAAGTCGGGGACGCCCGAGACCATCATCTTGATGAGGGTCTGCGAGAGACTGTTGATCCGGCCGGGCAGTATCAAGGGTTGGATGAACGCCTCGAGGCTCGCGATGAATTCCGGCGTCTGATACACGCCGTCGACGAAACCGCGGATGTTCTCCTCATACCCGGTGTTCGGCTCGTGCCAGGAGGTCCTGATCTTCGCCTCGCGGCACGCCTTCAGCATGTAGGCCCAGGTGCGCTCCTCTCCGATGGGCCACGCGCCGATCAGCGTCTGGTAGAGCAGATACTCGGCATGCCGGTCCGGTGTGCGGTTCTTCCAGGCGGGCGCCGTCAGTTGCGACCACGTGTGCAATGCTTCCGACCAGCGATCGGGGATCTCCGACAGCAGCGAGATGCGGGTCCGCACGTCCTCGCTGCGCTTGTTGTCGTGCGTCGAGGTGGCCAGCATGTTGTTGGGCCAGCGCTCGCTCAAATAATGGCAGAATTCGTGAAACCGGTCGGCCGAAATTCCGACCAGCGAGGCCTGGGCGCCGACCTCGTTGCACGACACCAATCGGTCGAAACTGTAGAACGTCGTGTCCTCGACGCCCTTCGCCATCACGGCCGGCGCCAATTGCTGCCATTGCGCGACGAAATCCGCCTCGCTCTCGTTGAGGTGCGGCTTGGTGAACAAGGACAATAGAAAATCGAAAGCCGCCGCATCGATGTCCGTGGAACCGATCCGTGCGCCCTGCACCGCTTAGCCGACGATGCGTCGATCGTCGTCGTGCACGGTGTCCGCGGTTCGATAGGTGCGATACACCGCGAGCGCCACGGTGACCCGGGCCAGCGCCTCGCGCAGATGCCGGGGGCTGATGTCGCGGGTGCGCCAGTCGGCACGGGCACTCTCGATCGCCGCGAGGGCGAGCCGCTCCAGATCCGCGGAAAACGTCGAGTGGACGATCCCGCGCTTCGACTCGCGCACCAGCGCCGCGAAGTTCACCGAATGGCCCGTGAAATCCGAATACGTCGCGGTCAGGCCATCGATGCGTTGGTCGTCCATCCAGAGACGATTGACCTTCGCCAGGAAATCGTACCCCACCGTGCCGTCGATCGGCCAGTCATCCATGAGCCGCTCGTCGTTTTCCAGAATCTTCTCGACGTAGACCCGCCCGTCGGGCAGCAGCTCGCGCAGCCGTTGGAAATACGTCAACGGATCGCGCAGACCATCGGGATGATCCACGCGCAGACCATCGATCTCGCCGCGTTCGATCATGGTATGGATTCGGGCGTGCGTCGCCGCCATGACGTCGGGTGCTTCCGTGTGTATGCCGATCAGCGTGCTGACATCGAAGAAACGCCGGTAGTTGGTGAGCTCGCCCGCCAGCTTCCAGCCGTGGAGCATGAAAAACTGCTTTTGCAAAATGGCGTCCAGCCGGTCCGGATCCGCGCTCACGGTCGCCGCGGCCGAGTGCAGCCGACCCTCGCGATGCGCCGAGGCCAGCAGGGCTTCGGCCAGCGCCGTATGCAATCGGTAGCGTTCCCGCTCGCCGTTCTCGGGTGCGCCAAGATTCGCCAGCCGCTCCAGATCCGCGAAACAGGCATCCGCGCCGGCGTGGGCAGCGCCGGCCGCCAATAACGGTCCCCACGAGGCGGGGCTCAACGGCCAGCTGTTGTCGTAATGCTTGAGCCGCGGGTGTCCGTCGGCGACTTCGATGCTGAGTTCACCGGCCTCGAGCGCCTCCCCGTAAGCGCGGGCGAGCGTGCAGATGTGAACCCGGAACGCCTGCCCGGCGGGATTTCGGATGTCGAAGAACGCGGCGAAGTCGCTGTACGGACCGTGCTCGAGAACGCTGTCCCACCACGGATTGTAGCGCGAGGCCGACATGTGATTCGGCACGATGTCGAGCAGGATTTTGAGGCCCAGCGCGCGCGCGCTCGCGACGAAACGATCCCACGCGGCTTCGCCGCCGAGATCCTCGCTGATGCGGCTGGGATCGGTCACGTCGTAACCATGCCGGCTGCCGGGGGCCGCTTGCAGGCACGGCGACAGGTAGACATGGCTGATGCCGAGTTCCGCCAGGTACGGCAGAATGCGTGCCGCGGCGTCCAAGGGAAATTCCGTGTGCAGCTGCAACCGGTAGGTTGCGACCCATTTAGCGCTCATGACTGAGCACCACGAAGGAGCGCGGCGCCATGTCGACGATCCGATTCCTCTTTACGGCTTCCCGCTCCACGGGCAGATAAGGACGCGCCGTATCGAACGCCACCCGCCAACCCGAGTGATACAACTCGTACGAGATCCGGAATGCCACGGGCTCATGGTGGGCGTTCAGAAGCAGAAGAAAGTCCTTGTCCTGCACGCACCGCCCGTCGCTGCTGCGAATTTCGGGAGCCATGCCGTTCAGAAACATGCCGAGCGTGCGCATCCATCCGCCGTCCTCCCAATCCTTGGCCTCCATGCGCTTGCCGTCCGCGCGGAACCAGACGATGTTCCTGTCCGGATGCACGGCGTCCGGGTCGCTGTCGTAGAACGCGTAGCGGTGCAGATTCGGATGCCGTTTGCGGTAGCCGTTCACGCGCCGCGCGAAATCCAGAAAGCCCCGCCGGCGATCGTCCAGATCCCAGTGGTACCAGGATAGTTCCGAATCCTGGCAGTAGCCGTTATTGTTGCCGAGCTGCGTGCGGCTCAACTCATCGCCGCCCGATATCATCGGTGCGCCCTGGGCCAGCATCAGGGCGCACCACAGGTTCCTCTTCTGCCGTTCGCGAAGCGCAATGGTGTCCGCATCGTCGGTAGGACCTTCCACGCCGCAATTCCAGGTATGGTTGTCGTCGGCGCCGTCGCGGTTATCCTCGCCATTGGCCGCGTTGTGCTTCTGTTCGTAGCTCACCAGATCCTGGAGCGTAAATCCGTCGTGGGCGGTCACGAAGTTGATGCTGGCGGAGGGTTGGCGGCGGGTGGTCTCGTACAGATCCGCGCTGCCGGCCAACCGCGTCGCGATTTCCGAATGCAGCCCCATGTCGCCCTTCCAGTACTTGCGCACGGTGTCGCGGTATTTACCGTTCCATTCCATCCAGCCGGGCGGAAAATTACCGACTTGATACCCGCCCTCGCCCAGATCCCACGGTTCGGCGATCAATTTGGCCGGGGCGATGGTCGGATCCTGATAGATCGTGTCGAAGAAAGCGCCCAGCTGGTCTACGTCCTTCAATTCGCGGGCGAGCGCGGAAGCCAGATCGAAGCGAAACCCATCGACGTGCATCTCCGCGACCCAGTAGCGCAAGCTGTCCATCATGAGCTGTATCGAATGCGGGTGCACCATGTTGAGCGTGTTGCCGCAACCGGTATAATCCATGTAATGGCGCGGGTCGCCCGGCACGGTTCGGTAGTAAGCGAGATTGTCGATGCCGCGGAACGACAGGGTCGGCCCCGCATGATTGCCTTCGGCCGTGTGGTTGTAAACCACGTCCAATATGACCTCGATGCCGCCATTGTGCAGATCCTTGACCATCTGCTTGAACTCGCGAATGACGTCGACGCGCAAATGCGGGTTGCTGGCGTAGCTGGGCTCGGGCGCGAAGAACCCCAGCGTGTTATAGCCCCAGTAGTTGCGCAGCCCCCGGTCGACCAGATGACGATCGTTCACAAAGTAATGCACCGGCATCAGCTCGATGGCGGTGATGCCCAGTTCCTGCAAGTGCTTGACGATCGGCGGCGATGCGATACCGGCGTAGGTGCCGCGCAATTGCTCGGGCACGTCGGGATGCAGCATGGTCATGCCGCGCACGTGCGCTTCGTAGATGATCGCCTCGTGCGCCTGGTGGGCCGGACGGTTCTCGCCGGTCCAATCGAATGTCGGATCGACGACCGCCGCCAGCGGCGCGAACGGCGCACTGTCGCGGTCGTCGAAGGCCAAATCGCCGTCAGGATGTCCCAAGGTGTAGCCGAACAGCTCGTCCGCCCACTCGAGCTTGCGTCCTATCGCCTTCGCGTAGGGGTCGAGCAGCAATTTGTTCGGATTGAAACGCAAGCCCCTGGCGGGCTCGTAAGGTCCGTGCACCCGGTACCCGTACAGCTGGCCGGGCGCGACGTTCGGCAAATAGACGTGCCAGGCGCCGCTGGTGCGCTCGCGAATGCGTATTCGCTGCTCGCAGCCGCCGGACTCGTCGAAGAGACACAGCTCCACCGAATCGGAACTCTCGGAGAACAGCGAGAAGTTCACTCCACGGCCATCCCAGGTCGCACCTAGAGGGAAGGGCGACCCGGCGATTTGGTGCGATCGGTCGTACCGAGGGGGAGTGTCCGTCACTCGAACGCTAGCTCCACTGCCAATTCTTGACCTCCGGCATGTCCTCTCCGTAGCGGTCGATGTAATGCTTGTGCTCCACCAATTTGTCCTGCAGTTGCTGCTTGAGATATACGCCTTTGCTGCCGGTTTGCGGCAGGCGATCGATGGTATCGATCACCAGATGGAAGCGGTCGAGATCGTTCAACACCGTCATGTCGAACGCGGTGGTGATCGTGCCCTCTTCCTTGTAGCCGCGCACGTGGAAGTTGCCGTGATTGTGGCGGCGATAGGTGAGCCGGTGAATCAGCCACGGGTAGGCATGAAAGGCGAATATCACCGGTCTGTCGCGCGTGAACAATGAATCGAAATCGTCATCGCTCAGGCCATGCGGGTGCTCGGTCTTGGGCTCCAGCTTCATGAGGTCGACCACGTTGACCACGCGGACTTTGATGTGCGGCAGGTGCTCGCGCAGTATGGATACCGCGGCCAGCGTCTCGAGTGTCGGCACGTCGCCGGCGCATGCCATCACCACGTCGGGCTCGCCGTCTTGATCGTTGCTCGCCCATTGCCATATGCCGATCCCTTCGGTGCAGTGCCGGACCGCGGCGGCCATCGACAGCCATTGCGGCGCCGGGTGTTTCCCCGCGATCACGACATTGACATAGTGCCGGCTGCGCANNAAGCCGTTGTGGTCCTGCCGCCAGACATGCGAACTCAGCAGGTAATTGAGCGACGCGATCTTGACGCGCCACGGCAGCCCCGCCGTCACCTTCAGCCATTTTGCATGCTGGTTGAACATGGAGTCGACGATGTGAATGAACGCCTCATAGCAATTGAACAGGCCATGGCGGCCGGTGAGCAGATAGCCCTCGAGCCAGCCTTCGCATTGATGCTCGCTCAGCATCTCCACCACCTGGCCGGCGCGGGCCAGGTATTGGTCGTTCGGCGCGGTGGGCGCTTCCCACTGCCGGTTGGTGACTTCGAAGACTCGCTCGAGTCCGTTGGACAGCGTCTCGTCGGGGCCGAAAATGCGAAAATTACGCTGCACCGCGTTCATTTTCGCGACGTCGCGCAGGAACGGCGCGAGCACGCGCGTGTCGCCGATGCCGAGGCCGCCCGGCTTGACCACATCGACCGCATAGTCCGCGAAATCCGGCATGCGCAGATCCCGCAGCAGTTTGCCGCCGTTCGCATGCGGATTGGCGCCCATGCGCCGCTCGCCCGCCGGTGCCAGCGCGGCGAGTTCGGGCTTGAGGCGGCCTTGCGCGTCGAACAGCTCGTCGGGCCGATAACTGCGCAGCCAGCCTTCCAGCTGCCGCAGGTGCTCGGGGTTGCTCGCCGGATCCGTGATGGGAACCTGGTGAGCGCGAAACGTTCCTTCGTTCGCCACACCGTCGACGGTCTTGGGACCGGTCCAACCCTTGGGAGAGGCGAATACGATCATCGGCCAGCGCGGCCGCTCGATGCTGCCTTTCGAGCGCGCATTCGCCTGGATCCGCTTGATTTCCTCGATGACGGTATTGAGCGTCGACGCCATGGCTTCGTGCATCGCGGCCGGTTCGTGGCCCTCGACATAGTACGGCGTCCAGCCGTAGCCGCGCAGCAGCTGGTCCAATTCTTCCCGCGAAATGCGCGCGAGAATGGTTGGATTCGCGATCTTGTAGCCGTTGAGATGCAGGATGGGCAGAACCGCACCGTCCGTTTCCGCGTTGAGAAACTTATTCGAATGCCACGACGTGGCCAGCGGTCCGGTTTCCGCCTCGCCGTCGCCGATCACGCATGCAACCGTCAGGCTTGGATTGTCGAAGACGGCGCCAAATGCGTGGCTCAGCGAATAGCCCAGCTCGCCGCCTTCGTGAATCGAGCCCGGACATTCGGCGGAGGCGTGGCTGGGGATGCCGCCGGGAAATGAGAATTGGGTGAACAACCGCTTCAAGCCGGCCTCGTCCTGTCCGACGTTCGAATACACCTCGCTGTACGTGCCTTCGAGATACGTACTCGCCACCACCGCGGGGCCGCCGTGACCCGGGCCCGACATGTAAATCATGTCCAGATCGTATTTCTTGATTGCCCGGTTCAGGTGCGTATACAGAAAATTCTGGCCCGGCGTAGTGCCCCAATGGCCCAACAGCATGCGCTTGATGTGCGAGACGGCCAGCGGCTCCTTCATCAGCGGGTTGTCGCACAGGTAGATCTGTCCCACCGCGAGATAGTTGGCAGCGCGCCAATATGCGTCCATTTTCTGCAATAGCTCGGGTTCGAGAGTCGTTGTCTGCGTCAATTGTGCCATCGGTCAACCATCCTCTGTCGTATTCAATCCCAGGACGCGTATCGTCGAACTCGCGATCACCGACTCCTCATCCGTGCGTATGACGCGCACGGCGACGCGTCCCGAATCGGCCGATATGGACGGCGCGGCGTGCGCATTGCGGGCATCGTTCAATTCGACGCCCAGGAACTGCAGCCCTTCGCAAATCCGTGCGCGAATGCTCACCGCGTTCTCGCCGATGCCGCCCGCAAAGACCAACGTATCCAAGCCGCCCAGCGCGGCGGCGAACGAGCCGATCCATTTCTTCGCCTGGTAACAGAACAGCGCCACCGCCTCCGCCGCCCTCACGTCGCTCGCTTCCCGCGCCAGCAGATCGCGGATGTCGGAACTGGTCTCGGACACACCGAGCAGCCCCGACTCGTGCGTTACCATTTTCTCATAGGCGGCGGCATCCATGGATTCCGTCGACGCCAGGAAACTCATCACGCCGGGATCGAGGTCCCCGGAGCGAGTGCTCATCACCAGCCCCGCGGTCGGCGTGAAACCCATGCTGGTATCGACGCATCGGCCGCCGCGCACGGCCGCGAGGCTCGCGCCATTGCCGAGGTGAGCGAGGATCACCCGGCCGTGCGCCGCCTCGGCCCCGGCGACACGCGCAAGTTCACCCATCAGATAGGTATAGGACAGGCCGTGAAACCCATAGCGCTGCACGCCCTTCGCTTCGTAGCGGCGCGGAATCGGGAGAATCGTCGCGACCCGCGGCATGGTGCGATGAAACGCGGTATCGAAGCAGGCGACCTGGGGAAGAGCCGGATGACGGCGCGTCACCGCATCGATCAGTTCGATCTCCCGCGGTAGATGTTCGGGATCGTACGGCCTAATGCGCTTCAATTCGGCCACTAAATCCGGCGTGACCCGCTCCGGATCGGAGTGCGTCATGCCATGCACCACTCGATGGCCGACGGCGCAGACCGTCGCGAACACGGGCTGCGACGCCAGCCAGTTGAGCAGAAAGCCGGCCGCCGAGCGATGATCCGCGGCATCGACCGCCGTGGTCTGCGACGGCTGCCCCCTGTTCCCATTCACGGTCAAGGTGGTACCGCCCGCCCCGATCCGCTCGATCTTTCCGTCGAGCAGCTTCGATACGGGGTCTGTCGCATCGTAGGCCGCGAATCGGACGCTCGATGAGCCACCGTTGAGAGTCAGCACATTTGACATTGCCGGAGTCTGCCACACACTCTGTTACAAAGATTGAATTGAATGGATGGCCTGTAGGACAAACACCGACGCTGCAGGATTGTGCAAGATCGCGATGCCGATCGCATAGAATGGCGGCGATCCCGCCGAGCCCCAAGGAGAACTCATGCCTTACTATCATTCCGTCGTTTGGATCGACCATCAGAAAGCGACGGCCTGGCAATTCACGTCGACCGAAGAACAGAGCAAGGTCATCCATGCCCACGACCAGCATCTAAAAGTCCACAGCCGCAAGAGCACGCATGGCGGGCACAAGACGGTCGCCGACGCGAAGTTCTTCGAGGAAGTCGCTGCCGCATTGTCCGGCACGCACGAGGTGCTGATCATCGGACCCGCGCAGACCAAGCACGAATTCGCGGACTACCTGCGCAACAAACACCCCGCGCTGGGCAACGGCATCGTCGCGGTGGAGAATGCCGACCACCCCACCGACGCCGAGGTGCTGGCGTACGCCCGGCGGCATTTCAAGGCGCTCGACCGCATGTTCGTACCCGGTGGCGCGCCGCCGGCGTGAGCGCGGCTGCCAAAGCCGAGGGCGCGAGTTTGCAGTCACTGGCGATGTGCGGCGCACGCAACAGTTGCGCGAAGATTATTGCTTGCCCGCTCCGCGTTCGCTCAGTACCATCGCCGCCATAACCCTTCGGTGGGGCCGCGTCTACATTGCTTAGGAGGGAGACCCCGTGAGCCTAGGTTCAGAGTTCAAAGAGTTCGCGATGAAGGGCAACGTGGTCGACCTCGCGGTTGGCGTGATCATCGGCGCGGCATTCGGCAAGATCGTCTCTTCGCTCGTCGGCGACCTCTTCATGCCGGCTCTCGGCCAGTTGATCGGCGGCATCAATTTCTCGGACCTGGCCATCAGCCTCGGGAAGGATCCGACCGGCAAGGAAGTGCTGGTCAAATACGGCGCGTTCCTGCAGACCTGTTTCGATTTTCTCATCATCGCCTTCATCCTGTTCATTGCCATCAAAGGCATCAACAAGCTCAAGAAGCCCCCCGTGGTGGACACGGCGCCGCCCGCGCCGACCAAGTCGGAAGTGCTGCTCGAAGAGATTCGCGACCTGCTCGCGAAGCGAGCCTGACCGCAACCACCCGGACGGAGCCGCGCCTCGGATTCACCTGGCGCGGCTTCGCTACCTGAATTCTTTTCACTCGGAGGACAATATGACCGATCACCGTGTGTTGGCCGCGGCTTCCATGCTATGCGCCGCAGCATGCATTACCACCGCCCGGGCGGACGACCCGCCGACGCCGCCGCCCCAGCACCAGTGGATCGGCAAGGGACAATTTGGATTTCTGGATTCGAAAGGCAATAGCGACGGCGAATCCATCAACGGCAATATCGACATGCTGCGCTACGATGACGCCTGGAAGAACGAGGCCTACGCCGAAGGCCTGTACGGCAAGAGCGCAGGGATCATTTCGGCGGAACGCTGGCTGGTGCGTGAGCAGACCGACTACACCGTCACCGCCGGCATGTTCGCTTTCGGCGGACTGCGATTCGAGCACGACATGTTCGACGGCTTCGTCTATCAGGCGAGCGTAACGTCCGGCATCGGTTACAAGTTCATCGACACCGACAACGACAAGCTCACGGCGCAGATCGGCCCCGGTTTTCGGCGCCTGCGGCCGGAGACCCTGAACAGGGATGACGGCAACGGTGCCGTCACGTCGAGGACTCCGCTGCCGGCCGAGAGCGAAGTCATCGCCGCCGGGGGCATCGACTATCTGCACAAATTCAACTCCATCACCACGGTGACCAATAAATTCCTGGTGGAGCACGGCGCGACGGATACGCTGGCGCATGATGAAATCGCCTTGACGGTCAAGATGTCGACCAGACTCGCACTCAGCGTCGGCTACGCCGTCACGGACAACAGCAATCCGCCGACGCCGCTCAAGAAGGTGGATACGGTGAGTACGGTCAATTTGGTCTTCGCCTTTTGAGGAGCTCAACATGGGACTATGCGCGGCGGCTCATCGCTACCGAGCATGAAGGAGCGCCAGAAGCCACGCGACGCCGAGGATAGACAGCGCGATCGAACCGGCGATTGCCTGCAGCGCGGCGCCGCGATGTCGAGGCACGCCGCCGCGGGCGAAAATCCAGCCGAGCGTCACGCCGGCGATGAACCCCAGCAAGTGACCCAACACATCCACGTGTTCACCGCCGGCGCCGAGCAATGCGAGCAGGCACACGCCGCCGAACAGCGGCGCCCAACGATAGAGACGGCGATCGCGCAGCGTGAGCTGCCGTCCCCACCCAAATCCCGCCAACAGGCCGAGCGCCGCGAACACCGCGGTCGAAGCACCGGCCGCGCGATGCCAGGCGGGCGACATCAACATGTCGAGATAATTGCCCGCAGCACCCGCGAGCAGAATGCTGAGCCAAGCCACACCCGGTCCGAACATACGGCCGGCGAGAATTCCGATGCCGACCCCGAACAACAGGTTGCCGAGCAAATGCTCCTGGTCCAGGTGCAGCGTCAACGCGGTGATTGCGCGCCACCATTCCCCGGCGCCGCCGCCTCGCGAGTCGAGCGCGCCGGCGGCGAGCCAATCCGCGCCGAATAATCCGGCTCCGGCGCAGTACGCCACGAGAATCAACGCCAGCGCGTACGCACCGGCGCCGAAGCCGCCGCCGGAGAAGGGGACGAAAGGCGCCGCGGGTTCGCGACGCTCCATGCGCTCGGCAGCGTAACGGCGCAGCTCCTCGATCGCATCGTGCGCCAGGTCCGGCGCGACGCAGAGCAGCCAGGCGCCGTCCGATTCGATCCGCTCGTATCTCCAGCCCTTTGCGTCCAACACCAAACCGAATTCGAAGCAGGCCGCCTGCGTGCCGCGAAACACTTCAACGCCCGGGCTGCTGGTTTCGTGGTGCACAGGCGGCCCAATGGGGTCGGGCCGTGGGAAATCAACTCGCCGCGATTGCTTTGCGCCGTTCGAGATACCAACATGCCCCTTTGCAACCCTTAAGGAGACCGCCATGTTCGCCAAAGCCCTAGTCACGTCCCTCGCTGCAGTCTGTGCCGCGACCGCGGTTCTCGGCGCCGACACGGATCGGCACTATGTGCCTGCGCCGCCGGCCGCCGGCAACGCCCCCGCCGCACCGTTCAGCGAAGGCATCATGGTCGGCCGCACGTTTTACGTCGCCGGCCACGTGGGAATCGATCACGCCACGCAAAAGGCAGCCGCGAACGTGGACACCGAAGCTCATCTGGTACTCGACGCCGTCAAGAAAACCCTCGCCCAGGCCGTNNGGCCGGACTGTCGATGGACGATCTGGTCTCGGTGACCGTGTATTGCACGGACTTGAGTCTCTACGACGGGTTCAACACGGTATATCGGGGTTATTTCCATGGGCAATATCCCACGCGCGCATTCATCGGGGTCAATCAACTGGTACGGGGCGCGCATTTCGAAATTGCCGGCGTGGCGGTCGCGCCGTCGGCCGGCAAACTCTAGGTCGCGCGCGGCAGATCGGCGAGCATTCGGTAGATTTTGAGCACCTTGGGCACGTAAGCCATGGTCTCCGTGAACGGCGGTATGCGGCCGCCGTTGCGCTCGACCGC
>PLAH01000136.1 GCA_003134045.1 Gammaproteobacteria bacterium
GGAGCGGTGAAGTTGCATACCAGCTGCGCGATCGGCAACGCGTTGCCCGAGGGCAGCGCCTTGGCGACGACGCATTCGTCCATCCATGCGCCGCCGCGCTTCTCGGTGCGCGAATAGGGATCGAGGTAGAAGCCGGCGACGATTTCGTCGCGGGCGTTCAACAGATCGTAAAAGCGGACGCTGGGATGCCACACGCTGACCGGCGTTCGCTCACGCACGCTGATTCCGTACAAGCGCTCCGTCAGCGTGAACAAACCTGCCAATACCTTGGGAAGCGGAAAATACGGCCGCAGCGCCTCCTGAGAGACCTTGAATCGGCTCTCTTGCAGGCGTTCGCTATAGAAAGCAATGTCCCAGGCGTTCAACTTGCGCCCGGCGAACTCTTCGAGATCGGAGAACTCCTGACGTCCGGCCGGCATGCAGCGCCGCGCCAGGTCGCTCAGGAAACCGAGCACTTGCTTGCTGCTCTTCGCCATCCGGGTCGCGAGCGCATAGTCGGCGAAGCTGTCGAATCCGAGCAGCTGCGCGAGTTCGTGACGCAGCGGCAGCAACTCGGCGATGAGGGGACCATTGTCGAAGCGACCCGCGCTCGGGCCAATTTCGGAGCCTCGCGTGACCCAGGCTTCGTAAATGTCATGCCGTAGCTGCACGCTCCCGGCGCTGGTCATGACGGTCATGTAGGTCGGCTGGTCGAGTTTGAAGAGCCACCCGGATTGATTCGCCTCGCGCGCATCGGCGGCCGCGCGATCCACCGCATTGGACGGCAAACCGGCAAGCTCCGAGCCATCGGTGACGCTGCGGGTATAGGCGCGTCCTGCGTCCAATACGTTCTCCGAAAACTTCGTGCCCAACTGCGCGAGCCGCTGCACGACTTCCCGGTAACGGGCCTTGCGCTCCGGCGGCAGATCGACGCCCGCCAGACGGAAATCGCGCAGCGCGTTCTCGACCACCTTGCGTTGCGCGGGATCGAGGGTTTCGCCCTCATGCCGCAACACATACGCGTAGGCCGCCTGCAGTTCGGCGTTCTGACCGAGTTCCGAGGAATAGGCGGTGAGCAGAGGAACGCACTCGTTGTAGGCCTCGCGCATCGCGGCGGAATTGGCGACGGCATTCAAATGTCCGATGGGACTCCAGACGCGGCTGAGGCGGTGGCTCAGCTCTTCGACGGGAATCACCAGCGAAGCGAACGTCGGGCTCGGCTGGGACTCGAGCTCGGCCAGTCGTGCGCGGTTGTCGGATAAGACCTGTTCGAGCGCCGGCCGCGCATGAGCCGCCTCGATGCGGTCGAAGGCGGGCAGAGAATCGATTTCCAAGAGTGGGTTGCTCACCCCGACATTCTATCAGACCCGACTCAACATCCAGGTGAGCAGGATCGAGCTGCCGACGAACATGGCAATCCCCGCCGGCCACCCCTGCACCCATTTCGAGAGTTGACGGCGACGGCGGTATATCATTGGAACTTTCGCGTCCTTCAGGATGGAGTTCACCGTGTCGACCCAAGCATTCGATCTCATCTGCATCGGCGGCGGCAGCGGCGGCCTCGCGTGCGCGCAGCGGGCGGTCGAATATGGTGCCAAGACCGCCGTAATCGAGTCGCAGCGTCTCGGGGGCACCTGCGTGAACGTGGGCTGCGTGCCGAAGAAGGTCATGTGGAACGCGTCGAGCGTGGCCAGGGCGGTCGCCGACGCCGCGGACTACGGCTTCAATGTGACCATAGGCGACAACGACTGGCCGACGCTGAAGCATAAGCGCGACGCGTATATCGTCCGGCTGAACGGCATTTACGCGCGCAACCTCGAGGCCAAAGGCGTGGTCCACGTGCATGGCGCCGCGCGCTTCATCGACGCGCATACCGTGGAGGTGAACGGCAAGCGGCTGACGGCGCCGCACGTCGTAATCGCCACCGGCGGCGTGCCCACGGTGCCCGACCTGCCGGGTGCCGGCCTCGGCATCACCTCGGACGGTTTCTTTTCCCTGGCGCAGCGGCCGCAGCGAGTGGCCGTCGTCGGCAGCGGCTACATCGCCACCGAGCTCGCCGGCTCATTCCACGAACTCGGCAGCCAGGTCGAGCTGTTCATCCGCAAGGATCATCTGCTGACGCACTTCGACGTGATGCTCGGAAAATCGCTGATGCGCGAAACGCGTGCTCAGGGCATGCTCATTCACGAGCACGTGGTGCTCGCGGCGCTCAAGGACGAGTCGGGCCGGAAAACCCTGGTGGCCGCGGATGGCCGCGAATTCGCCGGATTCGATTGTGTGCTCTGGGCGATCGGGCGTTCCGCGAACGTGGCGGGCCTCGACTTGAAGTCGGCCGGGGTCGCCACCGACGACAGCGGCTACGTCGTCACGGACGACTACCAGAACACGAATGTTGCGGGTGTCTATGCGATCGGCGATGTGACCGGACGCGCTGCTCTCACGCCGGTGGCCATCGCCGCGGGGCGCCGGCTCAGCGATCGCTTGTTCGACGGCAAGACCGATCGGCGCCTCGACTACAACATGATTGCGACCGTGGTGTTCACGCATCCGCCGATCGGCACCGTGGGCATGAGCGAAAGCGAGGCGCGCGCCGCCTACGGCGACGCCGTCAAGGTCTACGTGGCCGATTTCACTCCCATGTATCACGCGCTCACCACGCGCAAGTCGCATACCGACATGAAGCTGGTGTGCGTGGGTCCGGAGCAGAAAATAGTCGGGTGCCACATCATCGGCGTCGGCGCCGATGAAATGATGCAGGGCTTCGCCGTTGCGATTCGAATGGGCGCGACCAAGCGCGACTTCGACGATACCGTGGCCGTTCATCCGACGAGTTCCGAGGAACTCGTCACCATGCGCTGAATCCGCGGTGGCCTTGCGCGACTATCGGGGGTTCCGTCCGGTGCTGGGGGCGCGGGTGTACGTCGACGACTGTGCGCTGGTCATCGGCCGTGTCACCCTGGGCGATGACGCCTCCCTCTGGCCGTTCGCGGTGGCGCGCGGCGATGTCAATCGGATCGAGATCGGGGCACGTACCAATATTCAAGACGGCAGTGTTCTGCACGTGGTGCATGACTCGCCGTCGAAGCCGGGCGGCCTGCCGCTCATCATCGGCGACGACGTCACGGTGGGCCACAAGGCCATGCTGCACGCGGCGCGTATCGGCCATCGCTGCCTGATCGGCATGGCCGCCGTGATACTCGATGGCGCCGTGATCGAGGATGAGGTCATCGTCGCGGCCGGCAGCGTCGTACCGCCCGGCAAGCGCCTCGCCTCTCACGGCTTGTATCTCGGCAATCCGGCCAAACGAGCCCGCGAGTTGACGGTCGCCGAAATAGAACGCCTGCTGTACAGCGCGCATCACTACGTGAAGATCAAGGATGCGCACCGCGCGGACCGGGAAGGCTCAGGCGTGTCGGGCGAGGGCGTCCAAGACGGGCTGCGTGGGGGGACGAATCCCGCGCCACAACAGGAATGACTCGGCCGCCTGTTCGACCAGCATGCCCCAACCCTTGCACGCCCGGGCCGCGCCCTGCGATTCTGCCCACGCCGTGAACGGCGTTTGGCCGCGGCCATAGGCCATGTCGTAGCACACCGTTGCTTCGCCGACCAAGCCGTCCGGCAGCGCCGGCATGTCCCCCTGCAGGCTGGCCGACGTCGCGTTGACGATGAGATCGTACGTGGAACCGCCGAGCTCCGAGAATCCGCAACCGCGAATGGCTCCCAGATCGGCGAATTCCGCGGCCAGCTTTTGCGCTTTGGCCGGCGTTCGATTGGCGATGACGACTTCGCGCAATTCTCGTTCGAGCAGCGGCCCCAGCACGCCGCGCACCGCGCCGCCGGCGCCCAGGATCAGCACCCGCTTATCGGCGAGATCCAGTTTCATGTTGCGCTCCAGATCCGCCGTGAGTCCGAGACCATCGGTATTGTCGCCGAGCAGCGTCGTGTCCTCGAAGAAGGCAATCGTGTTGACCGCTTGGGCGCGTGCCGCCCGAGGGGTGAGTTCGTTGACCAGTTCCGCCGCCGCCTGCTTGTGCGGCAGCGTGACATTGAGCCCGCGCACGCCGCCGGTGAACAGCTTGAGAATGTCGCGGCGGAAGTCCTCGGGCGTAATGTCGAACAGCCTATAGATGAGGTTCTGCGCCGTCGACTTGGCGAACATTCCGTGAATGAACGGCGACCAGCTATGCGAGACTGGGTGGCCGGCGACGCCGTATTGATCGGGAGCGTCGGCGCCGGCGACGCCGGACTGATACGTCGGCATCACTGCCTCAACCACTCCGCGGCCCGCTTGGCGAAGTACGTCAGGATGCCGTCGGCGCCGGCTCGCTTGATGGAAACCAGCGCCTCCAGCGCGACCGCTTTTTCGTCGATCCAGCCATTGCGCGCGGCCGCCATGATCATCGAGTATTCGCCGCTGACCTGGTACACGAACGTCGGCATTCCGAACTCGTCCTTGACGCGTCTGACGATGTCGAGATAGGGCAGCCCCGGTTTGATCATCACCATGTCCGCGCCTTCGGCGATGTCGAGCGCCACTTCGCGCAGCGCCTCGTTCGAATTGGCGGGGTCCATCTGATAGGTGTGCTTGCCGCCGCTGCCGAGTTGCGCCGCGGATCCGACGGCGTCGCGAAACGGACCGTAGAAGCTGGAGGCGTACTTCGCGGCATAGGCCAGAATTCGCGTATGCACCAAGCCGGCGGTCTCGAAGGCGCCGCGAATGGCCGCAATGCGCCCGTCCATCATGTCCGACGGGGCGACGACGTCGGCGCCGGCATCTGCGTGGGAGCGCGCCTGGCGTACCAGGGTTTCAACTGTCAAATCGTTCTGGACGTAGCCATTGCCGTCGATCAGCCCGTCCTGGCCGTGGGTCGTGAACGGATCCAGGGCCACATCGGTGATGACGCCCAAGTTCGGAAACTCCGCTTTGACCGCGCGCACGGCCCGTTGCGCGATGCCGTCCGGGTTCCAGGCTTCCCGGGCATCCAGCGATTTCTTTTCTTTCGGCGTGACCGGAAACAGGGCGATGGCCGGGACTTTGAGCTTCACCAGGGCGGCGCATTCACGCAGCAATTCGTCGATCGACACCCGCTCGATGCCCGGCATCGATGCAATGGGCTGCCGCTGATTCTCGCCTTCGACCACGAAAAGCGGATAAATCAGGGCGTCGACGCTGAGCTGCGTCTCGCGCATCAAACGGCGGGAGAACTCGTCGCGCCGCATGCGGCGCAGCCGGGTATGCGGAAATGAATTGATGGGATCTCCGGTCATCTCAAAGTGACTCCAAGCATCGGCTACAATTCTGCACTAACGTCCCGGGAAACCCAAAGGCCGACGCGGGCGGCGGCGCGTCAGGCCAACGCGGTAAGATCGCCGGGACCATATCTCAAGTCGGGTGCTGATTTATACATGAAGGACCTGGTGGGCGGAAATCAAAAGCGCGCTCGCTTTCAGGCGCTTTGCCAGTCCCTACGTCCCGACCTGCTGCGATTCGCCTTCTGGCTGTCGCGCGACCGCGCCTTGGCCGAGGACGTGGTGCAGGAAGCCCTGTTGCGGGCCTGGAAGGCGCGGGATTCCCTGCTGCAGGAGAGCGCCGCCAAACCGTGGTTTCTGACCATCATTCGCCGCGAATATGCCCGGACGTTCGAACGCAAGCGCTTCGTCACTCTCGATGTCGAGGATTTGATCGCCAAGGAAGAGCCGATGTTGGCCGAGCGCGACGATAGCGACCTTGCGGAAATGCGCGCCGCGATTTTCAGGCTCCCGCAGGAATACCGCGAGCCATTGGCGCTGCAGGTGTTGATGGGCTACTCGACCGCGGAAATCGCCGCGGAGCTCGAGCTGTCCAACGCGGCGGTGCTCACACGTCTATTTCGTGCCCGCAAGCAACTGCGCGCGTCCTGCGGCGAGGACACCCGCATGGATCCGGAAGAATGATGGATTGCGCCGATTACAGAAGGGCTATTTTTGCGGATCCGCTGCATCCGGGCGCGCAGCTGCGCGCGCACGCCGCCGCGTGCCGCGACTGTTCGGAGTACACGCAGCGGCTGTTGCGCTTCGAAGGCCGTCTCGAGCGTGCCCTGCACGTGAACGTCGATGCGCTCGGGGCAGCGCCCGCCGGCGTCGTTCTGCCGTTCGCGGCCTCCCGGCGGCGAGCCGGCAGCCCGCAGCGAACGCGGCGCCGCGCGTTCGCCATCGCCGCCAGCGTCCTGGCGGGTGTGCTGGTCGCAGGCGGCCTGTGGATCGCCGCGCCGGGCTCGAGTTTGGCCGCGGACGTCGTGAGCCATATGGCCGAGGAACCGGATGCGTGGGCCCGCACGGATGTCGCGGTGCCGCAGCCGAAGCTCGACCAGGTGTTGCGCGAAGCGCACGTGCGGCTCAAACCCAGCGCCGGTCTCGTCAGCTATGCCAATAGTTGCCCATTCCGGGGACATGTGGTGCCGCACTTGGTGGTGCAAACCGACAGCGGCCCCGTCACGGTCATGGTGCTCGCGCACGAGCCGGTGAAGCGCTCCGTGCGATTCGACGAGCACGGCTATCGAGGCATGATCGTGCCTGTCCCCAACCACGGCAGTCTCGCCGTGCTCGAACGGGGTCCGAATACCGGCAACAGGGCGGTCGAAGGCGTCGCCTCCCAAGTGCTCGGCGCCATCGAATGGACTCCTTGAGATCCGCGTGCGCGGCGGGTTTGAGCGTGGGTTACAGTCCTACCTTGCCGAGTAGATCCACCAGCCGCCGCGAGCTCGCCGCCAGCGTCGGATGATCGACTTCGAATTGCACGGCGATCTGTTCCAGTCGATCGGGCAGCGACGTCTCGTCGGCGGTGAGAGACGGATCCGTCAGGGGCCTCGCATCCGGTCCCCCGGCAATATCCTGCGCTCCTGCGCCCGTCGTCGGCGACGCGGCAGCCGCGGAACGCTCCATCAAACGCCGGATGTCTTGCATGATCTCGCCGAGCAACTGTTTCGAGCGAGGGTCGACCTCGCTCGCGGCGGCGAGCTCGTCGTGCAATGTCTCGAGATGTTCGCGCAGCGCGTTCGGGTGCATGGTTCGACTCCTTCAAAAAGTTAAGGATCATTGTGCCATTCGCTCCGGCGTCAGGCGCGCGACTTCGACGTAACCCGAGCCCGGCGCGGCGATGACGTCGTGGACTGCCGCGTAGGCTTTGCGCAGGTACTCGTCCGCGCCGTAAGGCGGGTTCACGATCATGAGGCCGCTGCCCGCGAGACCGATGCCCGCATCGTCGGGGTGGATGGCCAGGTCGGCGAACAACATTTTCGGAATGCGCAACGCCTCGAATCGGGTATGCACCATCTCGCGCTGCGTTGCGCTGCGGATGGGATACCACATGAGGTAGCAACCGCTCGGCCAACGCCGGTACGCCTCGGCGAACGCTCGCAGCATGGTTTTCAGCTCATCGAGGCTCTCGTACGGAGGATCGATGAGCACCAGACCGCGCCGCTCGTCCGGCGGCAGAAATGCCTTGAGCGCCGCGTAGCCGTCGCCGATTTCCGTGCGCACCCGGCCCGAGGACTCGATCTCGCGCTCGGCGGCACGCGCCTCCGCCGGCATCAATTCGACGAACAGGGCGCGATCCTGCGGCCGCAGGCTGTCGGCAATGAGGGCGGGCGAGCCCGGATAGCGCGCCAGGCGCTTGCCGCGGCGACCGCGGATGGCGCCGAAATATTCGGCCAATACCGCGATACCCAGGCCTTTTTCGATCAGGCGCTGAATGCCGCGCTCGGCCTCGCCGGATTTTTGCACTTCCGCCGCCTGCATATCGTAGAAACCCCGCCCGGCGTGGGTATCCATCGCAAAAAAAGGCGAGTCCTTGCGTTTCAGGGCATCGAGGCAGTACAGCAAGCCCAGGTGCTTGGCGATGTCGGCGAAATTTCCGGCGTGGTAGAGATGTCTGTAGTTCATCGCGGCTGGCATTGTGCCTGTCTCGGAGGGCGGCGTCGAAATTACGTCGCAGTACGCGGGCCGCCGGCGGATGAGGGCCGGCCCCACCGGCTGAGTGCGCGCGTCGGCAGCTGTCTGCTAAAGTGCCCGCCCGGCGCAATGCCGTTCGAACCCGTGCAAGGTGCGCCATGGCGCTCGGCGCTACCATCTACCTGTTCAACATCGAGCTCGCCGACTCGGACCGCGGCATCTACCAGGCGTTGGAACTGCGGGTCGCGCGGCATCCGTCCGAGAGCGCAGACTATTTTCTGACGCGCGTGCTCGCCTACTGTTTCGAGTACACGGAGGGAATCGCGTTCTCGAACGGCCTGTTCGAGCCCGATGAACCGACCGTCGCGGTCCGAGATCTCACCGGCCTCTTGCAGGTGTGGATCGATGTGGGCGCTCCCGAGGCGACGCGCTTGCATCGCGCGAGCAAGGCCGCGCCGCGGGTGGTGGTCTACACGC
>PLAH01000117.1 GCA_003134045.1 Gammaproteobacteria bacterium
TTCGAATGGATTGCAGGAGCTGCTCTTGGTCGAATTCGCCCTTGACGATGTAGGCCCGAGCGCCGACCTGCTCTCCTCGCCGTCGGTCCTCCACGGCATTCCTGGACGTGACCATGATGGCGGGGATATCGCGCAATGCCGGGTCGGACCGGGTCTGAGCCACAAACTCGAAGCCGTCCATGCCGGGCATCTCGACATCGACGATGAAGAGGCTGTAGCGACGATCGTGAGCCTTGGTGAGAGAGGTGGCTCCGGTTTTTCGGACACGGGCACAAGTGGATTTCCGACTGGGCACCGACGTGACCGGAGGGAAGAGATCCATGAAGAAGCCCAGATGTAACCACGGAACGGCGTTCAAGGCGCGGGTGGCCCTGGAAGCGATCCGGGAAAATCGCGGCAGCTTGGAACGACGGTTGGGATTTTCGGGGGGTCCCGATGCTTGGCCGTCGTCAGAAGCTTGGCTTATGATCATGCGATCCCTGCGCTAGCTGATGCGAACTCCCACGGACTATACGGAAGCACTGGAGAAATATGTTAAAAGATTAACCACTAAAGCAATTCGAGACTGTGACCGTGGCCTCTGTTCTTGCTGGTGCATCGGCAACAAAGCACCTAACGACCCGTCTTTTGCGCATCCGACTCCGATTAGAATGGAAGCGCACCGCGCGCGCAATAGCCGGCGATCATATTCTGGGTGGTGCCACCGGGGTGTATTCGTGGACATCCTGTCCAGTCTGGCGGCGGGCCGGAGCAGCGATGAGTCGCGGGCCTCGGAATCTATTGGCGCCGAGATCCTGCGTCGCCTCTTCAATGAAGTCCATCACAGTATCCGTGGAAAGAAATCCTGTCACCTTGACCCGCTTGCTTGAGCTCTTGGATTGCTAAGCGCATCTGCAACGCCAAGTGGGGTTGGCCTTGATGATTTCGCGAATTCGTTCGAGAAGAACTCCCTGAGCGCGTCGGATCGTTCGTGCGACCCAGCCGCATCCTTGGCTAGTTGCTCGTAGAGCGCGGCGGCCCCCTGATACATTTGAGCGCTGCCGGGTTCGGCGCGGACAAAGGCGCTGATTTCGCGCATCTCGGCAACCCAACGGTGGGCTTTCGGAGTCATGTCGACGATACGACGGGAGAGCGAGGCGAATAGCTGGGGCTCGCTCGCGTTGAGCTCGGCCGCAAGCGCATCGGCGACGCCGGCGCGTGACGCGCCGAGAATCATGGAACTTGCCACCGCAATCAAGCCCTTGGTGATGCCCGCATAGGCCATTTTGAGCGCTGATGCGGTACCCGGCGGGCCCTCCATGGGTCGAATGTCGAGGCCGAATTCGTTCAACGCACTGAGCTGGGTCAATTTCGCGCCGGCCGCGTATAGTCGGGGTGGCGCCGCCTGGCCGGGTGGCAGACCGATAATGCCGATGTCCGCGAACGGTGCGCCGGTTTCCGCGATGACCGCTTCGATCGCACGCACGGTGTCGGGGCTCACGGCATTGCAGTCGACGAACAGGGATTTATGCGCAGCCTGGGTCAGGGAAGGTGCGATCCGCCGAGCGAAAGGGAGTGCCTCGACGGGAGGGAGTATCGACAACACTATGTCGGCGTGAGCCAATTGGTCGAATGCGACCGCTTCCATGCCTGCCGCATGCGCGCGTTTGGCGCTCTCGGCGCTACGGCCCTCGAGGGCGGTAATCACGGAGACGCCGTGAGCAGTGAGGACACCCGCAATCCCGGCTCCCATGGTGCCTTGGGCAAATATTGCGACAACCGGTTTCATAGTTCATCCTTTGGGATTCGGGGATATGAACGCGTCGGATACTACAGGATTTGGGAGCATTACTTGAAAGCGAAGGCGTCGAGCAAGAAACCAGAGGCTGTCGCCGAGGGCGCCACGGGCACCCTCGAGCGGGGGCTTGCAGTCCTACAATTCTTCAAGCGAACGCAAGAGGCAAGCGTTGCCGATATCGCCGAAGCGATCAACCTGAGCCGCAGCACGACTTATCGCATCGCCCAACGTCTGCGCGAATTGGGTTTTCTTGAAGTAAGTGCCGCCACCGCGCGGTGGCGTCTCGGTCGAGAGGCGGCGCAACTGGGCGTCGCCGCGTTGCAGTCCACCGACATTATGCGCATTGCGCCGCCGATACTGCTGGGACTTCTCGAGGGCACTCGCGAGGCGGTGAATCTTGCCGTGTTCGATAGCGACAGCATGGTGCTCATGTTCCGCGAACAGGGCCCGCAATCCGTGACCATCAGCTCCCGATTGGGTTCGCGGCGCCCGATGCACGCAAGCGGTTTGGGCAAGGCCTATATGGCGGCGCTGCGGCCGAATGAACGGCATGCGCTCATCGAGCGGCTGGAATTGGCTCGATTCACGCCGGAGACCATCGTCGACAAAGAAGCATTGGAGCGGGGTCTGGTTGCGATTCAGAAGCGCGGTTTCGCGGATGATCGGCGCGAATTCGAGCAGACATTGGCTTGCTGTGCGGCCGCGGTTTTCGACCACCGGGCCGTGCCGATAGCGGCCATCAGCGTGTCCGGGCCCGCCGAGCGCGTGCTCGCGAAATTCGACCGCATCGGCGAGGAAGTCGCGAGCGCCGCGCGGGCGATATCCGCTCGGCTCGGATTCATCCATCCCTAGGAGACCTTGACGAGGTCGCCGCTGCGTTATACTTTCACTGGGTGGGACATATATCCCATTTAGTGAGACTAGCATATGTGGGCATTCGACGCGTTGCGGGATCGGATCGCGGACGGGATCATGGCTTTTCCCGCCACGCCATTTCATGCGGATCTGTCCTTTGACGAAGGCGGCTACGAGTCGCACGTTGCGTTTCTGACGCAACATTCCCCAACCGCGTTGGTGGCGGCGGGCGGGGCGGGGGAATTGTTTTCGTTGAGCCTGGCGGAGCACGAACGCGTCGTGCGTGCCACCGTTCGCGCCGCCAATGGTGTACCTGTCATCGGCGGCGTCGGTTACGGCACCCCCCTGGCATGCGAGATGGCGCAGGCTGTGGAGCGCGCCGGCGGCGACGCCATTCTGCTACTGCCGCCCTATCTCATCCGCAGCGAACAGGAAGGTTTGTTCCGGCACATTCGCATGGTTTGCGAGTCGACATCGCTGGCCGTTATCCCGTACAGCCGGGATAACGCGGTGCTCGATCCCATAACCATGATCCGACTCGCGGAGGCATGCCCCAACGTCATCGCGTTGAAGGACGGTACGGGGGACATTCCGGGCGTCAATCTGATTCGCAGCCGCATCGGCAACCGGCTGGCCATCGTCAACGGGGCGCCGACGGCCGAAGTGTTCGCGCCGCAATTTCAGGACGCGGGCGTGCTCTCCTACAGCTCGGCGGTATTTACCTTCTTGCCCATGGTCGCGCGGCAGTATTTCGCGGCGTTGCGCGCGGGCGACCGAGCATTGGTGAAAGTCATGCTGGACGAGTTCTATACGCCCATCGTTGCGTTGCGTGACCGCAAGCGCGGTTACTCGGTCAGCATCGTGAAGGCGGGACTGAAGGTTGTGGGTGCTTCGGCTGGACCCGTGCGGCCGCCGCTGGTGGATTTCGATGCCGACGAAGAAGCGATGCTTGCTGCCCTCGTGGCGAAGGCATCGCGATGGAACCGCTAAGCCGGCCCATGCGCATCGCGCTGCTCGATGTCGCTCGGGCGCAGCGCGAGCGTCTCACCGGGCTCCTGGAATTTCCGCATGAATTTGTCGCGCCGGCCGCGGCAACGCAGACGGTGGACGTTGTCATTGCTCTACGTTTCGGTGCGGCGGAAGCGGCGCACTATCCGACCTCCATGCTGCACTTGCCCGGCGCGGGTGCGGATGCCGTGGATATGGGCGTGCTCGAGCCCAAGTGCGTGGTGTGCAACGTGTTCGAGCACGAAACCCCCGTGGCCGAATTCGTGATGGCTGCGCTTCTCGATCACACCTTGAGCTATGGCCGCATGCACACGAGTTTTGACGGCGACCGCTGGAGCGAGACATACGCCGCACGCCGGCCGCACGGCGAGGTGAACCGCAGGATCTTGGGGCTGCTGGGTTACGGCCATATCGGCAAGGCAGTGACCCAGCGGGCGCACGCCTTCGGCATGCAGGTGCACGTGATTTCACAGAGCGGCAATGCACCCGGGGCCGATTGGGTGGGCCGTCCGCCGCAATTGCACGACATGCTGCCGCGCGTGGATTTCCTCCTCGTCGCGTGCCCCCTGACCGACGACACGCGGGGCATGGTGGGCGCCGCAGAACTCGCGATGATGAAGCGCACCGCATCGGTCATCAATATCGGACGGGCACAGATCATTCAGGAAGAACCGCTGTATCGTGCGCTCGAATCCAAGCAACTCGCCGGCGCCACGCTCGACGTCTGGTACGACTACCCCCGCGAAGGAGCGGGCGAGGTCAAACCCTCGCGATTTCCTTTTTACAAACTTCCAACCGTTCACTGCACTGCGCATTCATCGGGGTGGAGCGAGGAACTCTTTCAGCGCCGCTACGGCGTCATTGCCGACAATCTCACGCGTCGATATCGCTCACTGCCCCTGCGCAATGTGATTTACACGGCACCTTGATTGTCGCCGACATCCGCAGCTTGACGCCGCAGAGTATAGGTCGTAGTCTTATTCAATGAACTGATGTCTCAGTAGTTGGGACTCGCAGATTAGGAACTCGATTTCTTGAACCCGCCACAGACATTAACCCCACGTTCCGCCAAGGGCCTCACATGGTTGGGCCATACGGAATTGAATGGCCGTCCTGATGGCGTCCAGGTCATGGTCAACAAGGGCTATGCGTTCGTCGGACACCCGTTCACTGGGGGTGGCGTCACGGTGGTCGACGTGCGCGATCCATGTCGCCCGACCGCGATCAATTTTCTGAAGACCCACCCGCGCTCTTGGTCATTGCACTTCCAAACCTTCGACGACTTGATGCTGGTGGCCGAGGAATTTAATTTCATCGCACACAAGCCGCAATCCCAATGGCGGGATCCGGACTGTTCGGCGGGGCTGCGGGTCTATGACCTCGAGGACCCTGCGAATCCACGTCCCATTGGGTTCATGCCGGTGGAAGGATTGGGGCTGCATCGCATTTGGTGGACCGGCGAGCGCTTTGCGTTCGCTTCCGCGCTCTTGGACGGCTTCACGGATCACATTCTGTTGTGCATCGATCTGGCTGATCCCGCGCACCCACGCGAGGCCGGCCGATGGTGGGTACCAGGCATGTGGCAGGCCGGCGGCGAGACGGGCGCTGGGCCGGGCAGGGTGGCCTTACATCACCCCGTGGTTGCCGACGGCGTCGCGTACTGCGGTTGGCGCGATGCCGGGCTCGTCGTGGTTGACGTGTCGAATCCGGCGACGCCCGTTTTTTTAGGAAAGCGCAATCTCTTTCCGCCGTTTGGGGGCTCTACGCACACCGCCCTGCCGCTCGCAAAGCGTGGGCTATGCATCGTGGCCGATGAGGCCATGTCGGACATCGCGACCGAGCCGCAGAAATTTATTTGGGTGATGGATGTCCGCGAGAAGTCGAATCCCGTCAGCATTGCCACCATGCCGTTGCCGGGCGAGCACGATTTCGTGGCCGAGGGGGGCACCTTCGGTCCGCACAATCTGTGGGAAAACCGTCCCGATGCCTTCGTCAGCGACACGCTGATTTTCGCCACCTTCCAGAGCGGCGGCGTTCGGGCCTACGACATTACCGATGCCTTCCGACCGCGGGAAGTGGCGCATTTCGTGCCGCCGCCACCTCGGCTCCTGGTCGACCCACGGCCGGGTATCAAATTGATTTCTCACAGCGCCGATGTGTACGTGACACGGAATGGCTTCCTGTACGTCACCGATTACAACGGCGGCTTCTATGTTTTGGAGTACGAGTCCTAAGATCGATAGTCGCTTTTTCCGGGGGAGTTAGATGCGAATAACATACAAGCGTTCGACGAACGCCTTTCTGACAATTTTATGTTTAGCCGGGGCGCATGCCGCTTACGCGGCGCCGGAGACAGCGCCCGTCGAGGCGCCTACCGAATTGGAAGAAGTCGTGGTCACCGCAGAGAAGCGCTCGGAGAATCTGCAGAAGGCGCCGACCACCATTTCGGTGGTGTCGGGCGCGGATTTGTTGACCCAGGGTATCGACGACATCAGTGCAGCGACGGCGGTATTCCCGTCGGTCAAGTTTGGCCAGATCAGCGGGACCACCCACCTGTATATTCGGGGCATCGGCGCCGAGCAGGACCGAGCCTCCATCGATCCGCTGTCGGCCATGACGGAGAATGGCGTGCCGCTGCCGCGAGAGGTGACCGGCAACCAGCTGTTTGATCTGGGCAACATTCAGGTCCTGCCCGGTCCGCAGAGTACCCTGTACAGCACTAGCGCCGCCGGCGGCATCGTCGCCGTGGTGGACAACCGGCCGACGAACACTCAGGAAGGCTCGCTGCTGTTCGAGACCGGCAACTATGACTTGAAGCATGTGACCGTCGTTCAGAACCTGCCGATGAGCGACACCTTCTTTCTGCGCATGGCGGTGGCCTCCACCAATCACGACGGCTACGAATCGAGCGGTGCGGACTCGCAGGATGAATTGGGTGCGCGCATCTCAGCGTTGTATCAGCCGAACGAGAATTTCACCGGATATGGCTGGTACAGCTACGATCACATGGGCGGGCAGCCGGCCAACACCGTGACCTTGACCGGCAATCATCAGTTCGCCGATCCGAAGAACCCCTGGAACGATTATTCCTGCGCACCCTCCGGTGCCGGAGCCCCCTTAGGAGCGCACCCGATCTGCGATCCGTTCTATATCGGGGCGGCCGCCCAGGATGTGCGCACGAACATCTTCGGCGGGCAGCTGGATTGGCATCTGCCCGGCGCGACGCTCAGCATGATTCCCGGCGCCCTGATCAACAACGGCACGACGCTGCAATATTTCAGTCCCTTCCCCAACTACCAGGTCATCGCGGACCACCAGTACAGCGACGAAGTGCGCATCACCAGCGATTCGGAGAAGCCGTTCAAATGGATGGGCGGCCTATACTGGTACCAGCAGCGCGAATATCAGTACTTCAGCGTCAACAACACGCTCGAAGAGAACCTGACTCAGACCGACGGCAATCCGCAGCTGTGGAACGAGGATCGAACCTATGCCGCCTTCGGCCAAGTGACGTACTCGATCGTCGACAGCTTCCGAGTGACCGGCGGTCTGCGCTTCTCCTCCAATCACAAGGACGCCAACGGCTGCAATTGCTCGGCGGGCGGCGGCGAGGGCGTGTATTTTACGTTCGACCACACCTGGTCGAGAGTGGATTGGAAGGCTGGCTTGGAGGCCGATATCGGCAGCAACGGTCTGTGGTATGCCACGGTGCAGACGGGCTTCAATAACGGCGCCTACCAGTACTACAACACCTCGGGCTTGCTGGGCCCCGCGAACTCAGGGCCCGCACCGGTGGTGCAGCCCTCGACGCTGGTGTCTTACTCCACGGGCACGAAGTTCCGCTTTTTCGACAACAAGCTCGAGGTCAACAACGAAATCTACTTGTACAACTACAAGAATCTGCTCATCGCGCCGTTCGATGACAATCCCGCACACTACGGAACGGCGTTCTACAACGCCGACAAGACCGAGATCTACGGCGACGAGTTGGACGTGAAGTACCTCCTCACGCCCAACGATCAGGTGCACTTGAACTTCAACTACAACCATGCGCGCGCCATCGACTTCATCGTCGGCGATCCGCCGGAGAACTACGGCGGTTTGCAGCTCATCGAGGCACCGGATATCGTGACAGACTTGGGTTACCGACATAATTGGACCATTCCTGGCGGGGGCGGCGTCGAGTTCAACCTGGACACGCACTACGAAAACGGCTTCTGGGGGACCTTCAATCATGCGCCGACTACGCATCAGCCGGCCTTCACCATGACCGACTCGAACATCACGTATCGCTCGCAGAACGGCAAGTGGAACTTAGGTCTGTGGGGCAAGAACCTCGAGAACAGGGCGGTCATTGGCCCGGGCGCCTACGTCGGTGCGGGCACCATCGGCGGGGTGTACTGGCTGCTGCCGCCACGTACCTTTGGACTGCGGGCGGGGGTTAATTGGTAGCGACGGCTCAACCGGCCTCGGCGGGCGCACCGGTGCGGGACTTCCGTTTCTGGTGCGCCTATGCCGTCATGATTGCGCCGAATGCGGCCGTAGGCTTGACTCTGGCGGCCATGCCTCCCATCTTGCCGGAGCTCGCGACTCGCTTGGGCGGCGAACGTAGTGCCCAACTCATTACGTCGGTGGCCGGCTTCGGCATGATCGTGGGCGGCATGTTCAGCGGCCGGCTGCTCGAGCGGGCCGGCATCCGCGCCTTCGTGTTGGCATCGCTGTTGATCTACGGTGTATTCGGCTCGCTCGGCTGGTTCCTATCCACCGCCGTGAGCATGGGAATCAGTCGATTCTTTCTGGGCATGGGCGGCGTCTTCTTCAGTACGGCGGCTTTGGCCTTGACCGCCGCCACCTTCACCGGCGAGGCCCGTTCGCGGGTCATCGGCCTGCAGCAGGCGACGTCGCAGGTAGTGAATGTGTGCGCGGTGTTCATTGTCGGCGCCCTGGTGCAAGTGACCGGCTGGCGCGGTGCGTTTCTGCTCTATGGAGCCTTCGCGCTGGCATTATTGTGCATGGCAGTGATTGGCGTGCGTCCGGTCGCTGGCGCCGGCAACGGTGCTTCAGCGGCTGCGAGCGTTGCCGCACCCACCGGATTTCTACGGACCATCGCTCCGGTATGTGCGCTGACCACCCTCATGGGCATCCTCACGGTGATCCCTATGGCGCAACTGCCGTTCGTGCTGTTGGACAATGGGAATGGCGCGGCCCAGACGGTATCCATCGTGCTTGGCGTGAACTTCGTCTTTGCCGCCATGAGCGCCATGAGCTTTGCAAAGCTCAAGACGCGCTTCGGCAAAAGGACTACCTTCATGGCGGGACTGATCTGCGGCATGGTCGGCATCGCACTCATGGGCATCACGCATGTACTGGTGCTGTCCTGTACCGCAGCCGCGCTGGCCGGGTTCGGCACGGGGATATATAACACCTATGTGTTCGATCATGGCGTTGAAATTTCGCCTCCCGTGTTTCACGGCCGCGCGGCGGGGCTCCTATTCGCCTTCATGTTTTTTGGGGCGGCGATTAATCCTTTGGTCGCAGGTGTTTTCGAGCATGAATTCGGGCGGCATGCCGCGTTGCCCGTCATGGCAGTCGTCGCCTTGCTATGCGGGCTACCGGTGATTCTGCGCCGTGCGGCCCCCGTTCACGCATGAGTGATCATGTTCGGATCTGCACCGCCTCCAGCAGTGCGACGGCAACTGGCGACTGTCGCGGACAGGTACTGGTCTCGGGTTCCTACGGTGGCGAATATAACGCCTTTCATGCCGGCAAATGGGGCATCCGCGGCGTGATACTGAACGACGCGGGCGTCGGCAAAAATGGCGCGGGAATCCGCGGTCTGCCGTACCTGGACAGCGTTGGGCTGGCGGCCGCGACTGCCGATGCGCGGACCTGCCACATCGGGGACGCCGAGCATATGCTCGCGCATGGGACCATCAGCTACGTGAATGAATCCGCACAGGCTGCGGGCTGCCGGCTTGGGGAGTCGGTGCGCGACTGTGCCGAGCGATTGCGGGCCGCGCCGGTGGTGCGCGCACGCATGCCTGAAGTTCACGGCGGCAGACGGGCAGTGATCCGCTCCACGCCAACACCGCCCATCGTCTGCTTGGACGCGGCGCCGCTCCTCGAGGAGGGCGACGCCGGTGCCATCGTCATTACGGGTTCGCATGCCGCGCTATTCCGTGGCCAGCCTGACGGCGTCATTAAGCCGGACGTGCGGGCTATATTCTTCAGCGACGCGGGAGTCGGTCTCGATCAGGCGGGCATCGCCCGGCTGCCCACACTGGACGAGCGCGGCATTGCCTCGGGCTGCGCGGCGGCGGATAGCGCGGAGATCGGCAATGCGGGTTCGATTTACCGAGAAGGCGTGTTGTCACACGTGAATCATACGGCGGCGCGGCTCGGCGGGCGCGTTGGCATGCGAGTATTCGATTTCGTGGCGTTGCTCTGCGACGCTCGGAGTGTTGCGACGTGAAAATCGTGCGCCATGGCCCTTCCGGCGAGGAACGTCCCGGGGTCGTCGATGCGCACGGAACGGTGCGCGACCTGTCCGGTGTGATGGCGGACTGGACACCGCGCGCGCTCGCGCACGACGAACTGCGGCGCATCGCCGCGCTCGACCTGGGCGACTTGCCCGTCGTGGATCCCGCTGTGCGGTTGGGGATTCCCGTGGCGGCCATCGGCAAATTCATTGCCATCGGCATGAACTTCGTCGACTTCGCACTCGATGCGGGCAGGCCCCTCCCCAAGGAGCCGACCATTTTCACCAAGGCGATCAGCTGTCTCACGGGTCCCACCGACACGGTCGTCCTACCCCAAGGATCGACCCACACGGACTGGGAAGTCGAGTTGGGCGTTGTCATGGGAGCGACCGCGCGCTATGCCGAAACGCGCGACGCCCTGGATCTGGTCGCGGGCTATTGCCTGGTGAACGACCTGTCGGAGCGAGAGTTCCAGAACGATCGCGGGGGCACCTGGGACAAAGGGAAGGGGTGCGATACGTTCGGACCGGTCGGGCCCTGGTTGGTCACCACCGATGAGGTGAGCGATCCACAGGACGTCGATCTCTGGCTCGAGGTCAACGGCGTGCGTTACCAAAACGGCCATACCAGAAACATGATCTTCCCCGTGGCGGAGCTGATCGCCTATGTAAGCCAATTCATGACCCTTAACCCGGGCGACATCCTCACCACCGGTAGTCCCGCGGGCATAGGCAGCACGCTCAAGCCCGCGCCGGTTTTTTTGCAGGCCGACGACGTCATGCGTCTCGGAAGCGGCAAGCTGGGCATCCAGCAACATCGAGTAGAATCCTGGAGACGCAATTGAACCATGCAAATTTCATCGCGGGCGAGTGGGTAGAGTCCACCGACGCCGCGCGCAATGTCAATCCTTCGGACACGGCCGATGTCGTAGGAGAGTATTGCCGAGCGGATGTCTCTCGAGTGAAGACGGCCATCTCCGCGGCGAAGGCGGCCTTTCCCGCCTGGTCACGTTCACCGCCGCAGCTTCGCGCCGACATGCTCGACAAAATCGGCAACGAAATTCTGGCGCGCCGCGCCGAACTCGGCGATCTTCTCGCGCGTGAGGAGGGCAAGACCCTGGCCGAGGCGACCGGCGAGGCCGCGCGTGCCGGCTACATTTTCAAATATTTCGCGGCGGCGGTGGTGAGCAACGAAGGCCAGGTGCTGCGCTCCGTGAGACCGGACGTCGACGTGGAGGTCACGCGGGAACCAGTTGGCGTCATCGGGATTTTGACGCCCTGGAATTTCCCGATCGCCATTCCGTCATGGAAGATCGCGCCCGCGCTCGCCTTCGGCAATTGCGTGGTTTTCAAACCGGCCGATCTGGTGCCGGGATCGAGCTGGGCGCTTGCGGAAATCATTTCGCGTTCAGGCATTCCACCGGGCGTGTTCAATCTCGTCATGGGGCGCGGCACCGTCGTCGGCAATGCCATTGTGAACGATCCTGGCATTCCCGCGGTGACTTTCACGGGATCTGTGGCAACTGGACGAGGCGTACTCGAGGCTGCGGCGCGACGGGGCGCCAAGGTGCAACTGGAAATGGGCGGCAAGAACCCGCTGGTGGTTCTCGCCGATGCGGATTTGACCGCCGCCGTGAGGGTCGCGCTCGACGGCGCGTTCTTTTCCACCGGTCAGCGTTGCACGGCGTCGTCCCGGCTCATCGTGGCAAGCGCCATCCACGACCGCTTCGTCGACGAGCTTGCGACGGCAATGCGCCAGCAGGTCATCGACGATGCACGCAAACCGGGAACAACCATCGGTCCCGTAGTCGACCCCAAGCAGTTGCGGCAAGATCTCGATTACATCGACATCGCACGATCCGATGGCGCCCGATTGGTGGTGGGCGGAGAGGAAGTGTCGCGCGACAAGGTCGGCTTTTACCTGAGCCCGGCCCTTCTTACCGAGACACGCAACGAGCAGCGAATCAATCAAGAAGAGGTGTTCGGCCCTGTCGCCAGCGTCATTCGGGTCGACAACTATGATGAAGCGCTCGCCGTTGCCAACGCGTCGCCCTTCGGCCTGTGCGCGGGAATTTGCACGACCTCACTGAAGTATGCCCGGCACTTTCAGCGCAATGCGGACGCGGGCATGGTCATGGTAAACCTCCCCACAGCCGGAGTGGACTACCATGTGCCATTTGGCGGCCGCAAGGAATCGAGCTACGGGCCCAAGGAACAGGGGCGAAGCGCGGCGGAGTTCTTCACGCAGAGTAAGACGGCTTACATCCGCAGCGAATGACGAGCGCGTAATCCTCGTGCGGTTCGGGGCAGAACCGCACGGCCTTCTGGGGGTCGGGAGTTCGAATCTCTCCGGGCGCACCATATTTTCACGGTCTATTCCGGTCAAATGGGTAACGGTTTATACCGCGGTAAGCGCAAATGCGTTACACGTGCACCTCATGTTGGCGCTTTTCCGTGAGTGACAAATAAGCGATCACTTTACCCAGCATTATTCAAGACAATCGCTACGCGAACTTAACCTGCGCGGTTCATCGTCACTCTATGCCGACTACGGCGAATGGCGACGGCCCGTCGCATCGTAGAATCCCCAGTCCGCAGCGATTCACCGAGTTTTCCTGCGACTGATGACGGGGGAAGCGCCCGCTAACGACGGCCGCCCACTGCTGCTTAGGCTGAATGCCATCGAGCGTTGCCCTGGACGTTGCTTGGGGGGTCCGCATCACCCGTACCCCAGTCCGTCGACTTCGCTTCCAGCGTCGGAATTTTCGACACCCGATACCATGCGACCGCAGCCGCTAATGCACTGGACCCTGAGAATCCTGCGCAAAATGTATTCGTTTAGGAAATTGCCTCAAAAGGGATCTCATCCATATGGTCCGGTCGTTCCGCGCTGCAGGCGTCATAGAGCTCGCGAAAAAAAAGTCGCAATGCCACCTGGACTTTGTCGGTCTCGTTGTGTCAGCCGCTTGCTGTGGGTCCTTTCAATAGAGATTGTCTGTGAGACGTCGATTCACGCGATCGGTGCAAATAGGTGTGAGTGTGGCTGACAGTCCTGAAGGCCATGCTCAGCTGACGGCCGACGTTATACATCTTGCGCACAATCGAGACAAAGCGATTGGCAGCGTAGGGGTCCAATATCCGCGTGGATGCTCGCGACATCGGCTCGAGTTATCGCCGAGGCCAAATGCGCCCCGAATTTGGGAATGAATAGTTGATTGAGACATGACTCATCAATCTTCCACGTCTTTTTCTTGGGTTTCGCGTGCCGGTTGATGTACATCTCGGCCAGCATTTTTACCGTCCGCGGCGATTCCGAAATAGAGTCGAGCACTTCGTCGCGCCTGTTCCAACGTCATCGAATCGGATCGGCCCAGATCGATAGCTCGCTTTCGCCTCTGAACGCGGTAACCGCCCACATAGCTGCCGCGGCCATTGGGGAACTTGCGAAGGCCAAAGCCCGGCAGTGAAAGATCCCAATAAATGCATTGCGATTTCCCGCGTGCGTCACCAAGATATGGGAGCGCTCGGACATTATCCTGGCGAAGTTTTACTTTAGGCATGAAGTCTAGACCAGTATGGGAGTGACCAAAGAGTGACCGCGGCGGATAGTATCCGGGCCGATGCGGGCGATCCAAGTCACGGCGGCGATACGGTAACCCGTTGATTAATGAAAATAAACCACACTGCAGCGTAATGTGTCGTAGTGAAAACGCGTGCTCTCAATCAATTGGTCGTAGGTTCGATCCCTACACGGCCCACGATAATTGCTGGATTTTCAAAGACTTTCTGGGTCTTTTTGGTAGAAGGAGTTTCTACCGTTCAATTGTCGGATCTGTGTTCACGAGCGGCTCAAGCCTGTTCCTGACGTGTATTCTCACGGCATCTGCTTAATTGGCGCTGCGCAGGCCTAGATGCTGAACGAACGGATCGAAATCGCGATCGCTGTATAGCAATGAGATTTCCTTTTCGATGCAGCTCGTCGCGATCAGTGTGTCGATGGTCTTCCGAATCGTGATGCCAAGAGTCCTGAGCTTGCGGAAGTTTCTCGCCGCTTGAACGGCGATTTCTTCGCCGACTAGCGGGATCGTAGGGAGGGAAGCAAATAATTTCCTGCCTTGATTAAATTCCCGCTCGCTGACGAATCCTTGCAGCACCTCCGTCAAGATTAAATCACCGGTTATAACCTGCTCGAAACCGAGAAAGGTGTCGAGTTTGTCAGCCTCTGCAGTGTCGACGCCACGAAAGTAATCCACCCAGACACTGCTATCGACCAATATCACCTATCCGACCTCATCGCGGTCAGATCGCCGCGCCACGGCAGCTTGCCGCGAAACTGTCGGATTTCTTCCTGTTTGCGAAGCCGAATGAGAGTTTGAAGTCCCAACTCAACGGCCTCGCGCTTGGTCTTGAGGCCTGTGAGTCGAAGAGTTTCTTTCATCAATTTCTCATCGATGACTATATTCGTACGCATGATGTGTATCCAGGTGTCGATTCATACACATTATATGATACGACATGCAGTTTGGCAAAGGACTCCACTGGGGTATTACACGCACTGGCACGCCCGGGCGCTATCCCAAGGGAGTGCCTGCCCACGAGTCAGGTCGAGTTATCGAGGACGCGCTAACCAGCAAGTGGCCTCGAACTCGCGACACTGTTGTCGCGATGCGGCATTGATAACCCTCTTGGTGCGCATCCTGCCCGACCGGCGGCCATCGCCAGCGAATCGGTTTCTCGCCAAGAAATTCCGTCGACGCATAGTGGATTTTCATGGTAAGTCGATGTCCTGTTTCCGAAGAAGCACCGGACGCGTTCCGCACCCGAGGTGTGGTAATGGCGCCAGCGCCTGAACGCCCCGCGCGTTGAGGCCGATCCTTTACCACAGGAGGATCTGTTCTAGTTCTGTGAACGAGAGCGTTATCAAATCTACCGTGATACTTTCTACCAATAGTGGTGAAAAACCTCGGCGTTTATAGATAGGGCGTTCGGCCTCGGTACCGAATGCTTTTGGTGCAAATCGACGATAGACGTCACGGACGACCATGTACCACCCAAAGCGGCATTCCCCAAAACGCGTGCATGAAAAAATGCCAAACGTCCCGGCGTGCGCGAAGTGCAACAGCCGTTGGCAAATTGAAGGTGAGTATTTTCGGGACTTCCTGCTAGTTGGACCGCTTGCTACGTGCCAGCACCCCGACCTCGAAGAGATACGGGGTAACTACAATCGGGCAAGAGAGAGAGACGGAAAAGCGGGTCGAAAAAGTCTCTTTGTTGGATCCTCTCTCTCAGGAAGTTTTACGATTGATTTTGGCGCTGCGACGGTTTCCGGTGGAACGATTGGGCAAACGAATGGATCCTGGTATCAGCAGACTCTCGGCGGCAGTTCTTATTCGTTGCCCACGCCCAATGCATTGGTTTTCAGTTCCACTTTGCAGACCGGCGGATACACTTTTTTTTCGAGTGTCCCGTCAACTTTCTTTAGCAACAGCGTTGTTGTGGGCAATTCGCAAGTCGGCAATGTTTCCTGGCAAGGGCAAGATTTCGAAACCTCCAGCAGCAATTCGACCTTGTGGAGTACCGTAACTTTCTTAAATTCCGGTAGCACTCTAACGTACGATGCGAATGGTCTGCCTATACTCGCAAACGCGACCAGTCAGTCTAACCAATTAATCTACGAGGTTAATGGCGCGCAAGCAGGCGATCTTGTGTACACAATTACTTCCCTGACTCCCGTCCCGCTTCCCGCATCCGCCTGGCTGATGCTGAGCAGCATCTTCGGACTGGGTGTGAAGGCCCGTCGCCGCGCTGCCTGATCTCGCTGCTGTCGCGCCTGAGAAGCCCGGCCATGCGTGCCGGGTTTTCATCTTTGGGCTGCGACAGCGGCGATTTCACTCTCCGAAACCAGCCGTTCGCCACAGGCATCTATGGGTCAAACCCGGACATCTCATCGCACGTGGGATCGGGCATGGCGGCGTACCCCTGACGACGGGAGATGCCCCCAAGTGCCACGACCCGCCCCGATGACGCACGAACGCGCGTCCCCGCCCTGATCGGGTCTCTCAGCGCCCCGCCAGAGCGGGATACGCGATCATCAGGGGCATCCGACGCCGCGTTCAGGTCGAGAACGGAGTGAATCCCTGCCGCTCCGTATTCAGCGGATCGACCGCCGTCAGCGCCACCAAGCGTCGCGCGTCGCCACGGTGAATGAAGGCGGAGCCCCAAGCAGCATCGCTCTCGGCCTCCCAGGCTTCACGCTGCAAGCGGGGCCCATCGTGGCGAGCATCGCCGCACGTAGGTCAGCTCCGGGCGCGATGCGCTCGCACTCGATGACCTCGTGTTGCATCGTCCAGACGACGATGTAACGTGGATTGCGGTAGTCTTTGGCGTAGCTGTCGTGGCGGGTTCGGCGCATGGGCGGATTGTCGCGAGCGTTCGGCGTTCGCGTCCATCCAGTAGTCCGCAGCGCAGGACACTGTATGCGGCTCAGGTTGCGGTTGAATTTTGGCCGCCAATGTCCGAGGCTAGCAGCGATGTGTGGTCGCTACGTAAGTCCCGACGAAGCCTCAATCGAGCGCGAATTCAATCTCGTGCATCACGAGTGGCAATTCCCGCCGAGCTTCAACGTTGCGCCCACCCAGACGGTGCCCGTGATTCGCGCGGTCGATGGGCAGCGCCAAGGGTCGCGATTCCGCTGGGGTCTGATACCGTTCTTCGCCAAAGGGGAGCCGCCGAAGTATTCGTGAGTATTCCATTGATCGTGAACATTGATTCCAGGCTATCGTGGACAGCGCCTCGGTATCGGCGGCGTCCGCCGCCGACTCTGCTCGAGTGTCCACGATGAGTTGGGGGAGACGACGGTTTGCCGTCTGGCCGCCATCATTCATGGTGAGGGTCTATGGCCCCGTATGACGATCACAGGCCGCCGCTTTGGCGACTGAGCAGTCCAGTGCGCCGGCGCACATCAGCGCATACTTTCTGCAAGCTGCCCGGATGGCGAACCTTGAGTCCTCCAGCCGCCGTCGCGAATGCGCTGGTGGCTTTGACGACGTCCTCAACGATGCGCGCGGCGCGCGCGACGCCCCATTGATCCGCTAGTGCGATTATTTCTGTGCCGGTCGGGCAGGCAAAGCCTTGCAGAAATGACAGGGTGTGCTCGCCTCGACCGCCGATGTCCGGCACCAAGTCGAACGCCGGTGCCAGGCGAAACCCGCCGGGACGCGCCAGCATCCAGAAATTCTTGAGGTGATCATCGACATTGCCGATAGCGGCGTTGAAGACCATGTGCCGATACAGCGCTGCCACGTCATCGGCGGGAGAAGCGGAGTGTTTGCGCAGCACCTGAGCAAGCTCCGAATAGCTGTGCACATAGATGCCGGGACGCTCTTTGCACAGCGTGCGCAGGCTCACCATGTGGTACCGACCGCCCTCGGCACCGATGTCGAAGCGCTTGACCATGAGCACGCGCCGAGCGCCGATCGTCTGCAATCGCGACTCCGGGACATCGAGTCCCGCGCGCCGAGCCAGCATGAGACAGCTGGCTTCGAGGCCAACCACGTCATACCCATCATCGCGCGCGCGGCTGGGAAATTTGGCGAGCCACTCTCCGAACTCATCGTGTACGAGCGCTTTGGGCCTCGCGCCGCCGGCCCGGCTGCTGCCCTCCAAGAGACGGCGAAACTCATCGCCCGGTGGCAGCGTCCCGGCCTCGAATTGTGCGGCCGCCGCCAAGACCGTTGACAGCGCGGAGCTAGGGACACTTTGATCGGGATGAGGGGCGGTACCGGTCGCCGTAAATAGGAGTGCCCCGGTGCCGCCGCCGCGCATGCGCAGCAGCATCTCAGGTAATGTCGGTGTGCCGCCATCGGCGGTTACGCCTAAGGCGAGCAAGCGCCGACCCCAATCGTCCGGGAGCGCATCGTCGAACACCGCCAGAGGCGGATACAGCATCTCGGCGCTAAACCGTCGCGCGGCATCCAAAGGGAGAGACACCGGATCAAGAGCGAAGGCGCCAGCCTCGCCCACCCAGGCACGCGTGTATTCGAACTCCGATTCGAAACGCCCACTGTTGCGGTCCGGAGCCGTTGTGGCCAGCTCCCCGACCAGGCGGATCGTCCCCTCCGGGCGTCGCACCCAGACAAATATATGTTTGATCAAGCTCGTCTCGAGGCGCGCTGTTTGACGCGAGTACGAGGCGCGCGCGCCTGGTCGAGGAGGCTCGCCTTCTGGGCCAACAGGCCATTCAGGTCATCGAGATGGTCAAGAACCCACAAGGCCTTGACCCAAGCGCCGATCTGAACCGTGCCCACGCCGTGCTCCATCGCCCGGAGCGTTCCTGCACTGACTCCAAGGCGCTGCGCGAAGACGGCCATGGTGTCATTACGCGCAAGACGCAATGTCTTCAGGCGGATCCCGAGCTCCGACAGGTATTGCTGTTGTTCTTTAAAGTTCATTATAATATAGATTAATCGTAAAAAACTGCCATAAGAAACAGTATAGCATAGATTAACCATCGGTCGCAGACAGGCAGACTGCGCACGGTGAAGGCGATGCGGCGCAGCTTGATTGGGAGAACGCCTACACTCGGATCGACAGCCGAAAAGAGTATGGCGAGACGCGCAAAGTGAGTCTGGTGCCAATGGGCGAGCGAATCTACAGCGTGGTTCACGTGAGCCGCGGTAACTCAGAACGGATTATCAGCCTGCGCAAAGCCAACAACCGTGAGATCAGGATCTATGAAAAGCAAGCGTAAATTTTTGCGGAACACTGTCGCGGAGGAAGCGGCCATCAAGGCCGGAATCGCGGCAGATCCCGACACGCATGAAATGACGGATGAGGAGGCAAAGCAGCTTCGGCCGTTTCGCCGTGGTCGGCCGCCGAGCGACACGCACAAAGTACCGGTGACGGTGCGGCTTGATCCTGAAGTCGTCGAGTTTTTTCGGGAGGCCGGTCAAGGCTGGCAAACGAGGCTGAATTCGGCGCTGGTCGACTATGTGGCTCGACGGCGGAAGGTAGCCAATAAGGCGAGATAATCGGCAAGCTGCTCGCACCGATGCGCGGGGGATGTTGAGATTCCAGCATCGTTCATAGTCTGTTCTTTGATCTGCTTCCCACTATTGGGATGCAGATCCGTTCGTTTTCGTTCAGCGGTTTCTGGTGAACCACCACAGGTTGTGAGAAACGCGACCGCTATGAGGCCGGGGACGCGACAGATGAGGGAGGGACCGTGAGTGACGTACTGAAGGAAGCAAGTCGGAACCTGACGGGCCCTAGGGATCACCATAGTACTTGCGATACGCGACGCGCCAATCGTTCGTCAGCGAGTCGCGGGCTTCTTGAAGTGTAATATTCCCTGCGCACATCTCCTTATGAAGACGATTCTCGAGCTTGTCCTTCAAGTGCGCGTTCCAGGGCGTCGATCCGTACGCTTGCGGCCAGAGATTACTCACGTCATCGGCACCACCCACCTCGCGACTGATGAGGTGGTCAATCTCGCACGTCTTGCCGTGCGAATCGGGCACGCATCGAGCGTCATGGTATCCCGAGTAGCCATACAGATTGAACGCCTTTGCTTTCATCGCAGGCGTGACAAAGCGTTCGTCTTTACCCCACTTGGTGGCGCAGACCGTCGCCTTGGATAACCCCGGTTTCGCCAATCCGGGAGTCTTTGTTGCGTCGGGAAGGTCGTCCGCCCTTGTGGGGGCCGCCGCGCAACACAAAACGCCGAGCATCGCCAGTGCGAGATACTCATGCATTACAGACCCTCCTCGGTGCAAGGTATTCAATGCGCCAATGCATCGAGCAGGGCGTCGTCGACTGCTCTGGTCTGGGGCAGGCCCGCCGTTCGATCGCCCTACTGCAATGCCCGATTCAGCACCATGGCGAGACGCACGCCGGCTTTGCTCAACTGCTCGGCGACCACGGTTGTCGCGTCGTCGACGTACGCGGCCGATAATTGGTAGTGATTCCGGGCGCCGGCCGAGGGAAGCAGGCCATATGCGTGATCTTTTGCCGCGGAGAATGACTCCATGGCCCAGTCGGCGGGCGTGCCGCCCGACCATTGAGCACGCTGTGTGTCGCTGATTCCATTGATCAGCCGCTGTGCAATTTCGACATCGCTCGTCCCCAACTTTGCGACGAATTCGGTGTCCCAATAGTGATGCAAATTGTTCGAGTGGATGCCGGGAGCGGTCACCAGCTTCAGATTCCCACCCTGGTCGTGATCGTCACTGGCATGCAAGGGCTGGTGTACATCACCGACAAAATGCAGGAGAAACTCCAGCGCGAGGAGCCGCTCGGGCGGATCGGTGCTGGGGTTCTTCAACTCCGTACTGAATTCGAGGATTTTATCGACCACGCAGTCGTTTGCAGCGCCACTGGACGCGGGGGTTGCCGGGGGTAGCCTAGGCTGTCCAAAGCAAGCAGCGCTCAGATCCGGAGACCCAATCTCCAGATCGACGAAGTGCCAATTATGTGTCTGCGTATAACGTTGCTTGGTCGTATTACGGTCGGAATCGCGATATTTGTCCGCCCAAGTGGCCTCGTGCGCAATGTCATTGGCCGTGAGCTGCGTGGCATCGGTGGCAAGAATGGCCTGTACCCGGCTGCGAACCGCGGGGTCCAGGTAGTGGTCTGCTATCAAACCAACCACTTCGTGCCCCTCATCTCCCCATGCGAATGCCGAACGATGGACGCCGCAGAGGCACAGCATCCAAGTGCTGCTGCAAAGCGCCAGCATCATCCTTGAACGGATGCTCACGCGCATCCTGCCTGACGTTGATTGGTTCGGCGCCGGCTTCCAATACCGACCATGTACGACCGCAATGAGATCTTTCGAGAGACTGCCGCCGATTGGGTAGATGTGCGATCCATGGTCCATCCCTGAACGCTCGCGTGCCGTGTGCGTAAACTAGCGAGTCAGTGAATTGGTGTCAACTTCAGATCCAGAGGGCGGAGTTATGGTGTGACGCAGCGGGAAAGAATTGGCTAGCACCGCATGTGCAGCACAAATGTCATTCATCGCCGGTTCCTTTTACGATCGCCGGTGAACTTCGACGCCGGTACGGGCAAGAGCCATGCCGCCAAAGCCGTCGCACTCTTGGCCGTTTAGCTCCCGCTAACACGCTTGCAAGATGCCATTGTTGCTGGCATTATGAAAGCATGGCCATTCAGATTAATATCCGCGATGTTCCCGAGAGAGTCCGTGACGAGCTGGCTGCCCGTGCGGCTTTGCAGGGTAAGTCGATGCAGGAGTTCTTGCGCGCCGCGCTCGAGCGCTTGGCTGCACGCCCGTCGATCGACGCCTGGCTGCAGCAGGTGCGCACGAGAAAGCGCGCGACACAGACTCGCGTTTCCTCCAAGCAGATACTCGAGTACAGAAACGCAGATCGGCGTTGAGTACCGTCGTTGACTCGTCTGTGCTGGTTGCCGCGCTCGTTGATACCGGCCCCCAGGGCGCTTGGGCGGAGACAGTTCTAGCGGGCGGTTCGTTATACGCGCCTGAACTGCTACTTGCCGAAGCTACAAACGTATTTCGCCGTCTGGAGAGGGCAAAGTTGATTACGACGGCGGAGGCGAATGCGGCGCGAAACGATCTCATGCAGCTCGATATCGATTTGTCGCCTTTCGAGCCCTTCGCCGACCGCATTTGGGAACTGCGTCATAACGTAACGAGTTACGACGCGTGGTACGTCGCCCTTGCCGAAGCGTTAAAGCTCCCGCTCGCAACTCTGGACGAACCTCTTTCGAAATCCAACGGAGTCACCTGCGAGTTTCTGACGCCCGGAGTCTAAAAATCCTTCTGCCTATGCGTCTTTCGCACGAACGGTGAGGGTCCGCGCACCAATGGCGGGGCTCCTGACGGATTCCATTGGCGAGCGAGCGGGGCTATCCGCCGGCGACACTCCTCGTTCAAATCCGGATAAATCCAACGGCCGGTTGCAACAGCTGCCGATTTATCCCGCTTTTTGCATCTCCGATGCTTTCAGCACGAACTCGACCTTCACCGCGTCGTAGGGAAACTCTACGCCTTTGTCCTCTCGACTGAGAATGCCGGCCTTCACCAGCGCAGTAATGTCGCTGTGAACTGCCTTGATATCGCGACCGACGAGCTTCGCGGCCTCCCGTATCGTCAACGGCCCGGCACCGCACATTGCCTCGACGAGGCTAAGTCGTTTACCGCCCAGCACCTTCAATAAAAGCTGTGGGGTCGGAAAGCTAATACGCGGAGACCTTGGTGCTTTTCCAGCCTTCCAATCCCGCCCAATATCCGCTAGTGCATCGGCACGTGATCGCACATCACCGCGCGCCCGGGGTCGGCAGATGATCGCTCGTCTGCGGATTGACATGGCGCCGCGGTCCGCGTACTCCAGAGGTCTCTCAAACCACGGCAGAGCCACGGGTGTCAGGATGCGGTACGTTTCTCTTCTTGTGTTGATAGGGGTCTTTTGCTCGCCGGCAGCCCTGCCCGCCGAGCCTGTGGCTCCACGGAGCAGCGCCGCTGCGAATTCCAGTGCGAGTTCCGCCGGTGCGAGCGTTCCGGCGACCGGCAAAGGAGGCCGGCCGGTCGCCGGCCTCGCGGCCAGCAGCCTCATTTGCAGTCTGTTCGGCAGCGGCGACTGGCTCGCCGATACGGCGGCGGCAACCCAGAAGGCGGGCGCGCGCGATACCGATCCGAATCACGCCATTCAATTCGGGCGCATATGGACGGACGGGCACCAGACCACCGTCGGGCGGAGCACGGTGTCCGACCCGGCGTCGGTTATCGCAACGATCAAGCTGCCGATCACGTTGTCAGCGGCGGAAAGAAAGCAATTCGACGACGCGGGATGGAAAGCGCATTACGACAAGGCGAGTCACGCGACGTTGTACTGTTTCGACAAGGCCCTCCGCGCTCGCGGCCAATCAGGAGCGCCGGGGGAGGGTTTGCTGTGCGTTACGGGTGGCAACTAAAACGGCAAATTTACTGGCAGCTGCGAATGAAAACCATCTAGTCGAGCTCGGCGCGCCGCCCCGAGTCGATCGTGAACCAGAGGGCGGCGGCGACCAGGGCGAAGCCCGTGCCGCTGATGAACGCGCCGCCCCAGACGCCGCTGTTGGTCAGAAAGCCCATGATGGGCTGTGCCACGATCCCGCCGACGTTGCCGCCGGTGTTGAGCACACCGAAGGCGGCGGCGACATCGGTTCTCGCCACGCGCATGATGGCGGCGCCATACGCGCCTTCCGTGATTTCGACCATAAAAAACGCCGCGGTGAGGGTGGCCACGGCCGCGTACGGCGTGGCGACGTGCAGCGTCACGAGCAGCAGGATGCCGGCGATCGGAAGTGCCAGGAGCGGTACCAGGCGATAGCCCCAGCGCACGCCGAGCCGCTCGACGAGCCAGTCGGAGATGAAACCACCGACGCTCGCACCCACGCCCGCGCCGATCCAGGGAATGGCGCCGGCGAGGCCGCCTTCGATGCCGCCGAAGTGCCGGACTTGTTCGAGATACAGGTACGACCAGAAGCTCAGCAGGTAGTACGCGTAGTTCATGCACAGGTAGGAGAGCGATAGCAGCAGCACATTGCGGTCGCTGAGCAGCTTGAGCAGCCGGCGCACCGTCGGCGGCTGAGGCGTCTCGGTGCCGTTGTCGGCAAGCTCGGCGAGTTCGCCGGGTGTGACGGCAGGATGCTCGCGGGGTGTGTCGCGTCCGTAGAAGGCCCAGCCGGCGGTCAGCAGCGCGACAGGCAGGGCGATGCAGAGCAGCGCCAGTTGCCAGCCGACATAGCTGCTCAGCACGGTCACCAGCAGCGGCGTGACGGCGCCGCCCAAGTTCATGCCGCCGGACTGCAGGCCGCCCGCCATCGCCCAGCGCTTGGCGGGCAGCCAGGATTCGATCACCGCGAGCGCGGCGGGAAAGAGCGGCCCCTGCGACACGCCGAGCAGAGCCTGGGCGAGCAGCAGCGCGATGAACAAGGCCGTACCGGCCATCACCATCGGCGCGAGCGGGAATGCGAGCGTGGCGATGAAACCGAGAACGCCGACCGCGACCAGCGCGCGCCGCGCGCCGAAGTGCTGGCTGAAGATTCCACCCGGCAGCTGCGCCAGCGCGTAGGCCGCCGTGAACGCCGTGGCGAGCCATCCGATCTGCATCTGGCTCACGTGCAGCGACGGCATGATGGTCTCGGCCATATCCTGCACGCTCAGCCGCTGGATGTACGACAGCATGGGGAACGCCACGGTGAAGCTGAAAATCCACCAACGGATTCGCACGGCGCGGTGAGCGGGCTGCATTCTCATCGGTTCCCTGACGCTTCGATGCGGCGCCTCGGCCGATTATGCACGGACTTGGGGTGGCAGCTTCGGGTTGTTGACGATCGAACAGGTGTCGGTCAGTCTGCCGACGGAGCCGAAGTCCCGCACCGCATGGAATACCAGTGGCGACGCTTGGCCTTCGATAATGGGCAGATGGAGGATCCTGCCACCCGTACGGGAGGGCTTCAACCGGCGCGTTGCCGGTGCGCTGCGGCGCGGGTTTACACGAGCTTCAAATCGATGGGCGCTACCTGCTCGAAGATCCGGCCGCTCTGCGCCGGGGAGAGTCCCCAGAGGCGACGAAACAGCCCGCCGAGCACCGCGCGGTAATCGTTGAGCACCGGAAAGTCGCGGTCTTGAAACAGCGTGGCGCGATTCACCTGCTGCTGCGCCCCGAGCACGGCGCCGCCATTGATCGCGCCGCCCAAGACCCAGTACACCGTGCCGTGGCCGTGATCGGTGCCGCGATTGCCGTTTTCGCGAAAGGTGCGGCCAAATTCCGAGAGCACCACCACGACGGCGTTATTCCATTCGGATCCCAACGACTGGGCGAACGTCTGCAGACCGCGCGCGAGGCCCGACAGATTGGTGGCGAGCGTCCCTTGCGCGGCGCCTTCGCCCACATGAGTGTCCCAGCCGCCCACGTCGATGAAGCCCAGGCGGTATTTGTCGCGCATGAGCCGGCCCATGCGCTCCGCTTCGAGTTCGAAACCCTTGATGTTGATGGCATCGCGATTCGCGGCTTGCATCTCCTGCGCCATGTCCTGCGCGACCTCTTGACGCAGCTCCAAGCCGTTGTTGACGGCGGCGGCGAGCGGGTGTCCGGTGTACATGTCGCTCAAGATCCGGGCTTGGCGCCCGTCGAACGGCGGCTTGCCGATGCCCTTGAGCGACAGATTCGGTACCGTCCCCGCGCCTTCGAAGGCCAGCGGCAATGCATCGGTGAATGAAATGGGCGGCGCGTCGGCTGTCGCGCCAATCAATGTATCGGATAGGCGGCCCAGAAAGCCCGACCGGTAATTGCGGGTTCCCGTCATGGGCTGGCCGAGTTCGATGCTGTCCTGGGTCTCGAAGTGACTGCGCGACAGATCGTCCGTGCCGACGAAGGGAATGAACGCGGCCTGCCGCTGCTGGAACAGGGTTCCCAAGGTGTCGCGCACCGCCGGTGCCAAGGCCCAATCGCCGTCCAAGGCGAGTGCGCCGGTGTTCGATGCCGGATCCGGCTTCGCGATGGCGATGGTCGGCCGTGACTCGTAGTAAAAGCTGCTGGAGTAGGGAATCAGCAGATTGGTCGAATCGTAGCCGCCCCGCAGAAATACGATGAGCAGACGCGGGCCGCTGACCGGTGCAGCGAACAGGCGGCCGCCGACAGCGGCGCCGGCCAGCGCGGCGCTCCCCACTCTGAGCAAATGGCGGCGATTCATGACGATCTCCTGTCATTCAAAATTGAAATCCGGGGAAGACAGCAGGAAGGTGTTCCATTCCTGCGGTGAATTTGCGCGATCGAGGGCGTCTCGAGTCTTGGTGAGGAGGAAGGGCTCGACCGCCTCGAAGTAAAGCCGGTTCGACAGTTGCGGAAACCCGCTCATCGCAGCGCCGCCGCCGTCTTCGGCATCGAAGAGTCCCGCGCTGCCGCTGCCGATGGCACGCGCGATTTCGAAGCGGCGGCTCATTTGCCCCGAGCTCGCCCAGCTCGATTCGGTCAGGGGATACCCGTCAGGCGTCTGACGGCCGAACGGCAGTTCGCCGAGGCCGTTCAGCCAGTTGAACAGCGGTCGGGTGTTGGTGATCGCACGGCCGTCATAGGCGAAGCGCACGGCGGACACCACGAAGCGCATCGGGTCTTTGAACTTGCTGCCGAGCGCGGCGTTGAACTCGCGCGCGAGGAACAGCGTATCGAGCACGGCGGCGATGTCGCCGTCGGTGTGCATGAACGTCTGCGCCATGCGCTCGACCAGTTGCGGCGGGGGATTGTCGGCGACGAAGTAAATGGCGAGTTCGCGGGAAATGAAGCGGGCGCAGGCCGGTTGCTCGACGATCAAGGTCACGGCTTCCTCCACTTCGGCGAAGCCGCTGTCCTTGATGTCGTGCCCGAGCAGCCGCTTGGCGCCAAAGTCATGCCGCGCGGGATTGAACTCGAACGCCCCCGCGCGCCGATACAGCGGCTGCCACTCGGCTTTGAGCTTGGGCGGACCGCCGACATTGATCCCGACGCCGGTGAGCACGCGTGCGAGCTGTTGCACGTCGGCTTGGGTATAGCCCGCGTCGACGCCGAGGGTGTGCAATTCCATCACTTCGCGCGCGTAGTTCTCATTGAGGTGCCCCACCGCGTTCTGGTTGTTATCGAGATACTGCAGCATGGCCGGATGCTCGAGGGTCGCGAGCAGCAGATCCCGGAAATGCCCGAACACATGCGGGCGTATCGCGTGCTCAGCATAATCTCCGACCAGCCAGCGCAGATTCGCCTTGTTCTGATGCACGCTGAAATGATTCAGCCAAAACCACACCATCTGTTCCTGCAACTGCGAGGGCGAGTACACGGCGCGCAGCAGTTCGCGCCGAATCGCCTGATAGGCCAGCTTGTTGCCGCCGTCGTTGAGGGTCTTGCGCGCCTGTTCCTTGTCCGGCCCATTGGGCATGGCGTTGATGGCCTTGTACTGTGCGTTCACTTGGGCAAGCGTCTGCTGCGGATCCAAATGCGACACGTCCAAGCCCGCGATCTGGGCGGCGATCGCGGGCGGCAATGCCGCCTCCCGCGCGTCCAATTGGCCCCTGAGAAAGCGCGTGCGACCCACTTCGCCGTAGCTCGCGACCGTCGCGCTGTCCAGGCCAAAGCCCACCCGCTCGAGCCACCGGATGTCCTCGCGATGCAAAGCGGGGAAAGGCCGCCCGGATGCCGCAGTATGCGTCGGTTCACGGGCAGACGGGGCATCGGGGTGCGAGCGCGGGCCCGCGCAGCCGAGCGTCACTACGAGCAAGGCCGCGGCAAGCGAGGCGGCCGCTCGAGACGGGGTTCGGCTGGTCATCAGTTCTCAGCGTTCCCGTGCAACGGCGCGGATGCTGGGTGGCGCGGGCTTGGATACATCCATGAGATACCTTGTAACGTTGCAGTCGATTCTAGGGTGGAACGGCCGATGGATGGGCATGGTTGACGTGGGCGGGTTACAAGCAGTTCATGAAAGTTGCCGCATGACACCCTAGAGGCGGGAGCATTCGTGCCTCGAGGCCGGAAGCGGAAAGCTTTGTACGGTCGTCGGAAAAGTCAAATATCCGAAGAGGTACCGCTGCCGAGAATGCGACGGCGCCCGAGCAGGCGGCGTTCGGAAAACGCAGCACCGGGCTCCACCGGCGAGGGCGTAATGGCCGATTCGCGTTTCAGGAGCGTCTCCAACTCCCCCTTCGACAGGGGTTGGCTGAACAGATAGCCTTGTATTTGATCGCAGCGCAGAAGCCGCAACAACTTCCGCTCTTCCTCGGTTTCGACTCCTTCCGCGACGACGCTGAGATCGAGCCCATGGGCGAGAGAGATGATGCTGGAGACGATCGCCATATCGTCGGCATTCTCAGTCATCGCCGTGATGAACGAGCGATCGATTTTCAGGGTATCGATGGGCAAGCGCGCGAGGTAGCGCAAAGAGGAATAGCCGGTGCCGAAGTCGTCGATCGCCACGTGCACGCCCATCGCACGGATCGCATCCAATTTCTGAATGATCTCCTCGGTTTTCTCCATCAAAACGCCTTCGGTGATTTCGATGTCGAGGGGCGACCCATCGCTGCCCAGTGCCTGTTGCAGCGTGGCAAGAAAACCCGGATCCCTCAATTGAACCGGCGAGACATTGACTGCGACGCGCAGCGGGCTCAGCCCTTGCCGCTGCCAGTCGCGATGGTCGGCCGCGGCTTGCCGCATGACCCAACCCCCCACCTCGAGAATCAAGCCGGATTCCTCGAGGAGTGGGACGAAGTCCACGGGTGAGACGAGCGCCGGGCCGCCACGATCCCAACGGATCAATGCTTCGACGCCCGCGATGCGGCCGGTCCGTATATCGATCTGTGGCTGGTAATGCAGGACGAATTCGCCGCGGTCGAGGGCGCCGCGAAGAGCCCGTATCGCTTCTTGTCGCGATGCGTCGCCGCGAGTCAATGCAACGAGCCGGCGCCGCAATTCGAACTGCGCCATCACATGACGGCTCAAGATTTGCAGGGCATTGCACTGATCGGGCGTAATTTCCCGCGGTACATAGTCGATCACGCACAGGGCGCCAAGCGCCTCACCGCTGGAGGTGACCAAGGGTGCCCCCGCATAGAAGCGGATTTTAGGATCATCGGTGACCAGTGGACTCTGCATGAAGCGCTCGTCCTTCAGTGCATCCGGAATCACGAAGACGTCGATGCCGCGGATGGCGTGGGTACAAAATCCTATATCGCGCGGCGTCTCGCAGACCGCAAGCCCCACCTTAGCCTTGAACCATTGGCGATTGCCGTCCACGAGACTCACCAACGCGATCGGCGTTCCGACGACGGACGCGGCCAGGCGGGCAAACTCGTCAAAGATCTCCTCAGGGGGTGTATCGAGGATGTCATAGGATCTGAGCGCCAGCAGCCGGCGCAGCTCGGCGGCGATGGACTCGGAATTTTCCGTGGCTGGGGATATCGCGTTCATAGAGGGCGCCGATGGACTCACAATGTCCCACCATAGGACTCCCTCACTCCGACATAGCCGACGCCGATCACGAAATCGGCTCATAGTGCAGAGCGACTGAAAGATTTCTATGCTGCGAAGCCGCATATCTGGATGATGCGGCCGCGAGCGCGCCGAACGGCCACCGCGGGAGCGGGAATCTCTGCCCGACCCGTCGCTCGATCGTGTGTACGTGTTGCGACTAGGGGCTTTTGCCGTTCGTCATCGGGCCACGCTCAAGGGCTTGGCGCTGATCGGCGCCGGTGCGCTCGGCGCACTCTACTTTGCCTATCGGGTGGATATATTCCCCAATGAGGGTCAGGTCAAGGCTTCTTTAAGCCCTTGGCAACTCGCGCCGGCGCGCCCGCGAGATTTCAATCAAGGTTTCGATGCGGATCAACCGTCGCTCGTGGTCCTCGAGGCGGGCGGTCGTTTCCTTCCTCCCCGCCATGAGGGCGTCCACCCGCTCGCCCAAGAGTACGATGTCCTTGCCGTACTTGATCACTTCGGCGATGAGACTCATGCGGTCGCCTGCGGCGCGAAGAACTCGACGATCCCTTGAGCCTCCTCGGGGTGTGCATCGAACCACGCCCTCGTCTCGGCAACCACCTGAGCACGGAAGGTGCCATCGGCAAGCCTTCGCTCGCTCGCTCGAATCTCGGAAAGGCTCGCATCGATCCGCGTGAGAGCCGCGCGCACTTGGGCATGGATGTCTTTGAGCACCGCGCGCGAAGCCACCTCTTCTTCGGGCTCGGTGAGAACGTTTCCGGAGGTGTATGCCTCGATGGCGCGACGCGCGAGTTCACCCGCGGAGACGCCTTCGCGTCGGCTCATCTCACGAAGCTTCTTCACGCTCTTGCGCGGCACCAGGTATTGCTGGCGCATCAGATCTTCGGCTTTTGCAGACATACCAAACTCCTCCGCGTTGAGTCCCATGAGCCTCTAGGCAACTATACCGTGAATTCTACACATACACAACAGCATACACAGTATATCCCAGGTCGCTGAAACTCAAGGTGGGACTTGCGCATGGTTTGGGAATCACCGTCGCGGCGGACGGCGTTGAGGCCGCGGATCAGGAGAGTTCGCTCGTGAGCAGCGGCTGCGGTGCGGGGATCTCAGAGTCCGCCATTCTTGGCGACGGTGCGCGCGATGCCCGACCAATCGATCTCTTCCCCTTCGACGGCAATGGTCTGCAACAAATGATCCCGCAGCAGACTCAGCAGCGGCATGGGCACTCGCAGTGTGTCCGCCGACTGTGCGGCCAAGCGCATATCCTTGAGACCCAAGGGGGCGGCGAAGCCTGCGGGCTTGAATCGTTCTTCGACCAAGATGCCGCCGTAGGTACGATAGATGGGCGCATCGAACAGGCTGCCCGTGAGCACTTCGAGGAGCTTGGCCTTGGCCACGCCGCCTTTTTCGGCCAGCGTCATGGCCTCCGCCATCGCTTCGATGGAGGAGAGGATCATGAAATTGCCGCACAGCTTCACGAGGTTCGCCAACGATGGCGTGGTGCCGACCTCGAAAACCCGCTGGCTGATCGCCTCGAAGATCGGCTTCGCGGTTTTCAAGTCCGCCGGCTCGCCGGCGGCCGCGATGAACAATTTGGCCGCCGCCGCCGCTTCCGGCCGTCCGAAGACGGGCGCACACAGGAACCGCTGTCCGTGCGCGCGATGCTGCGCCGCCAAGCCCTCGGCCGTCGCCACGGCAATGGTGCTCATCGAGATGTGCAGTGCACCCTGATCGAGCCCGGCCAGAATACCGTCGTCGCCGGAGACGACCGACTCGAGGGCGGCGTCATCGGCCAGCATGGTAATGACCGCCTCCCGGCCGGCGGCGGCGGCTTTGGGGGAGGCCGCGAGCACGGCGCCTGCATCGGTCAACGGCTTGGCCTTGGCGGCGGATCGATTCCAGACGAGCACCTCATGGCGTGCTTTGACCAGGTTGGCCGCGATGGCGGCGCCCATGTTTCCCAGCCCGACAAATCCGATTTTCATAGACCTCTCCGCACCGATAATGGACCTCGACCTGCTTAGGTGAGTATTGGTTCGCCGTCGCTCAACGACGTGAGCTCACGTTTGAAGGCGACCGCGTCGCTCGCGACGCGGTCGAACTCGCGCGCGTAGCCATGGCCCGCGTACACCGCGGCGGCGATGGTGCCCGGCGCCAGGCAGTCGCCCAAGGCGGCGACGGACACGATGCCGGCCCCGGCGAGCGCGTCCGCCATGCCCGCGAGCGCCTGCGCCAGCTCGTCATTGGGCAGGCGCGAGGTGACCGTCACCAGCGAGGCGCAGGGCAGCGAGGTGCGGCGCTCGGTGTAGACGCATCCCAGGAGGGCCTCGGTGCCCGTGAAATCGACGAGGTTCCGGTTGGCGTGGATCTGCACGCCCAGCTCCAGCAGGCGCTTCTGGATGCCGAACTGTTCCAGGGTGTTCACGGTCCAGGCGGACACGTTCTCGGCCGGGGTGACCAGGGCGACATCGAGGCCCTGGGCCCGCAGCTTCTCGGCCAGCACCGCGCCCAGATAATAATGATCGTCGTCGAAGACGACCACGGGTCCGCTCAAGCTCGCGCCGGCGAGCACATCGTCGGGGGTATAGACCGAGGGTCGGTCGAACCCTGCGATCGGCCACGCGCTGGCGCGGCCGACGCCATCGCGACGCCAGCGGGCGCCCGTGGCAAGCACGACGCGGGTGGCACCGAACTCCAGGATGTGGTCGGCGGTGAGGCGGCTATCCCGAAAGATCTCGACGTTCGGCAGCTTGTGCAACTGATTCAAGCGATAGTCGCGCACCCGCGCCCACGCGCTCAAGCCCGGCAGACGGGACTCGCGCGAGACTCGTCCGCCCAGCTCCTCGGTCGCTTCGGCGAGATGCACCGAATATCCCCGACGGCCCAGGAGCCTCGCGCATTCCAGGCCGGTGGGCCCAGCGCCGCCGATCAAAAAGGAATCGCTGCCCGAACGCGCCGGAATATTCTCCGGATGCCAGCCCTTGCGCCATTCCTCGCCCATGGTGGGGTTCTGGGTGCAGCGGATGGGCGTCATGGTGTGATCGCCGGTGACACAGATGTTGCAGCCGATGCATTCGCGAATGTCATCGACATCGCCCGACTCGATCTTGCGGGGGAGAAAAGGATCCGCGATGGAAGGGCGGGCGGCCCCGATGAAATCGAGCACGCCGCGCCGAATCTGCGAGACCATGGTGTCGGGCGAGGTAAAGCGTCCCACCCCGACCACGGGTTTGCT
>PLAH01000026.1 GCA_003134045.1 Gammaproteobacteria bacterium
GCCATGTGCGAGACGCCGTTCTACGGCTATCGCGGCATCACCAAGCGGCTCACCGATATCGGGCTGTCCATGGCGATTCTGCTGCTGCTGCTGCCCCTGTTGGCGTTGGTGGCGGTCATGGTCAAACTGTCGTCTCCCGGACCGGTCATCTTCAAACAGCGCCGTTACGGGCTCGACGGGCGCGAGATCGCGGTCTATAAATTCCGCACCATGACGGTTACCGAGGACGGCGCCCAGATCCGCCAGGCATCGAAGACCGACAGCCGCATCACCAAGATCGGCGGCATCCTGCGCCGCACCTCGCTCGATGAACTGCCGCAGCTCATCAACGTCTTACAGGGTCGAATGAGTCTGGTGGGCCCGCGTCCGCACGCCGTCGCCCACAACGAAGAGTATCGCAAGCTCATCAAAGGCTACATGGTGCGTCACAAGGTGCTGCCCGGCATTACCGGGCTCGCTCAGGTCAATGGCTGCCGCGGCGAAACCGCCGAACTCAAAGACATGGAGGCGCGCGTCAATTTCGACCTCGACTACCTGCGCCACTGGTCGCCGATGCTGGACATCAAAATCATCCTGCTCACCATCGTGAAGATATTTCGCGACGACAAGGCCTACTGATACCCCGGCATCGCGGGCAGCGCGACCCCCGCCGTCACGAACCCCTCGTGAAACAGATAGTTGCCGGTCCACGGTGCCGGACCATACGCCTCGATCGCAAGCCGTCGGGTCGGATGCACGGTGAAGGCCGAGCGCGCCCCTCCCCACTGCGACGGGCGGAGGCACAGATCGTGAAAGTCCAGCCATTCGCGCGTCAGCGGGTACTGGCATTTGTAAAACGCCTCCTTCGCGGAGAACAACAATGCGACCGCGGTGCGCTGCCCGTCGGCCGGCAACGATTGCACCCACGACCACTCGCCCGGTGCGCAGATCGTCGGCCAGATATCCTCGCCCACCGCGTCCGCCCGCTCGCTGTCGATGCCGATGGCGGCGATCACCGCCCTCGATGCGGCAACCGCGGCAGCCAGGCCGCCGCTGTGCGTGATGCTCCCGACCAGTGAGGCGGGCCAGACCGGCTGCCGGTCCGGTGCGGCGATTATTGGAAAATCGACGATGCCGAATTCGGCCAACGCCCGTCGGGCGCACAGTCGACCGGCCGCGAACTCCTGGGCGCGCTTGGGCACGGCCCGCCCGAGACAGGCGGCCTCTTCCGGGAACAGCAGACGCGGATCTCCGGGATCGCGCGTCTCCGCGACGAACGCACCTGCCGGAAACAGCGCTTGGAGCGGCGGAGAGGCGCGTACGGACTCGGGCATCGCCGCCAAGGGTACGCTACCCTGTGCGCCGTAGAGCGACGCAGATCATTGTTTTTTTTCGTCGCCTGATGAATCATCGACATGGAGGTAATATATAAAATCATGGCTGCCTACACTGCCAACGCCTCGCCCATCGAATCGGCCGCGTTTACCGCGCCGACGGGCGCCGCCTTGGTCGCCGACAACGGCGAATTTTCCCGGAAATTCAATCGTTCGGATTTCATCTTCGAGCATGGACTGGCAAACCACCCGATGTTCGAATTGAGCGCCCTCGCCAAACTAGCGAACCGCATCCCAAAATTCCAGAATTTCGTCTATTGGCAAAACGGCCGGGTGAAGGTCGACGATAAGTGGAGCGCGAATCCCGCTCCCCGTTTGTCGCTCGAGCAGACCATCGAGGGGATCGCCGGCAACGATTCCCTGGTCGTGCTCAAACACGCGGAACAGGATCCTGTTTACGGGCCCGTGCTGCAGGAGATCTTGCAGCGGATCTATTCGTTCACGTCGCCCGACGCCCAGCGCGACATCGTTCTGGGTGAATCGCTGATTTTTTTGAACTCGCCGAATCGCAAGACCGCCTACCATTTGGATCTCGAGTCGAATTTCCTGCTGCAGGTCGCCGGGGTGAAATTGGTCCATGTGTTCGATTGCGCCGATCGGTCGCTGACGCCGCATCTCGAGCTGGAAAACCATTGCGGCGGCGACGACAACGGAGCGATTTACAAACCCGCCCGGCAAAACGACGCGCATTTCCATCATCTGACGCCGGGACACGGCGTGCACTTCCCGAGCATGGCCCCGCACTGGGTTCAGAACGCCGACGAGCTCTCGATTTCGATCAACATCAACTACGATCTGGTTTCCGTTCACCACCGGTTGAAACGGGTGTATCGGGTGAACCGCATGATGCGCAGATTGGGAATCAAGCCCACCGACCCGGGAAAATCGCGCGTGCGGGACGCGCTCAAGCAACGGCTGTCCACCGGGATGGGCGCCATGCGCAAAACCCTGCGGCCCAAGCGGGACCCGACGGATTCCTATCCCGTCCGGCGTCCGACACCCGTTTCGGGCTCGAGCCTCGAGGCGCGGCGGCTGGACTCGCGATCCTCCACCTAGTCGAAAGAATTCCAGGCACGGTGCGTGGTACCGTGATCCTATGATGGACGAGATCTCGAGCGCCGCTCACTGCATTCATGAGGTATTCGAGGACCGGGCGGCGCATACGCCGGAGCGTGTCGCCGTGGCGCTCGGCGGCACGCGGCTGACGTATCGCGAGCTCAATCAACGCGCCAACCAGCTCGCGCACTTTCTGCGTAAGCGCGGCGTCGGACCGGGCGTGTTCGTCGGGATCTGCCTGGACCGAACCCTCGACCTCATCGTCGGCTTGCTCGGCATTTTGAAGGCGGGCGGCGCCTATGTTCCGATAGATCCGCAATATCCCCGTGAGCGGCTGTCCTTCATGCTGGAGGATTCACGGTCTTCGGTCATGTTGACGCAAAGCGCGCTCGCCGCCGAGCTCGCGGTCGAGGCGACGCCGGTCGTGTTGCTCGACGCCGACTGGGCACGGATCTCCCTCGAGTCGGCCGCGAACCCGCCGCGTGCCGCCACCGCCCAGGATCTCGCCTACGTCATCTATACGTCGGGCTCCACCGGCAAACCCAAAGGAACGCTGATTACTCACCACAACGTGGTGCGGCTCTTTCGATCGACGCAGGCCTGGTTCAACTTCTCTCGCGACGATGTGTGGACGCTGTTCCATTCATGCGCCTTCGATTTTTCCGTGTGGGAGATCTGGGGCGCCTTGTTCAATGGCGGCCGCTTGATCGTCGTACCATTCGCCGTGAGCCGCACACCGGAGGCATTTTATCGGCTCCTGTGCGACGAAGGCGTCACGGTGCTCAATCAGACGCCCTCGGCCTTCCGCCAGCTGATTCGAGCGGAAGAAGCTGTGGGGGCCGCCGCAAACCTCGCGTTGCGCTATGTGATTTTTGGCGGTGAGGCGTTGGATTTCAGTTCGCTCAAACCCTGGTTCGATCGCCACGGGGACCGGCGGCCGCAACTGGTCAACATGTACGGAATCACCGAAACCACGGTGCACGTCACCTATCGTCCCCTCACGTCGCAGGACCTCGGATCCGCAAGCGTCATCGGCGTGCCGATTCCGGACTTGCGGATTTACGTGTTGGACGAGGGCGGGGCACCGGTCGCGACCGGCGTCACGGGGGAAATCTACGTGGGTGGCGCGGGCGTCGCACGCGGCTATCTGAACAGGCCGGAACTCACGGCCCAAAAATTCATACCCGACGCATTTACATCGGAACCGGATGGGCGCTTGTATCGCTCCGGCGACCTGGCTCGATTCCTGCCGAATGGCGAGCTCGAATATCTCGGACGCATCGATGCCCAGGTCAAGATTCGTGGCTTTCGCATCGAGCTGGGAGAGATCTCGGCCGTCCTCAACAGCCACCCCGGTGTCCGCGACAGCGTGGTGATCGTCCGCGAAACGGCGGGCGGCGATAAAACGCTGGTCGCGTATTTGATCGAGCACGCAGAGGCCGAAGTCGATCTGGCCGACGTGCGGCGAACCCTGCGAGATCGGCTGCCGGAATACATGGTGCCGTCGGCCTTCGTCACGCTGCCGGCCTTCCCGCTGACGCCCAACGGAAAGGCCGACCGGGCTGCGCTGCCCGAGCCTGACCTCGGGCGGCCTGAGCTGACCACCCCCTTCGTCGTCCCTCACGACGACCTCGAACGCTCGATAGCCGCGCTGTGGCGTGAGCTTCTTGGCGTCGATCAGGTCGGCGCTCACGACAACTTCTTCGAGCTCGGCGGGCACTCGCTGCTGATGTCCGAGCTCAAGGTCCGCCTCGCCACCAGCCTCAAGCGTGAGGTGTCGATGGTGGAGCTCTTCCAGTACCCGACGGTGAGCTCGCTGGCGAGCTACCTCAGCCGCCCAGCCCAGGCCGCCGCCCAGCCGATGCTCAGCGCGCATGACCGCGCCGAGGGGCGCCTTCAGTCCCAGCATCAGCGCCAGCAGGCCGCCGCCCGCCGCGCGCGCTCCCGGAACGGAAGGTAACCGCATGTCAGACAGACCCGAGGACCTCAACCAGATTGCCATCGTCGGGGCGGCCGGCCGGTTCCCCGGCGCCGCCGACGTGGGGGCCTTCTGGACGAACCTCGAGCAGGGCCGTGAGGGCATCATCGTCCCGTCCGACGATGAGCTGCTGGCCGCGGGCGTCAGCCCGGCCCTGCTGCGACAGCCCGGCTACGTCAAGGCCAAGGGAGTGCTCGCCGACGGCGACCTTTTCGACGCGGACTTCTTCGGCTACAGCCCCAGGGAAGCCGAGATCATGGACCCCCAGCACCGGGTGTTCCTCGAATGCGCCTGGGAGGCGCTGGAGTCCGCCGGATACGACCCGCACCAGTTCGGCGGCCGGATCGGGCTCTTCGCCGGCTCCAGCCTCAACTCCTACCTGCTCTTCAACATCATGACCAACCAGCGGGTCGTGGACTCGGCCGGTCCCTTCCAGACCCTGATCGCCAGCGACAAGGACTTCCTCGCCACCCGGGTCTCCTACAAGCTCGGGCTGACGGGGCCGAGCATCACCGTCCAGACCGCCTGCTCCACCTCGCTGACGGCGGTGCACCTGGCCTGCCAGAGCCTGCTCAGCGGGGAGTGCGACATTGCCCTGGCCGGAGGGGTCTCGGTCAGCGTGCCGCTGAAGAGCGGTTACCTGTACGAGCCGGGCGGGATCTTGTCGCCGGACGGGCACTGCCGCGCCTTCGACGCCCGGGCCGCCGGGACCGTGGCAGGCAACGGGGCGGGCATCGTCGTGCTGCGCCGGCTGGCCGAGGCACGCGAGAACGGCGACGGGCTGATGGCGGTGATCCGCGGCACGGCGGTCAACAACGACGGGTCGCTGAAGGCCGGGTATACCGCGCCGAGCGTTGACGGCCAGGCCGAGGTCATCGCGGAAGCACTCGCGGTCGCCGATGTGGATCCCGGCACGGTCGGGTATGTCGAGACGCACGGGACGGGCACTGCGCTCGGCGACCCGATCGAGATCGCGGCCCTGACGCGCGCGTTCCGTGAGCACACCGATGAGACGGGATTCTGCGCGATCGGCTCGGTCAAGAGCAGCGTCGGTCACCTCGACGCCGCGGCCGGCGTGACCGCGCTGATCAAGGCCACCCTTGCGCTCCAGCACGAGGCGATCCCCGCGACCCTTAACTACGAGCGTCCGAACCCGGATCTCAACCTCGAGACCAGCCCGTTTTTCGTCAACACGGAGCTGCGGCCGTGGCCGAGGCAGCAGACGCCCCGCCGGGCCGGGGTGAGTGCCTTCGGCATCGGCGGGACCAACGTCCATGTCGTCCTGGAGGAGGCACCCGCCGCCACGACCGCCCGGCCAGGTCCCGCCGCGGCTGGGCGGCCCGCGCAGATCGCGCGTCTGCTCCCGCTGTCGGCGAAGACGGCGCCGGCGCTCGCCGCGAACGCAGGCCGGCTGGCCGGCCACCTTGAACGTCACCCCGCCGAGGATCTCGGCGACACCGCCTACACCCTGGCGTGCCGGCGACAGTCTCTCGGGCAACGCGCCAGCGTCGTCTGCCACGACCGGGAAGGTGCCATCTCGGCCCTGCGTCAGGTCGAGCGGGCCGGGCCCGGGAACCTGAGCCAGACGGCCAGGCACCCGGCGCCGGTGGCGTTCCTGTTCCCCGGTCAGGGGGCCCAGTACGTCAGCATGGCGCGCGGCCTGTACCAGCGTGAGCCGGTGTTCGCCGGCGAACTTGACCAGTGCGCCGAGCTGTTCGCCAGCTGGCTGGGCACCGACCTTCGCACGTTGCTGTTTGCGCCGCCCGCGCAGGCTGATGCGGCCGCGCGGGCGCTGGCGGAGACCGCGATCACTCAGCCGGCGATGTTCACGGTTGAGTACGATCTCGCCCGGCTCTGGTGCTCCTGGGGCGTCCGCCCGCGCGCCATGGCCGGCCACAGCATCGGCGAGTACACCGCGGCCTGCTTGGCCGGGGTCTTCCCCCTGGAGGACGCCGCGCGGCTGGTGGCTGCGCGCGGCCGTCTCGTTCAGGAAATGCCGCGCGGCGCCATGCTCGCCGTCGTCCTGCCCGAATCCGAGATGGCCGGCTGGCTCAGCGGCGACG
>PLAH01000020.1 GCA_003134045.1 Gammaproteobacteria bacterium
GCGCTGGGGCTGGGGATTGTGTTTTTCTTCCTCACCGGATTCACGCTGGTGCATGGTGTGGAAGTGGATGGGGCGCATCGTTGGATTTCGCTGCCGGGATTCACCATTCAGCCGAGCGAGTTTTTGCGGCCGGGGTTTATTATTATTTCGGCGTGGCTGATTGCGGAATCGCGGCGTACGCCGGGGTTTCCGGGTAAGCGGGCGGCGCTGGGGGTGTTTTTTATCACGGCGCTGCTGCTGAAGATGCAGCCGGATATCGGCATGACGTTTTTGTTCACCATGGTGGTGTTCTCGCAGTTTTATCTCGACGGCATGGAGATGAAGTGGGTGAGCGTTGCCGCGGTGCTGGTGGCGGTGGCCGGGGGGTGCGCGTTTTTGTTTATTTCCCATGTGCATACGCGGGTGGAGTTGTTTCTGCATCCGACCAAGACCTCGGCGTATCAGGCGCTGACGGCGCTCTCGGCGTTTGGCAATGGTGGGATGTTTGGGCTGGGGCCGGGCGAAGGGGAGGTGAAGCATTATCTGCCGGATGCGCGGGCGGATTTTGTGTTTGCCGTGGCGGGGGAAGAGTTCGGGCTGTTCGCCTGCGGATTTATTATTTTTGTGTTCGCGGCGATTGTGATGCGGGCACTGGTGCGGTTGCTGGCGGAGCCGAATTTGTTCGAGGAGCTGGCGGCGGGCGGGTTGATTGTGGGATTTGGCTTGCAGGCGTTCGTGAACATGGCGTCGTCCCTGTCGCTGATTCCGACGAAAGGCATGACGCTGCCGTTTATATCCTATGGCGGCAGTTCGGTGCTGGCGATTTCGATTCAGATGGGGTTTTTGCTGGCGCTGACGCGCAAGCGGCACCAGGGGGATTACACGTGAGGGCCCCGGTGCGCAGGCCGGTGGTGATTGCAGCCGGGGGTACGGGCGGGCACTTTTTCCCGGCGGAGGCGCTGGCTTGCGCGTTGCTGGCGCGCGGCGAGGAGTTGGGAGCCGAACTGCAAGCCGTCGAGCGGCAGCTCGACGTGATCCAGGCGGAGCTGTCGGCACTGCAGTTGGGTCTGCCCAATCTATTGCATTCGAGTGTTCCTGACGGGCTGGATGAAACCGCGAACGTCGAAGTGCGCCGCTGGGGAACTCCCCGAACCTTCGACTTCGAACCGAAAGACCACGTGGCCGTGGGCGAAACCATGGGCATGGATTTCGAGACGGCGGGGAGGATCTCCGGAGCGCGGTTCGTGGTGATGATCGGGCCCCTGGCGAGGCTGCAGCGCGCTCTCATTCAATTCATGTTGGATCTGCATACCCGCGAGCATGGCTATCGCGAAGCGTATGTGCCGTACCTGGTGCATGCGGCGGCGCTCGAGGGTACGGGGCAGCTGCCCAAATTCGAGCAGGATCTGTTCGCGGTGAAGGGCGACCCGGGGTTCTACTTGATTCCGACCGCCGAAGTGCCCGTGACCAACCTGGTGCGCGATCAGATCGTGGCAGCCGAGGCGTTGCCCTTGAAGTACGTGGCGCATACCCCGTGCTTTCGCTCGGAGGCGGGGGCGTCGGGCCGCGACACCCGCGGCATGATCCGCCAGCATCAGTTCGAGAAAGTGGAGCTGGTGCACATGGTGCGGCCCGAGGACTCGTACGCGGCGCTCGAGGAGTTGACGGGCCACGCGGAGGCCGTGCTCAAGGCGCTGGAGCTGCCGTACCGAGTGCTGGCGCTATGCGGCGGCGACGTGGGCTTCGGCAGCGCCAAGACCTACGATCTCGAGGTGTGGCTGCCGTCGCAGCAGCGTTATCGCGAAATCTCCTCGTGCAGCAATTTCGAGTCGTTCCAAGCGCGGCGCTTGCAGGCGCGCTGGCGAAACCCGGCGACGGGCAAGCCCGAATTGCTGCATACCTTGAACGGGTCGGGCGTGGCTGCGGGACGCGCGCTGGTCGCCGTCCTGGAAAACTATCAGCAGGCGGACGGTTCGGTGGCGGTGCCGGCGGTGCTGTTGCCCTACATGGGGGGAGTGACCGCGCTCGAGCCGAGCGCGGTGGGTGTCGGCGGGAGGAGCTGAGAATGGGCGGCGCCGCGCAGGGTGGGCGCCGGGAAGAGCGTTTAGATAAAAAAGGCCGACCCGCCATTGCGGATCGGCCTCGAGTACCGGGCTGGTGCCCTTGACCCTCGCTGAGCGAGGCTCGGTGCTTAGTTGCGGTTGCCCATCAACAGGCGCAGCACGTACCAGAACATGAGCGCGATCGAGGCGAACAGCTGCATCGCCGCCGACACGTACCGATCTTCCGGGTAGTAGTTGATGATGTTCGACGTGTCGTAGAGCACCGCGGCGCCCGCGAAGCCGATCATGGCCACCGAGAACCAGGTTCCGAGCTGGAAGCCGAATACGGCGCCGCCCACCATCGCGATCAGCGCGAGCACGCCACCCCACATCAGAATCGCGCGCAGGAACGAGAAGTCCTTGCGGGTGCGATGCGCCACCACCATGAGCCCGCCGGCGCCCAGTGCCGTGATGAGCACGGCGCTGTCGATGGTGCCGGGGGCCTTCGCGTCGGCGAGGTAGAGCAAGGGCACGAAGATCAGCGCTTCGGCGACCACATACACGCCGTAAGAGAAGTACTGCATGCCGATGGAGGTGCTGGTTTGTGCGGTGCGCGTCGCCAGCCATCCGGTCACCATGAAGGCGCCCAAGATCAGCAGCCAGTTGAAGCTGAACATGAATCGGGCGACCTGTTCCGCGAGTCCCGACTCGAACAGACCCAACTCCACCAGGATGAAGCCCAGGATACCCGCCACCAGATGGGTGTAGGTACGGGTGATGAAGACGCTGCGGGAGTCTACGGTGCCTCGCGGAAAAGCAGCGTTGCTTGGGAAATTGGCCATGATCGCAAATCCTCTTTGGTCGGGTGATGAGGCATTTTAACACTGTGGGGGCTATCGTGCAGCGCGGCCAACCCCCGGGGCTCGGGCGGATTTGGGGGCGATTGGATGGCAAATCAATCCTCGGTTGCGGGGAGAGCACTGCTCGATTTGATGGATTAATCGATTTGATTTAAACTGATTACAATTGATTAAACGGATTTCTTATGGAAACCAAGGTAATCACCGCTCACGTGCCGCTCGAACTCGCGGCTAAGCTCGACGCCATCGCTGTACGCCGCGATCGATCGCGAGGGTGGATCATGAAACAGGCATTGAGCCTCTGGGTGGAGCGGGAAGAGCATCGCTATCGACTAACGCTCGAGGCGCTTGCGGACGTGGACGCCGGCAATGTCGTCGATCACGACGATGTCGAGAAATGGGTGGCAAGCCTCGATACCGATAGACCTCTACCAACACCGTCGTGCGGGTAACCTGGACGAGCCAATCGCTGAGGGATATTTCCAGGCTGTACGCTTTCTTGGCCGAAGTTAATCGACCGGCCGCGGCCAGGGCAGCGCGCAGCTTCACCGCAGCCGCAGGCCAACTGCGCGAGCACCCCCAAAGTGGAGAACGGCTCGATGAGTTTGCTCCCCGCGACGTGCGCCGGCTGATCGTAGGCCCATGCGAAATGCGCTACGAAATTGTCGAACAGGGGGTTTTCATCCTACGCCTGTGGCACGGAAACGAGGATCGCTGAACGCGCGCCATTGGCGGGCGACCGACTTGCCGTGGCGATATACTTGCGCTACGGAAGGCTGGCCGAGTGGTTTAAGGCACCAGTCTTGAAAACTGGCGAGGGAGCAATTCCTCCGTGAGTTCGAATCTCACGCCTTCCACCAGATTTATTGATCGGGCAATTTGTCGTAAGCCTCCGTTAATTCGCATCTCGCGCCTCTAGTCCGGGGTGATCAATGCGACGCGCGGGAAGTAATTCCGATACCGTGGCCCGTCGCGGGTCAGAATCGGACATTGCAAAACAGCGGCATGTGCTCCAATAAAGAAGTCGGCCAGCACGTTGGCCTTGTGGCCGCCGGCGCGCCGGTATTTCAAATATGCCCTGCCCGCCAAGAACAGGGCGGCGCGGGGCGCCTCTTGAAACAGGAGGCCCATTCCCTCGACGGCTCGATCGAGATCGTCAATGGAATCGAAGGCCAGCGACAACTCCGAATACACCACCGGATTGATCAGGAGTTCGTGCACCTGGGATTGGGCGCGCAACTGGCGCACGGACCAATCAGCCCAAGCGGGATCGTCTTGCAGAACGTCGATCACGACATTCGTATCGACCAGGATCACGGATAAAACTCAGTCCGACCCACGCAGCAGCGCCATCAACTCATCCGTACGCCACTTCACCTGCGCGGTGCCGCGCGCCGAATCGAAACGGTCGTGTTTGGCGGAGGATCTCGCGCCGGCTTTTTGGACGACGACTTGCCCTTCGCGATTCACATCGAAGTTCACGGCGTCGCCGGGGGCGAGCCGCAACGCCTCCCTGATTTTCTTGGGTATGGTGACTTGACCCTTGACGGTCATCGTGGTGCTCATGGATGCTTACCAAAAGTAATACGTGAAAAAAAATGGTATTACAATCGCCCGAGACTTGCAATGACACTTTCCCCATTTCGGTGCGCACGAGCCTCCCGGCCGGACGGGTACGCCCTGGTCGGGCTCCCGACAGACTCTCCCGCCAAACCGTCATCTGTTTCTGTCATTCTACCTTCCGACATTCCTCCTACATTTCACCTCAATTTTGAAGGGAACGTGAATGCCGCCGAAGATTCCTCCGGGCGTGGGCCCTCAATTTCCCCAGGTCGTGGTGCTCGTCGGGGCCACCGGCGACCTCGCGCGGCGCAAGCTCTTGCCGGGACTGTTTCACCTGACGAATTCGGGCTTCATTCCGGGCTGCCGCATCATCGGCGTTTCACTCGACGAACTCGACGCCGACGGCTTTCGCAAGATCGCGCAAGAGGCGCTCACGGAATTCTCGACGCGCAAGTTCTCGGAGGCGGACTGGGGCGCGTTCGCGGGTGGGCTCGACTACGTGTCGCTGGGTGCCGGGCCTTCCACCCTCCGGGCCGCCGTGCTCGCCGCGGAGGCCGCGTTCAACGGCGAGAGTCGCCGGCTGCACTACCTCAGCGTGCCGCCCAACGCCGCATTGTCCGCGGTGCGCCTGCTGGGTGAAGCGGAGCTGGTCGACCGCTCCCGGGTCATCATGGAGAAGCCGTTCGGCACCGACCTCGAGAGTGCCGTCACGCTCAACAGCAAACTGCACGAGGTATTCGACGAGGGGCAGATCTTCCGCATCGACCATTTTCTCGGCAAGGAGGCGGCGCAGAACATTCTGGCTTTCCGTTTTGCGAACGGGCTGTTCGAGCCTATCTGGAACCGCAACTTCATCGATCACGTTCAGATCGACGTACCGGAAAAATTGGCGCTCGGCAAACGGGCCGCCTTCTACGAACAGACGGGCGCCTACCGCGACATGGTGGTGACCCACCTGTTCCAGATCCTGGGATTCATGGGCATGGAGGCGCCGACCTCCCTCGAACCCAAACCCATCAGCGAAGAGAAGAACAAGGTATTTCGCAGCATGCTGCCGATCGACCCGGCGGACGTGGTGCGAGGGCAGTACACCGGGTACCGTTCCGAAGACGGCATTTCCCGCGATTCGGACACCGAGACGTTCATCGCCTTGAAGTGCTTCATCGATAACTGGCGCTGGGCCGGGGTACCGTTCTATCTGCGCACCGGCAAACGGCTCGCCGAAGGACAGCGCATCATTTCCATCGCGTTTCGCGAGCCGCCGAAGTCCATGTTCCCCGCCGGCTCCGGCGTGGGTGCGCAAGGCCCGGACCACCTTACGTTCGACCTGGCGGACGCTGCGAAGATGTCGCTGTCCTTTTATGGCAAGCGCCCGGGTCCGGGAATGCGCCTGGATAAACTCAGCATGCAATTCGCCATGCACGACACCACGCACATCGGCGATGTCCTGGAGGCCTACGAGCGGTTGATATTGGATGCGATGCGAGGCGATCACACCCTGTTCACGACGGCCGAGGGAATCGAGCGGCTATGGGAGGTATCGATGCCGCTGCTCGAATCGCCGCCGCCGGTTCGCTTCTACGATCCCGGTTCCTGGGGGCCGAACTCCATTCACCAGATGATTGCGCCGCACGCGTGGCGTCTGCCGTTCGAGCGGGGTTGGCGAGACCCGAACAATTTTGGATAGCCCACACCGAGAATTCCATGGCGCTTGATCGTCGTGCCTTTCTGCAATTGCTGAGTTCGGGCGCGGCGGCGGCGGCCCTGCCCGCGAGCATCGCGAGGGCGCTCGCGCTCCCGGCGAACAACAAGACGGGGACGATCGCCGATGTCGAACACATCGTGTTCATGATGCAGGAGAACCGTTCCTTCGATCATTACTTCGGTACGTTGAGCGGCGTGCGCGGCTTCGGCGATCCCCGGGCCGTGACGCTCGCCGGCGGCCGTTCGGTATTTTACCAACCCGATGCCCATGGCTACGTGCTCCCATATCATCCGAAAGCGGCCAATCTCGGTATGCAGTTTCTGGAGGATCTGGCGCACGACTGGACTACCACCCACGTGGCGTTGAACCAGGGCGCGTACGATCGATGGGTGCCGGCGAAGACGCCTCTCACCATGGCATACCTGGAACGCGCCGATATTCCGTACCACTACGCGTTGGCCGATGCGTTCACCATTTGCGACGCGTACCACTGCTCGTTGCTGGGACCCACCGATCCGAACCGTTACCATCTCTTCACGGGCTGGGTGGGAAACGACGGCGCGGGCGGCGGACCGGTCGTCGACAACGCCGAGGCGGGTTACCGCTGGTCGACTTTTCCCGAAGTGCTGGAGGCGGGTGGCATTTCCTGGAAGGTCTACCAGGACATCGGCGTGGGGCTGGACGCCGCCGGCGGCTGGGGCAACACCGCCAATCCCTATATCGGCAATTACGGCGACAACCCGCTGCTGTACTTCGAGCAGTATCGCAATGCGCAGCCCGGCAGCGCGCTGTACGAGAAGGCGAGGACGGGCACCAACGCCGCGGTCACGGGCAGCATCTTCGACAATTTCCGTAAGGACGTTCTGGACAACGCCCTGCCCAGCGTGTCGTGGGTGGTGGCGCCTGAGGCCTACTCCGAACATCCCAACTGGCCCGCAAATTATGGGGCGTACTACGTATCCGAAATTCTCGATTCGCTGACCGCCAATCCCGACGTGTGGAGCAAGACGGTCTTTCTCATCATGTACGACGAGAACGACGGCTTCTTCGATCATGTGGTGCCACCGACCCCGCCGCCGGCGGCCGCGCAGGGTCTGTCGAACGTCTCCATCGCCAACGAGATCTAT
>PLAH01000133.1 GCA_003134045.1 Gammaproteobacteria bacterium
CGGCGAGGCGCCTGCGCCGGGGAACGAGGAGCGCCGGGCCGACACGGTGCGGCGCATCGCGGCACTGTCCGCCGCGCCGCCGCTGGTACTGACCGAGAGCCAGCCATGAGCGGCATGGAGGCGGACTTCTACCGTCGATTGCTCGAAAGTTCCCCCGAGGGGGTGGCGCTGGTCGACGCGCAGAACCCTGAGCATCCCGTGATCTACGTGAATCCGGGGTTCGAGTCCCTGACCGGCTATGCGGCCGCCGATCTGATCGGCCGAAATTTGCGCCTCTTGCAGGGCGAGGATCGCGATCAGGACGCCCGTCATCGCTTGCGCGAGGCCATGGGCCGCGGCGAGTCGTGCCGCGTGCTGTTGCGCAATTATCGCAAGGACGGCACGGTATTCTGGAACGAGATGACGGTGTCGCCGCTGTGGGATGCCGAGGGGCGAATCACGCACTTCGCGGGTCATCATCGCGACGCGGGCGAACGGCTGCGCATCGACCCGAAGCTCGCCAAGGATTCGTTGAGCGGCGCGCATCAGCCCACGGCGGTGGCCATTCGCGACGACCGTCTGACCGGATTGTTCACGCTGCCGTATCTCCAGGAGCTGCTGAAGCGCGACTGGGCGATCGCGCAGCGCGAGCCGCGCAGCATCGCCGTGTTCGCCATCGATATCGACGCACTGGATCTGTACAACGCGACCTTCGGGCGCGCCGCGGGCGACTCCGCGATTCGGCGTGTCGCGCATTGCGTGGCGGGCTGCCTGCGCCGCTCGAGCGACGTGACGGCGCGCATCGACGGCGGCAGCCTCATGGCGTTTGCGCCCGGTCTGTCCGCCGATCAGGCGTTTCGCGTAGGCCAGACCATGGCGGAACGCGTGCGGGAATTGCGCATTCATCATCCCCGATCGGCGGTGCTGCGCTATATCAGCATCAGTGTGGGCGTCGCCGCGGCCACCCCCGAGAAGGACACCGATCCGTCGATGCTGCTGGAAAAATCCCAGCAGCAATTGAAGCTGGCGAAGCAAGCCGGCCGCAATCAAGCGATCTGAGGACAGCCGGCCTCCGTCGCCGGGGCTCAAATCCAGTGTGAACGGGTTCTCATTCGAATCGCCGGTTATGTGACGGACCTTCGATTCGCGGCAAGCCGCCGGCGGGCGATTGCCGAAACAAGACCACTGCACGGTGGTGCACTGCCGACTCTGGTACGAAGGCGTGCATGAAGATTCGCACGAAGATCATCTCGCTGCTCGCACTGCTTTTCGTGGTGCTCATCGTGTTGGAAATCGCGGTTCAGCAGCAGGTGCTGATGCCGAGCTTCGCCGAGCTCGAGCGCGACGATGCGAGGACGTCGATGAAGCGCATCGATTATGCGCTGACCACGACCCTCGACAGCCTCGAGTTGTCGGCTGCCGACTGGGGCAATTGGGCGGACGTTTTCCGTTTCGTGGAGACGCCCACGCTTCAGTTCGTGACCGCCAACATCACACCCGTGGCATTGAAGCAGTTGCAGGTCACCAGCCTGTTGATCGTCGATCTGCAGGGCAATCTGGTCTTGGCCAGGGCCCGCGACCTGGATTCCGGCGCGACGTTGGATCTGGACCTGACCGCGGGCAAGGCATTGCCGGAGGATTTCCCCTGGCGCCGCGACATCGTCGAGGGCAAGCCCGCCAAAGGCCTGCTCCGCACCAATCTGGGGATCATGATGCTCGCCGCCGCGCCGGTGCTCGACGGCAGCGGTGCCGGACGCACGTTGGGCATGGTCATCATGGGCCGGCTGCTGACACCTGCGCAGGTGCGCAGCCTCGGCGCGCAGGCCCAGGCCAATCTGTCGATGGTGAGCAGCGATTCGCCCGGCGGCGCGGATCGCCTGGTCGAAACCGACACGGCCACCCAGGTGTACCGTTCCTTCGACGACATTTACGGCAAGCCTCTGATGAGCCTGCGGGTGGAGGTGCCGCGCAAGATCACCGAGCGAGGGCAGCGCGCGGTCACGTACGCCTCCGTGTATCTGATCGTCGCCAGCGTGGCGGCGTTGGTGTTGCTGGTGATCGTGTTGAATCGCATGGTGCTGGCGCCGCTCGACCGCGTGACGCGGCACGCGGTGGCCATCGGCGAAGGGGCGGATCTGACCGCGCGCCTCGGTCTGCCGGGCAACGACGAAGTCGCGGTGCTGGCGCGCGAGTTCGACGGCATGGTGGCGCGGGTCGCGGAGTCGCGGCGGCAGCTGGTCGACCAGTCCTTTCAAGCCGGCTTCGCCGAACTCGCCAAAGGCGTGCTGCACAATCTCGGCAACGCCATGACTCCGTTGGGCGTCCGGCTCGCCAAACTGGCCGACGGCCTGCGCGATGCGCCCGTAGCGGATGTCGAACTCGCGATGTCGGAACTCGCCGGCGAGGCCGCGGGGACCGCGCGCTACGCCGACCTCGAAGAGTTCCTGCGGCTCGGCTCGCGCGAGGTCGGCGCCGCGGTCGGCGCCGCGCGGGCCGATGTCACGGTGATCCAACGCCAGACCGGCATCGTGCAGACCGCCCTGGCCGAGCTGATGCGCTCCACCCGCAACGAACACGTGGTCGAGTCGGTGCGCCTTCCCGACCTCGTGCAGCAGACGTTGGAAATCGTTCCCGATGCGTGCCGTCAACGTCTGGTGGTGGAGGCCGACGATTCGCTGCGGCGCATCGGCGTGGTGCAGGTGGCGCGCACCGTGTTGCGCCTGGTGCTGCAAAATCTCATCATCAACGCCGCCGACGCCGTGCGCGACGCGGGACGCGAGAAGGGCATGTTGCGCGTTGCCGCCGAGATAGTCCGCGAGGCCGATCGCGAGCAGCTGCACCTGCGTTGCGAGGACAATGGCGTCGGCATCGCCAAGGCCGATCTCGAGCGTGTCTTCGATCAAGGATTTTCCACCAAATCGCGCGACACCAACCATGGCATCGGCTTGCATTGGTCGGCGAATGCGATCGCCGCGCTGGGCGGACGGCTGTGGGCGGCAAGCGAAGGCCCGGGTCTCGGCGCCTCCATTCATCTGATGATTCCCCTATGAACCTGCGGAGGCGATGCTCGTGGCAGACGATAGCCGAATAACGATTAGAGTCCTGGTCGCCGACGACGAGGCGGATGTGCGCGATGCCTATCGGCACATTCTGTGCGACAGCGGCGTCAGCGAGGACGCGGACGCGTTGCGCGGTCTGCGCGACCGGCTCTTTGCGAAGGCCTCGGGCCAAGCCGCCAAGAAACTCACCAACCACAATACCCGGTTCCTGCCGGTTTTCTGCGATGGGGCGGAAGCGGCGGTCGCCGCGGTGCGCGAGGCGATCGCGGCCGAGGATCCGTTTGCCGTCGCGTTCCTGGACATGCGCATGCCGCCCGGCCCCGATGGCGTCTGGGCGGCGGGGCGGATTCGCGAGGCCGATCCCGCCATCGAGATCGTGGTGTGCACGGCCTACTCGGACGTCGATCCGGGACATATCGGCGCCATCGTACCGCCGGAGGAAAAGCTGTCCTATTTGCAGAAACCGTTTCATCCGCACGAAGTTCGCCAGATGACCGTCTCGCTGGCGAGCAAGTGGCGGGCGGAACATCGGATCGTCAAGCTGGCGTACTTCGACCCGTTGACCGGGTTGCCCAACCGGGAGCAATGCCGCACTCGTCTGGCGAGCGCGCTCGCCGCCGCCCAGGAGCAGCGGCGCATGGCGGCGGTGTTGTATCTGGATCTCGATAATTTCAAGCGTGTGAACGACACGCTGGGACATGCGGTCGGGGACGAACTGTTGTGCGTGGTCGCATCGCGGCTGCGGCACTCGCTGGGCGGGAGCCACGTCGGCCGCCTCGGCGGCGACGAGTTCATCGTCATTCTGCCGTCGGTCGGCGGCGCCGAGGACGCGGCGGCGGTGGCCGTGCGCCTGATCGCCGAGCTGCAGGCGCCCATAGCGCTGGCACAACATCGTTTGGTAGTCACGCCGAGCATCGGGATCTCACTATCTCCGGCGGACGGCGCGGACGTCGACTCCCTGCTGCGCAACGCCGATCTGGCGATGTACTTCTCGAAACGCAAGGGTCCCGGGATGTTCGCATTCTTCGATGCGGCCATGAACGATTCGGCCTTGCGGCGTTTTACGCTCGAGGCGAAATTGCGCGGCGCCTTGGACCGCGATGAATTCACCTTGAATTATCAGCCGCAGTTCGACGTGAGCAGCGGTGCGATTTCCGGCATGGAGGCGCTGCTGCGATGGACGGACGCCGAGTTGGGCGTGGTGCCGCCGGCCGATTTCATCCCCGTGGCGGAGGAGACCGGACTCATCCTGGCCATCGGCGAGTGGGTGCTGCGCAGCGCCTGCCGGCAGGCCAAGAGCTGGCTCGACGAGGGCCTTGGCGTGCCGCGCATGGCGGTGAACGTGTCCGGTCGGCAATTCGCGCTCAAGGATTTTCCGGCGACCGTCGCGTCCATCATCAAGGAGGTCGGCATCGAGGCGTCGATGCTGGAATTGGAGATCACCGAGTCGGTGGTGATGAAGGATGAGGCTTGGGCGGAGCACGCGCTGCGTGAGCTGAAGGCTCTGGGGGTCTTCCTCGCCATCGACGACTTCGGCACGGGATATTCGAGCTTCGGACGTTTGCGGCATTTTGCCGTCGACCGGCTCAAGATCGATCAGTCGTTCATCAGCAGTCTGATCGAGTGCAGCGATAACCGCGCGATCGCGGCGGCCATCATTGCCATGTCGCGTTCGCTGCGCATCAATGTGACGGCCGAGGGCGTGGAGAGTTTCCCGCAGCTCCTGTTCCTTCAGGAACACGCCTGTCAGGAAGCGCAAGGGTTCCTGTTCAGCCGGGCGCTTCCCGTGACCGACGCGCACGAACTGTTGGTTCGGGCGGCCGAAACGAGTTCGGGTTCCCGCACGCAGCGGCTCAAGTCGTTGATCGGCTAGTTCAGTCGGGCGATTATTTTGCGGGGGGTTTCCACTCGTTCAGAAAGCCGGTGACGGCGCTCGACTGCATGCCGCGCATCGCTTCGAACTCGCCGGCCTTCTGGCTGTAAAGGAGCTTGCCATCGGCGTCGAGGACGGCGAGCGCAGGCACGCCCTTGGCCAATGGAATCTGGTAGAGCGCTGCGATATCGAGATTCTGGTCCCTGCGCCCGATATTGACGTGGACCACGATGTAATTGGCCTCGAGAACGGGCCCGTTCACCGCATCGTGAAAGTACGAGTCGAGCACATGGCAGTCAGGGCACCAATTGCCGCCGAAGTCCAAGATGACGCGTCGATGAGTCGACGAGGCGCTTTGCAGCGCGGCGGCCAGATCCGTCTTGGCTCGTTCGGGCGCTGGATAAATATCGCGCAGCGCCGCTAGGCCGGGCGTCTGGGCGATCGCCAGCAGGCCGAGAAGTGCACCGATCCGCAAGACTGAGCTACGCACGGACCCGACTATCACTCAAAATCGGCCCTTCGTCGAGTGCTGCTGTATGATTGGCCTCCCGCAGACATTCGATCAGGAGTTTCGATGGCTACACCAATTTCCCTCCCGCCGCTTCCCTGGGCTGAGAACGCGTTGGACCCGGTCATATCCGCCAATACGATCAGCTTTCACTACGGCAAGCATCACAAGACCTACGTCGACAACCTCAACAAGCTGATCCCCGGCACCGAATATGCCGACTTGCCGCTCGAGGCCATCGTGAAGGCCACCGCCGGCAAGGCCGACAAGGCAGGCATTTTCAACAACGCGGCGCAGATCTGGAATCACACGTTTTACTGGAACAGCCTGCGTGCCAAGGGCGGCGGCGAACCTCCCGCGGCACTGAAGCAGAAAATCGACGCGGCGTTCGGCAGCGTCGATGCCTGCAAGAAGGAGCTGTCCGCTGCCGCCGTCTCGCAGTTCGGCAGCGGGTGGGGCTGGCTGGTGGCCGATGGCGGCAAGCTCAAGATCGTCAAGACCGCGAACGCGGAAACGCCGCTGACTCAGGGGCTGAAGCCGCTGCTGACGGTCGACGTGTGGGAGCACGCGTACTACCTCGACTACCAGAACAAGCGCGCCGATCACGTGAATGCCGTGCTCGACAAGCTCATCAATTGGGAATTCGCGGTGCAGAACCTCGGCTGAGACGGCCGGCGGTTGTGGGTGCCCGCGCGGCGCGCGGGCGCTCCCCGACGCTGGACGGTGTGGGACTCGATGCCGCCGCTTAGGCGTGCCGTCCTACAGATATTCTCGGGCCCGGAGCCTATCGTCACGGCTCTTCCCACTAAAGGTCCAGGATTATGAAATCGATAACTCGTGCACTCGTGGTCTGCGCAGCGATGACGCTCTCCATCACGGCGTTCGCTGCCGCCGGCTATCAGGATACGATCAGCCTCTTCAAGAACGCGGGCGAGAGCTCGTCGTTTTTCGGCAGCAGCTATGCCTATGCGGTATTTCCGACCATCGGCGAAGGCGCGGTAGGTGTCGGCGGGGCCCACGGCAAGGGCCGCGTGTATGTACACGGCAAGTGGGTCGGCAATGTGACGATGAATCAGGTCAGCGTCGGTTTTCAGCTGGGTGGGAAAGCGTTCAGCCAGATCGTATTCTTCGAGGACAAGCGCGCGCTCGACGAGTTCGAGTCGAATTCGTATGAGTTCGACGCGGACGCGAGCGCGGTGGCCATCACTGCCGGGGCTTCGGCCAGCGCCGGCACCAATGGCACGGATTCGAGCGTGAGCGGCGGTATGAAGGATGCGAGCACCCGCGGGCACTATCAGAAAGGTGTGGTCGTGTTCACGATCGCCAAGGGTGGGCTGATGGGTCAGCTGGCCGTGGCGGGACAGAAATTCTCGTACACGCCGCGCGCCGGCGGGTAGTGATGCGATTCGGGTGTGGGACGGCGCTGTCATCGTGTCCGTCCACAACCAGATCGTGGTTGCGCCGTAGCGGTTGCGAGGTGCGTCAGCCGGCAGCGCCGACATTTCGCCGATATTGATGACGAGCGCCCCGCTGGCCGGGGCGCTCGCATTTCCGCAGGCTCGTCATACGGGCTCCTTGTCGAACACCAGCAGTCGATTGAATGCCGGTAGATCGTGATCGGCCATGAGTTGCAGGCCTGCATCGGCCGCGAGCTTGGTGATCGCTCCGATTTCCCGAAGTCCCGATTGCGGGTCACGTTCCTGCAACATGCGGTCGAATTCGCCGTTGCTGGGCGACGTATAGCGTCCGTCGTAGCGGAACGGTCCATAGATGCATAGCGTACCGCCGGGGGCCAACGTGCGGCCAATACCCTGGAATGTGCCGACGACCTCGGCCCACGACATGATGTGCAGCGTGTTGGCGGTGAACATGGCATCGACGCGTTCCAGGGGCCAGACGGTTTGCCGAACGTCGAGCACGGTGGCAGGGCGCAGATTCGGTCCGCCCTCGGCGCGCAGTCTCGCGGCCAGATCCGGCAAGTAGGCCAGTCGTTCGGTGGGATGCCACGTCAGCGCCGGCAGCTGCGCCGCAAAATAGACGGCGTGCTGGCCCGTGCCGCTGCCGATCTCCAGAACGTCGCTGCGGCCTGCGAACACGGTGCGCAGCAGCGCGAGAATGGGATCCTTATTGCGTTCGCACGCTTCGGAAAACGGCAACACGGGACTCTCCTTTTCGATCGGACGGCCCATTGTAGCAAGCAGGAGGGCGAGGATTTCGCTACAGTGTTGCCCCGGCCGATTTGGCGATAAGGAGTCTACGATGTCGATCTCGCTTTATGATTTTTCCATCCCCGCATTGACCCGCGGGTTGACCAATCTTTCGGCGTTGCTCGACAAGGCTGCCGCCCATGCCGCAGCCAAGAAATTCGATCCCCTCGTGCTGGTTCAGGCGCGTTTGTACCCGGACATGCACCCGCTGGTGCGTCAAGTGCAAATCGCCTGCGACACGGCCAAGGGGGCCGCGGCGCGTCTTGCCGCCGTCGATGTGCCGAAACACGAGGATGTCGAAGCCACCCTCGACGAACTCAAACAGCGCATTGCAAAGACGCTGGATTTTCTCGAGACCGTGACGGCGGATCGATTGAAGGGCGCCGAAGACCGCCCCATCGACATAAAATTCCCCAACGGCGCCTGGAAATTCACGGCCGTTGCCTACCTTACGGATTTCGTGCTGCCGAACTTCTATTTTCACGAAAGCATGGTCTATGCGCTGCTGCGCAAGAATGGGGTCGAACTCGGCAAGGGCGATTTCCTGGGCGCCATCCAATAGCGCCCCGCCTCAGGCCAGAAGTTCGACCAGCATCTCGATGCGGGTGAATAGATTCTCCTCGGTTCGCGCGTCGTGCGTGAACCGAAGTTTGAGGGGGCCGTCGAGCCGATAGTCCTTCGGCTTGCCCTGGATCAGCTTCAAGACCCGCTTCGAGTCGATCTTGTTCTCTTCCTCGAAAATCACGTAGCCGCTGGTCGCGCCGGCATCGATCTTGCGGATCCCCAGTTCGCCCGCCCGCAGCTTGATCTGCGCGGTCCGAAACAGCGACTGCGCATATTGCGGCATCGGGCCGAAGCGATCGATCATTTCGACCTTCAGCTCGTCCAACTCTTCGCGGGTCTGTGTGCTGGCGATACGTTTGTAGAGCACCAGGCGTAGATGCACGTCCGGCACGTAGTCCTCCGGAATCAATGCCGGCAGATGAAGTTCCACCTCGGGGCCGGCGTCCATCGGCCGTTCGAGGTCCGCTTGTTTGCCGGACTTCAGCGCCGCGACGGCCCGTTCCAGCAATTCCATGTAGAGGTTGTAGCCGATCTCTTGGATCTGGCCGCTTTGTTCGTCCCCCAGCAACTCGCCGGCACCGCGTATTTCGAGATCGTGAGTCGCCAGCGTGAAGCCGGCGCCGAGTTCCTCCAGAGATTCCAGGGCCTCCAGCCGCTTGACGGCATCGGCGGTCATCGCTTTGCGCGGCGGCGTGATGAGATACGCATAGGCGCGGTGGTGCGAACGGCCGACGCGGCCGCGCAGCTGATGGATCTGCGCGAGTCCGAAGCGGTCGGCGCGATCGATGATGATGGTATTGGCGGTGGGCACGTCGATGCCGCTCTCGATGATGGTGGTGCATACCAGCACGTTGAACCGGCGATGATAGAAATCGAGCATGAGCTGTTCCAGCTCGCGCTCGCGCATCTGGCCGTGACCGACCGCGACATGCGCCTCGGGCACGAGTTCGCGCATGGCCTGCGCGGTTTTTTCGATGGTCTCGATCGTGTTATGGACGAAATAGATCTGCCCGCCGCGACGAATCTCGCGCATCGCCGCTTCGCGCACCACGGTGTCGTTCCACTCCAGAACGAAGGTCTTCACGGCGAGGCGTTCGGCCGGCGGCGTGGTGATGAGGGACAGGTCGCGCAGGCCGCCCATGGCCATGTTCAACGTGCGGGGAATCGGTGTGGCCGTCAGCGTGAGCACATCGACTTCGGCACGCAAGGCTTTGAGCCGCTCCTTGTCGCGCACGCCGAAGCGATGTTCCTCATCGATGACCACCAGGCCCAGATCCTTGAACTTGACCTTGCCCTGCAACAGCCGCTGCGTCGCGATGACGATATCGACGGAGCCGGCGGCCACACCGGCGATGACCCCCTCCGCTTCCTTGTTGGTGCGAAACCGGGAGAGGCTCTCGACACGCACCGGCCAGTCGGCGAACCGATCCGTGAACGTGGTGAAATGTTGCTGCGCGAGCAGAGTCGTCGGCACCAGCACGGCCACTTGCTTGCCCGCCTGGACGGCGATGAAAGCGGCGCGCAATGCCACCTCGGTCTTGCCGAAGCCTACGTCGCCGCAAATCACGCGATCCATGGGCTTGCCGGACTTCATGTCGCCGAGCACCTGTTCGATGGCGCTCGCCTGATCGGCGGTTTCTTCGAAGCGAAAACCGGCCTGAAACGCACGGTACTCGGCCTCTCCCGAGGTCATGCGCGTACCCTCGCGCGCCGCGCGCCGCGAGTACAGATCCAAGAGTTCGGCCGCGACGTCGCGAATACGCTGTGCGGCTCTGCGGCGCGCCTTCTGCCATTGCTCGCCGCCCAGTTTGTGCAGCGGCGCGGTCTCGGCCGGCGCTCCGGTGTAGCGCGAGACCAGGTGCAGGGCCTGCACGGGTACGTACAGCTTGTCGCCGTCCGCATATTCGAGCACCAGGAATTCGCCGGTGTAGCCGGCGACGTCCATGGTCTGCAGACCCACGTAGCGGCCGACGCCGTAGGATTCGTGAACCACCGGTGCACCGATGCGCAGATCGGTGAGTTCCTTCAATATCTTGGCGGGATCGCGCTCGGCGCGGCGACGGCGGCGTTCCTGCCGCGCGCGATCGCCGAACAATTGCGATTCGGTGAGAATTTCGAGGGCGGGGGATTCGAGCCGCAACCCCGATACCGCGCCCGAAACGGTAACCCCGAGTTTCTGATCGCCGGCGATGAAGCTCGCGAAACTGTCGAATATCTTGACGTGTATGCCGCGGCCGCGCAGCAGATCCAACAGCAGTTCGCGGCGTCCCGCCGACTCCGCCGCGAGCAGCACGCGAGCCGGGCTCGCGGCCAGATGCGCAACCAGCTCCGCGGCGGGCTGCTCGGCCCGCGCGTCGATGCGCACCTGGGCCGGCGCCGTGCTCGCGAAGTTTTGCACGCGTCCCGGGGTTTCGGGCGGCCATTCGAAAGTGCGCAGTTCTATCCGCGGCCATGCCGTGAATTCGGCGCGCAATTCCTCAGGCGTGAGATACAGTTCGGCCGGATCCAGGATGGGCCGATGCCGGTCGTGCCGCAATTGTTCGTGCCGCCCGACGATGCCGTTCCAGAGCATGTCCACCGAGCCGCCGGCCTCGTTCATCTCGACCAGCATGCTGCTCGGCGGCAGGTATTCGAACAGGTGGGAGGTGCGATCGAAAAATAGCGGCAGAAAGAACTCGAGGCCGCCGGGCGCCTGCCCTACGCTCACGTCGCGGTAGATGGCCTGTTCCGAGAGGTCGCCGCTGAATCGCAGGCGATAGCGGCGGCGAAATTCCCGTACCGCGTCGGGATTGAGCGGCGTTTCCCGCGCGGGCAGCAACTGGATGCGGTCCAATTTGTCGCCGGACCGTTGGGTATCCGGGTCGAAATGGCGAATGGTCTCGACGTCCCGGTCGAGCAGGTCGATGCGGTAGGGGCTGTCGGAGCCCATCGGAAACACATCGAGGAGCGAACCGCGAACCGCGAATTCGCCGTGGGCGACCACCTGGGTCACGGCGGCATAGCCGGCCAGCGCCAGCTGCGCCCGCAGCGCGTCCAGATCGAGCATTTCGCCGACGTGCACCTTGAGAGAGTAGGCCTCGACATAGCTGCGCGGCGCCAGGCGCTGCAGCAGCGTATCGATCGCCACCAGCCACACGCCTTTGCGCGCGCGCGGCAGTTCCGCCAAGGTGGCGAGCCGCGCCGAGGTGATGTCGGGATGCGCCGAGAAGCTGTCGTACGGCAGCGTTTCCAAATCCGGAAAAACCCGCACCGGCAGCGCTGCGCCTGCGAAGAACGCGATTTCGTCGCTCAAGGCTTCGGCATCGCGTGAGCTTTGCGTAATGACGATGAGCGGTCCCGCGGCCTTGGCTGCCGCCTCGGCGATTGCGAGAGCCGCGGCGGCGCCGTAAAGCTTGCCCCATTTGACGAGGGGGGATTCGGTACTGGGAAGGCCGGGATCGGTTAAGGGCATGTTCCGCTGGAATTGAACAAAGAATGCCCGCCGCGAGCAGCGTCGCGGAGGGCCTTAAATCAGGAGGGGGATGTTACTTGATTCGAATCAGGAATTCGCAACCACGCTGTGTATCACGTGCTCGCGCTCGAAATACACCACGAAACCCGGATAATCCCAGCGCGAGATGGGCGGGTTGCCGACCGCCGGTATCTTGCTGACCGGGGCGCCGAATTTGGCCGCCACCTGGTTCATGGTCATGCCACGCGAGGGGGTGACCACGTCCGATTCCTTGACGGCGATGCCGTTATCCACCGCGATAGTCTCCGCCCGGCTCGACTTAGGACCGCCGGCCAACCCGATCAGTCCGACGGCGAGCGCCGCCGCGACCCGCAGGTTTCGAAAGCTCATGGCACACCTCACTTGTTACGCGTCGAGAATCACAACCGCCGCCCCGAAACTATAGCATTGCCGTCAGGCGGCAATTGTGGACCTGTTTAACACTCTGATTACATTGATTTTTGTCCTGAGCGGCGCACCGCCCGCCGCGCCCGGACCACCACGGCGCGAGCGGCTGTGGTTTAATCGCCGCGCATGTTCCAGCCCCTTCCAATTTTCGTGGGCCTGCGCTACTCGCTGGCCCGCGAGCATGGCTTTTTCGTCTCTTTCATCACGTGGGTATCGCTGCTCGGCGTCGCCCTGGGTGTGGCCATCTTGATCGTGGTGCTGTCGGTCATGAACGGGCTGGGTTCGGAACTGCGCGATCGGTTGCTCAGCGTGTCGGCCCATGCGAGCTTGAATGCCGGCGGCGGGGCCATCGTGGACTGGCGCCGGCGCATCGAGCAGCTGAAGGGTGCGCCCGAACTGGTGGGGGCCGCGCCGTTTCTCGATACCGACGCGATGCTGAGCCGGCCGCCCGCCATGAGCGGCGCCATCGTCCGCGGCATCGATCCGGGCCTGGAGACCGGGGTGTCGAGCATCGCCGACGCCATGCGGCAGGGCCGGCTTTCCGACTTGGGGGCAGGGCAGAATCGGATCATTCTCGGCCAAATGCTGGCCTATCAGCTGGAAGTCGGGGTAGGGGACACGGTGACCGTGATGACGCCGGGCGTTGCGGCGCCGAGCGCATCCACGCCGGGCGCGGGCAAGAACGGCGGCGCCATCGTGCCCATCCTGCGCGAGTTCACCGTCGCCGGCATCTTCGAGGTGGGGCTGCAGGAACACGACAGTTCGCTGGCCCTCATCAACCTCGAGGATGCGCAGGCGCTGCGCGGCCTGTCGGGGCCGACGGGGATCCGGCTCAAGTTCGACGATGTATTGAAAGCGCCCGCCCTCGCGCGCAGTGCCGCCGGGCGGCTCGATCCCAGATTGCAGCTGCGCGACTGGACCCAGGACAACGAGGCGTATTTCCGCGCCATCCGCATCGAGAAGACCATGATGGCGCTGATCTTGATGCTCATCGTCGCGGTGGCGGTGTTCAATATCGCCGCGACCCTGGTAATGGTCGTGAGCGACAAACGCACCGACATCGCCATCCTGCGCACGCTGGGCTTGAGTCCGCGCGGCGTGCTGGCGGTGTTCATGACGCAGGGCGTATTCATCGGCTGGATCGGCACCGCGATCGGTGTCGCTCTCGGCGTGGCCATTGCGCTGCACGTGCCGTTTCTGGAGCAGGCGTTGAACCTGCACATCATGGATCCCGACGTGTACTACATCTCGACCGTTCCGAGCGAGACACGCTCGAGCGATGTGCTCGTGATCGCGTTGGCGGCGTTGGTGCTGACCCTGGTCGCCACCATCTATCCCGCTCTGCAGGCTGCCAAGACGCAGCCCGCCGAAGCCCTGCGCTACGAATGATGGGTTACTGGTACGAGGGCTTTCTGGGTTTGAGATATCTGCGTGCGTCGCCGCACCGGGGAATCGTCTCGTTGATCGCCGCCATCGCCATGATCGGACTCGCGCTCGGCGTGGCCGTCCTGGTCGTGGTGCTGTCGGTCATGAACGGCTTCGAAGAGGAACTGCGCACCCGGATTTTGAGCCTCACCGCGCATGCCACGATTTCGGGCCTCGAGGGCCGGATGTCGGATTGGCGGACGCACGAAGATCGGCTGGAACATTTCCCCGGCATCGTCGCGGCGGCGCCCTATATCGAAGAGCAGGGCATGGTGACGCACGGCGACAAGTCGGCCGGCATACTGCTGCGCGGCGTGCTGCCCGACGCCGAGCGCAAAGTCGCCGATTTGACTCCGCATCTGCTGAGCGGCCGCCTGAGCGACCTCACACCGGGTAAATATGGGGTGATCCTGGGCAAGGATCTGGCGGAGGCGATCGGCGCCAAGCTGGGCGACCGCGTCGTGGTGATCGTCGCCCAGGGCGATGTCACGCCGGTGGGCGTGATGCCGCGCATGCGGGCATTCCAGGTCGTCGGCATCGTCGCGGTGGGCATGTACGAGTACGACCGGCGGATCGCGTTGTTCGCGATGCAGGACGTGGCCAAGCTGCTGCGCATGGGCGATGACATCACGGGCATCCGCCTGAACGTCGCCGACATGTATGCCGCGCCGCGCGTAGTGCGCGAATCCGCCGCGGCGCTCGGCGGCAGCTACCTGGTCGAGGACTGGACCACGCAGCACGCGAATTTTTTCCGCTCGATCGAAATCACGAAACGGATTCTATTCATCATGTTGTCCGCGGTCGTGGCCGTCGCGGCGTTCAACATCGTATCGACCATGGTCATGGTGGTGAAGAGCAAGCGCCGCGACATCGCCATCCTGCGCACGTTCGGTTCCTCGCCGGGCAGCATCCTGTCGGTGTTCGTGGTGCAGGGCAGTCTCATCGGGATGCTGGGCATCGCGCTCGGCGTCGCGTCGGGGGTGCTGATCGCGACCAATCTGCAGAGCCTGGTGCACGGGCTCGAGGGCGTGGTGGGCTTCAAATTCCTGGACGCGCGCGTCTATTTCATGAGCGATCTGCCGGCGCACGTGAGGCTGTCGGACGTCGTGGAGATCTGCGCCTTCTCCTTCGTTCTGGCGTGCCTGTCGACGCTGTATCCCGCTTGGCGCGCGGCGCGCCTGCTGCCGGCGGAGTCTTTGCGCAATGATTGAGGACCGAACTGTCATGGCTGTTTCCGATACCGTAGTGCTGGAAGGCGCGGGCCTCGTCAAGGAATTCGTCCAGGGGGGCGTGACATTGCAGGTGCTCAAGCTTGCCTCCATCACGGTACGCGCCGGCGAGCGGATCGCCATCGTCGGCGCCTCCGGCTCGGGTAAGACCACCTTGCTGCAATTGCTCGGCGGGCTGGACCTGCCCACGCGCGGCACGGTTACCATCGACGGCTCCGCGATGAACCGGTTGAGCGACACGGAACGCGGCCATTTGCGCAACCGAGCCGTGGGCTTCGTCTATCAATTCCACCATTTGCTGCCCGAGTTCACGGCGTTGGAGAATGTGGCGATGCCGTTGCTGGTGCGGCGCGCAAAACCGGAGTTCGCCAAGGCGCAGGCTGCGGCTATTCTGACGCGAGTGGGCTTGGCCGCACGCTTGAGTCACCGTCCGTCGCAGCTCTCCGGCGGCGAGCGGCAGCGCGCAGCAGTGGCGCGGGCGTTGGTCACCCGGCCGAAGCTGGTCCTGGCCGATGAGCCCACGGGCAACCTGGACGGCATGAACGCCGCGCACGTGTTCGAATTGATGCTCGAGCTGAATCGCGAGTTGCAGACCAGCCTGGTGATCGTGACCCACGACGAACGGTTGGCCGCGCGCCTCGATCGCGTGCTGACGCTAGTCGATGGGGCTCTGGTGGAGTGCGGCGCCGCGCAGGGTTGAATTCGAACGGCGGCGGCGCAGGCGATACAGGATCTGGAGCCGCCATACCAGTTGGCCGAGCACGTAGCCCAAGCCCGCGGCCAGGGTGCCCAATACCAAGGCGCCCAGCAGCAAGGGCGCCCACAGCTGATGGAGATGGCTCCACAGATTGTGGTGCGTGAGCTGGTGCACCAGCGGCGTGAGGTCCAGCCCCATGAGTTTCGCACCCACCCAGATGGAGCCCACGACCTGCGGAAACCAGGTGAGCGGGTTGCTCACGAAAACGGTCGCGAACAACACCGGGAGGTTGAGCCGGAACAAGATCCCGAAAATCGTGCACAGGGCCAAGTGCAGGGGCAGCGGCGGGGTAGGCGGCACGAAGGCAATCAGCAATCCCAGCGAAAACGCGTGGATGACCCGGGTGCGTTTGAATGCCCAGCAACCCCGGTCGCACACCATGGGCGCGAATGGCCGGAGGCACCAGTGCTTCTCGAGCCTGCTGCGGTCCGGTGTGATGCTTTTCAGCCAGCGTTGCATGAATTGCGGTTTCCCCCCCAACCAGCTCTCATTATGCCGTTTCCGGGGCTTCAGGGTACGCCCTAACCGCCGCTTGGTAAAACGGTGACTTGCGGCCGGCCAAGGCGGTATCTGAAGCCTCGGCGCTCAAGTATCATGCGGTTAGAACCAAGAGTTATCAAAGAGGACGCAATGTGGGAGATTATCCGCGCCGGCGGCGGCTTCATGTGGCCGATCATTTTATGTTCGATCGCGGCCGTCGCCATCATCTTGGAGCGCCTGTGGACGCTGCAGAGCAGCCGGGTCATCCCGCGTGATCTCTCCCAGAAAGTCTGGAATTGGATCGAAGCCGACCAGCTCAGCGACAAGCTCATCGTCGCCCTGGAGCACAACTCGCCCCTGGGCAAGTTGCTGGCCATCGGACTTGCGAACCGGAACAAGCCGCGCGCGCTGATGGTGGAGCGCCTGGAGGACGGCGGCCGTCATGTCATTCATGAATTGGAGCGGTTCTTGAACACGCTCGGCACCATCGCCTCGGTGGCGCCGCTGTTGGGCCTGCTGGGCACCGTGGCCGGCATCATTCATGCGTTCAACGCGATCACCGCCAACGGTCTCGGCGACCCCAGGACCTTGTCGGGGGGCATCGGCGAGGCGCTCATCACGACGGCCGCCGGTCTGACGGTGGCCATCCCATCGCTGATCGCCTACCGGTATCTGCGCGGCAAGGTCGAACGCCTGGTCGTGCGGATGGAGAAAGAGGCCATGAAGCTGGTGGACGCGCTCGACGAGCGCAACAATCCGGACGGCAGGGAAGGCTCGACTTGAATCTGAAACCGCGCCTGCGTGAAGACCCCGAGATCAATTTGATCTCGCTCATCGACGTGCTGCTGGTGCTGCTGATTTTTTTCATGGTCTCGACCACGTTTCAGCAGGAGGGGCGCGTCAAGGTGCAATTGCCCCAGGCCAGCCAGATTCCCCAGCCTCGCGGGTCGCGGGAGCCGTTGGTGATTACCATCACCGCCGAAGGCGGCTATCGGGTCAACGAACGTTCGCTCATCAACGCAAGTCCCGACACGTTGCGCGCGGCGCTGCTCAAGGAAGCGGGCACGGAGCGCGGTCCGATCACGATTCGCGCGGATGCGCGCAGCACGCATCAGGCCGTGGTCACCGCCATGGATGTCGCCGGCAAACTCGGTTTCTCCCAGCTGAATATTGCGACGGTTCATGAAGGCGGCTAGCGCCTGGCCGATCTATCGCCGGCTGCTGCGTTACGCGAGGCCTTACATCGGGGTATTTCTGATCGGCGTGCTCGGCATGCTGCTGTTCTCGGCGACGCAATCGGCGTTGGCGTATCTGGTGAAGCGTTTCTTCAACGGCGCCTTCGTCGTCAGGGATCCGAAGATCCTGTGGGAAATTCCACTCGGCGTCGTGGTGCTGTTTGCGCTGCGCGGCATCGGCGACTACGTCGCCAATTACTATCCGAGCTGGGTGGGGCGCCAGGTGGTCAAGGGGTTGAGGCGCGACGTCTTTTCCCACTACTTGCGTTTGCCGACGGCGTACCTGGACCGGCAACAGTCCGGACACCTGTTGTCGAAGTTGACCAACAACATCGAGCTGGTGGCCGGCGCCGCGACCACCGCGGCCATCGCGCTGATCGGCGACAGCCTGACCTTGATCGGCTTGCTGGCCTATTTGTTCTATCTGAACTGGCGGCTCGCGCTGTTCTGCGTCGCGGCCGCGCCCGTCATCGGCTGGCTGATGCAAATCGCCAACCGCAGTTTCCGCCGCTATAGCACGCGTATCCAGAATTCGATGGGCGACATCACGCGCGTGGCCAAGGAGGCGATCGACGCGCACCGGCTCATCAAGATTTTCAACGCCGAGGACCATCAGACCGAACGCTTCGAACGGGTCAACGAATTGAACCGCGCCTCCAACATGAAGTTGATCCGGGCGAAGGCCATCAGCAACCCCGTGGTTCAGGTCATCGCCGCCATCGCGCTGGCGAGCGTGCTCTACGTCTCCATCCGCCAGGTGTTCCTGCACGACATGCGGGTCGACGAGTTCATCGGCTTTCTCACCGCACTCATGCTGATTCCGGAGTCGCTGCGCAGTCTGGTCAACGTGGGCGGGCCTCTGCAGCAGGGTGTGGCCGCGGGTCAAAGCGTGTTCGAACTATTGGATCAGCCCACCGAGGGCACGGGCGGGACCCGGCCGATCAGCCGCGCGCGCGGCGAGATCGAGTTCCGCAACGTGTCGTTCACCTATGGCAGCGAGAAGGGGCCGGTGCTGCACGACGTGAGCTTCCACGTGCGGCCCGGCGAAACCGTCGCCATCGTCGGCCGTTCCGGCAGCGGCAAGACCACCCTGGTGGGCCTCGTGCCGCGCTTCTACGACGTGCAGCAGGGGCAGGTCCTGCTGGACGGCGTCGATGTGCGGGAATATCGCTTGCACGACCTGAGGGCGCAGGTGAGCCTGGTGAGCCAGGATGTGGTGCTGTTCAACGACACCATCCGCAACAACATCGCCTTCAATGCGATCGAGAAGACCGACGCCGAAGTCGAGGCGGCGGCCCGCGCCGCCAACGTGATGGAATTCGTGGCCTTGCAGCCGCACGGGTTCGATACGCTGCTCAACGATCGGGGCCAGAATATTTCGGGCGGCCAACGCCAGCGGATCTCGATCGCGCGCGCGCTGCTCAAGGATTCGCCGGTGCTCATCCTGGACGAAGCGACCGCGGCTCTCGACAACGAATCCGAGCGCCGCGTGCAGCAGGAGTTGAGCCTGCTCATGGAAGGCAGGACCACGCTGGTGATCGCACATCGGCTGTCGACGGTGGAGGGCGCCGATCGAATCATCGTGCTCGACGAGGGACGAATCGTCGAGACGGGGAACCATCGGGGGCTGCTGGCCCGTGGCGGCCTGTACGCCGCGTTGCACGGGATGCAGTTCAACGCGTAGCCGGCGTGTCAACGCACCGCGCAACCCTCGAGATAACGACATGTCGGTTCCATCCTGGCTCAATCGGATCTGGTACGACCGCGCAACGCCTCCGTGGTGGTTGCTGCCGTTCTCCCTGCTGTACGGGGCCGTTTCGGGTTCGCGGCGCTTGTTGTATGCCAAGCACTTGCGCCGCGCGTCGCGGATCTCCTGCCCCGTGGTCGTGGTCGGCAACTTGAGCGTGGGCGGCACCGGCAAGACGCCGCTGGTGTGCTGGCTGGTGGCGCGGCTGGCCGAACTGGGGTACACGCCCGGCGTGGTCACGCGAGGCTACGGAGGTTCGTTCAACGGCGTGCGGCGTATTTCGGCGACGGACGATCCGCTCGTGGTGGGCGATGAGTCCGTGCTGTTGGCCCGGCGCACGGGGGCACCGGTGGCGGCGGGCAGGGATCGTCCCGCCGCGGCGAATCTCTTGGTGCGCGCCGGTTGCAACGTCATCGTGAGCGACGATGGTCTGCAGCACTACGCGCTGGCGCGGGATTGCGAGGTGGTGGTCATCGACGGCGATCGCCGCTTCGGCAACGGCTGGCTCTTGCCGGCGGGGCCGCTGCGCGAGGCGCCCAGCCGCCTGAAGGCGGCGGATGCGATCGTCGTCAACGGCGGCCGCGCGTTGCTCCCCGGCGCGCTCAGTATGCGGTTGGAGGCGAAGAACTCGGTGGCGCTGCGCGGCGGCAAGACCCAAGCCCTGAGCGCCCTCGCGGGCGCGTCGATCCACGCCGTCGCCGGCATCGGCAACCCCGAGCGATTTTTCAACATGTTGAGATCGCGGGGCATCGACGTGATCGGCCATGCGCTGCCCGACCATGCGCGGCTGACGGCGGCCGACATCGAGTTCGGCGACGACAAGCCCGTGTTCATGACCGAGAAGGATGCCGTAAAATGCGCGGCGTTCGCCGGCTAACGCCATTTCTACGTACCGGTGACCGCCGGTTTCGACGGCGGCGAATCCGCTACGCTGCTGAACGTGGTGCGCCGGAAAATCACCAACCGCGATCGAGAATCGCAGGGAATGACGGATGGATAAGCGCTTGTTGGAATTGTTGGTGTGTCCGCTGTGCAAGGGGCCGCTGCGCACCTCGGGCAGCGGCAATAGCATGGAACTGGTGTGCCGCCCCGATCGGCTGGCCTACCCCATCCGCGACGGAATCCCGGTGATGCTGCCGGACGAGGCGCGCGTACTCGGCGCGGACGACCCGTTGCTGAATCGCTGACCGCGGCGCGCTCCCATGTTCCATGTGGTCATTCCGGCGCGCTATGCGGCTTCGCGGCTGCCCGGCAAGCCGCTGCTGCGCATCGGGGAGAAGCCGCTGATTCAATGGGTGTGGGAAAGCGCGCGGGCCAGCGGCGCGGCCTCCGTGCTGGTGGCGACCGACGATGAGCGGATTCGGGACGCCGCTGCAGGGTTCGGGGCCGAGTGCGTCATGACCTCGGCGCGGCATGCCTCCGGCACGGATCGCATCGCCGAAGTCGTCCGCTTGCGAGGCTTCGGGCCCGACGAGGCCATCGTCAATCTGCAAGGCGACGAACCGCTGATGCCGCCGTCCGTGATCGCGCAGGTCGCGGCGGCTCTGCGGCCGGGAATCGGCATGACGACCGCGGTGGCGCCGGTCGAGAGCCTGGCGCAGTTCCTGGACGCGAATTGCGTCAAAGCGCTGCGCGCGCGCGATGGGCGCGCCCTGTATTTCAGCCGGGCGCCCGTGCCGTGGCCTCGCGATCGAGTGGCGGAGGATCGCCCGACCGCGTTCGCGGGGGCCTGGCGGCACATCGGCATCTATGCGTATCGCGTGGCCAGCTTGCTCGAATTCGCAGCATGGCCGCCCACCTGGCTCGAGGTCACCGAAAAGCTCGAACAACTGCGCGCGCTGGAACACGGGATGCGCATTCAATTGGTGACGCTGGCCGAAGCGCCGCCCGCCGGCGTGGATACGGCCGAAGATCTGGCGCGAGTGCGCTGCCGTCTCGAGGCGGCGGGGTAGGGTCAGGCCAACGATCGTCCGGCGTTGCGGGGCAGGCGTGCATAACCGGCGACCGAGGCGAGGATCAGCAGTCCGGCGATGCTGAACGCCCAACGAAAATCTCCCAGCGCGAAGGCCTCGTGGGCGCTTGCGCTTCCCGAGCGCAGCGAGTGCGCGAGGCGCAGGCACACCGCCCCGAAGGCGATACCCATGCCGATGGTCATCTGTTGGGCGACGCTCCACAGCGTACTGGCCGGACCCTTGCGCGCATCGCTCACGTCGGCGTAGGCCAGCGTCGCGAGCGTGGTGAATTGCAAAGACCTCGCCAACCCATAACCGAACAGCAGGGTGAGCATCAGTGCGAGCGGCGTCGCCGGTGACAACCAGCCATACCCCACGACGAGCACGCCGGCAATGGCGCTGTTGACGGCCGCCACCGTGCGAAAGCCGAACCGTTTCAGGATGGCGGTGGTCATGGCCTTCATGCCCAGATTGCCGATCGCCGTCGCGAGCAGCAAAAGACCCGACTGAAATGGCGACAAGCCGAAGGCGATCTGGAACAGCAGCGGAGCCAGGTAGGGAATGGCTTCCAGGCCAATGCGGGTGGCGGAGCCCCAGAGGACGGTAACCGCGAACGTCGGCACACGCAGGGTGGTCAGTTCGAGGAGCGGATTGCGGATGCTGCGCACGTGCCGGACTGCGGCAATCCCGAGTACCAACGCGGCCAGCAGGAAACCCGCCGCCCGGAATAGACTTGCGTCGCGATGGCTCGCCAACTCGGTGCCGTAGAGCAGCGACGTCAGGGCCGTACCGGTGAGAAGGAATCCTGTGAGGTCGAAAGGCTTGCCGTGGGCGTCGCGCTGATTGGGAACATAGCGGACGATGGCGGTCAAGGCCAAAAGACCGAACGGCACGTTCAGGAAGAAAACCCAGTGCCACGAGGAGTACGTCGTAATGAAGCCGCCGAGTGTCGGACCGATCACCGGCGCCACGATGGCGGGCCAGGTGATGGTCGAGATGGCCTGCATCAATCGGCTCTTGTCGGTGTTGCGCACGACGATCATGCGCCCGACGGGCACCATCATCGCGCCGCCGATTCCCTGCAGCACCCGCGCGGCGGTGAATTCCGCCAGACTGTGCGACAGGCCGCACAGCACCGACGCCAAGGTGAAAACGACCAGGGCGCCGCCGAATACGGTGCGCGATCCCACGCGGTCGGCGATCCAACCGCTGACGGGAATGAACACGGCCAGCATCAACATGTACGCCGTCATGCCGAGGCTGACTTCGTTGGGCCCGACGGCAAACGATCGCGCCATCTGCGGCAATGCCGTCGCGATCACCGTCGTGTCCAGGTATTCCATGAAAAAGGCGCCGGCCACGATGAACGGCAACGCGCGGCTCAACACCGGTGGGTCGTTCGCGCGCGCAGGATTGCCAGGCATCCGTACTCTGTGGGCGCGGGGCGCCGCTACCGCTTCAAATACTGGTGGACGATCTCGATGAGTTCCTCGGCCGCCAGCACATGAGGCGTTTCGCGGCCGGCATGCGGATCGACCATATGCTCGCGAATGTGGTCCTCGATGACCTCGGCGATGAAGCCGTCCAGCGCGCCGCGGCAGGCCGTCGCCTGCTGCAGGACTTGGGCGCACTCGTCGTCCGCCTCCACGGCGCGTTCGATGGCTTCGATCTGGCCGCGCAGTCGCTTGACCCGATTCAACAGTTTGATCTTTTCTTTGGCGACGTGACCCATGAATCGAAACTCCTCTTGCCTAACTATACCCCTGTAGGGTATGTTTCGCGCGCTCGCATCGCAATCAGACCGGGATTTTACAGACCTCATGGATCCACCGCCGAACACTCGGGCTTCGCTGAAGCCAGAGGCCCGGAAGAGCTGACCCGCGATCCGTCGCTGCCGCCGCTTCCGGGCTCGAGCCGACCGCTCTAGCACTGGGAGACGTTTGCATGGCTGCTGTTTTGAACGAGTTCCTGCCTGGATGGATCGGCCGTCATCACCCGGGTGCATTGCTCATGGCCGGTGCGCTGGCGTTGAGTCCCGCGCTGGCTGCCGTGGCTGCGACGTCCGCCGAGACCGGCGGGGAGGCGTTCGCGGTGCACGGGCAGTTCACCTACGTCGAGCAAAACACCGATTCGTTCTCGGCACCGTACGCGGGGGCCAACAGCCTCTCGCCCAGCCAGGGCCGTGAGACGACGGATGCGACGCTGTATCTTGGCGCGCGGCTGTGGTCGGGAGCGGAACTGTGGTTGACGCCGGAATTGGACCAGGGTTTCGGTCTCGACGATACGCTGGGTCTCGCGGCGTTCTCGAGCGGCGAGGCGTACAAGGTCGGCAAGCACGCCCCCTACCTGCGGCTGCCGCATGCATTCGTGCGCCAGACCATCGATGAGAGCGGCGAGGTCGAGGCAGTCGCCCCCGATCTGACGCAGTTGGGCGGTTCGCACAGCGCCGATCGGTGGGTGGTCACGCTCGGCAAATTCGCCGTCACCGATATTTTCGACGCCAACCAGTACGCGCACGACCAGCGAAACGATTTTCTGAACTGGGCCGCCATCGATGCCGGATCGTTCGACTATGCCGCCGATGCCTGGGGCTTCACGGTAGGCGCCGCGGTCGAGTGGTACCGGGGCTCTTGGACCCTGCGGGCGGGGGTGTTCGATCTGTCCAATGTGCCCAACAGCCCGCACCTGGATCCCGGCGGCCACGAGTTTCAACTGGATGCCGAGATCGAGAAGCGATACGCGGTGCGGGACCAAGCCGGCCGATTGCTGCTGACGATGTTCGACACGCGCGGGCGCATGGGGCTGCTCGATGAAGCCGTGCAACTGGCCGCGGCGACCGGCGGCCCGGTGGACATCGCGGCGGTGCGACGCTATCGCAGCCGTTTGGGCGCAAGCCTCGATCTCGAACAAGCGCTGGCCGCGGACGTGGGGTTGTTCGCGCGCGTGGGCAAGGCGGCGGGAAATGTCGAAGCCTACGAATTCACGGATATCGACCGTGCGGTATCGGCAGGCCTCTCCATCAAAGGATCGGCGTGGCATCGTCCCGAGGACACCGTGGGCGTCGTGGCGTTGGTCGACGGCATTTCCGCCGAGCGCGAACGATATCTGAACGCGGGGGGGCTGGGGATTCTGGTCGGAGACGGCAAGCTGCCGCATCCGGGTTCGGAACGCATCGCCGAGACGTACTACCGGCTGGCGGTGTTTTCACAGGCGCAGTTGAGCCTCGACTATCAGTGGGTGAAGAACCCTGCCTACAACACGGACCGGGGTCCGGTGTCGATCTTCGCGGTGCGCGTACACGCGCAATTCTGAGACGGAGAGAGTCCTGAGGCGCAGACCCGAAGTCGTCCGCCAAGTGCAATGCAGCGTATATGATGCCGGCCACGGCGGCGACGCCGACGGGCATATTGAACCATGCAGTGGGTTTCTCAGGGTTTTTGATGCCATTTACCATATCGCACACAGCCGCCATGCTGCCGTTTTCACGCTCTCTGGCGCGCTGGCGGGTGCTTTCCGCGGCCGTGATCGGCAGTATGGTGCCCGATTTCGGGTTTTTGATGCCGTGGCGCCCGGTGCGCGCCGAGACCCACAGCGCCATCGGACTGCTGACCTTTTGCCTACCCGTCGGCCTTGCGGCATTTTGGATCTATCAGCAATTGATCAAGAGCCCGATCATGGCCGTGCTGCCCAATTCGGCGTACGCGCGCTGGCGGCGGTTTGGGGTGCCCGCCGATATCGGCAGCCTGAAGCAATGGATCTTGAGCGCCTGCGGCGTGCTGGTCGGCGCGACCAGCCATTTGGTCTGGGATGCGTTCACGCATGAAGGCGCGCGAGGCGTGCGCATGATTCCGGTGCTCGACGATCCGGTGGTCGACATCGCCGGTCATCGGCTGATGGGCGCCCGGTTGCTGCAAGACGTGAGTTCGCTGGTCGGACTGTGCGTGGTGCTGGGCATCGTTGCCTATGGCCTGCGCCGCGGCCGCTCCGCCGATGCGGCGCTCACGCGATCCCTGGCGCCGCGCGAGCGCTATGCCTGGATAGCCGCGTATCTGGTGACGTCCGCCATCCTGGGCGGACTTTTCTGGTGGAGGCACCTGCCCCATCCGCAATCGCAATCGTTGCCGATCATGGTTGGCAATAGCGCGGTTGCCGCGCTGCGCGGATGCGCCAGTGCGTTGGTCGGAGTGAGTCTCTGCCTGCGCCTCAGGCTGCGCGCGAACCCTGAAGGTTCGCGCGCAGAGCAACCCCTCTAAAGCGTCCTCGAGCTACTGCTCTTCGGGCCCGCCTCGCGCTACATCGGTGGGTGCCGAGGACCAGACCACATACTTGCCATCGTTTCCAGCCACGGCCGGAGCCGCGGCGTCAGGTCGTGGCGGGGTCGGCCCCGGCTCGCGACTGGCTGCCGGCTCGCGAGCGGCCGCTGGTTCCCGATTGAAGGCAGGCTCGCGGTTGGCGACAGGCTCGGCCGGCGCCGGCGCACTACTGGCGGGTGCCACGTGCGAAGCAGCCGAGTCCGTACGCGTCGGCGATGCATCGGGTCGGGTCGGCGCATCCACCGGCGGACGTACCTCCGACGCCGGCTCGCGGGGCGGTGCGCCGGCGTTGGATTGAGGGCTGGATTGCGAGTCCGAGCGCGGGGGCGCCTCGGGGCTCGGACCACCGTCGGGTCCGGCCGCAAAGTCCGGCCTGTCGCCGCCGCCCGCCTGCTCGCCCTCGTTGCCGTTGCCCGGCCCAGCCGCGTTGTTCTCAGCGCTGTCGCGTCCTCGGCCACGGCCCCGCCTACGACGGCTACGGCCCGTGCGTTCGCCGCGCTCGCCTGCCGGGCGTTGTTCGCCGCCGGCATCACGTTCACCGGTTCGCGGCTGCTCATTGGTGCGCGGTTGCTGATCGGAGCGGAGCGGCGAATCGGCGCGCGGGGGCGCGTCGTTTCGCGGCGCCTCCGTCCTCACGGCGTCGGGCCGCTGTCCCGAATCGCTGCGCTGGTCGGGACGAGGTCCGCTCGGTTGGCGTTCGGACTGGGGTGCACCTTCCTGGCGGCGCGGGTTGTCACGCGCAGGGCTCTCGCGCCCTGGGCCTTCGCGCCCCGGGCGTTCACGGCGCGGGCTGTCGCGTCCCGAACCTTCGCGGCCCGCATCGCGTGGGCTGCCGTCGCGCCCCGGGCCATCGCTGCGCCCTGGGCCGTCGCGGCGGGGGTTGCGGTCGCGATTGCGATCCCGGTCGCCGCCGCTGCGATACCGATCGCGATTGCCGTCGCGCCCCGCGCTGTCGCTGCGCGCCGAACTATCGCGCACTGCGCCGTCGCGCCCGGGTCCGCCATCCCGCCGCGGTGCGCCGTGCGTCGGCGAGGCGGCGGCGGGCGAAGCGGACGTTGCCGGCTTCGTGCCAAATAGCCATTTCCACAGCCGGACCAGTGCGCCCTCCTGAGCAATCTCCACCGGCGCCGGTGGGGGTGTGGCTTCCACCACCGGCATGGGAACGATGGGCGCCGCCGAGGCGGGAAGGATGCTGGGTACCAACGGCGCCTCGCCTTGCGGCTTCTTGTCGCGGTTCCCGATATTCGAGTCGTCGATGGTGGGCTGGTCCGCCAGCTGATAACTGACCGTGGTGTTCTCGGCCAATTCCTTTTCATCGTCACGGATGCGGCGCAGCGTATAAGCCGGCGTCTGCATGTTCGGATTCGGCACGATCACGAGCGAGACTTTGTCGCGCGATTCGATTTGATTGAGCCAATCGCGTTTTTCGTTCATCAGGTACGTCGCCACATCGACGGGCACCTGTGCAATGACGCGACCGGTGCGTTCCTTGCGAGCCTCCTCGCCGATCAACCGCAACAGGGCCAGCGACATGGATTCGACGCCCCGTATGGTGCCCATGCCGCTGCAGCGCGGGCAGTTGATGTGCGTGGTTTCGCTCAACGCCGGCCGCAGGCGTTGGCGCGACAACTCGAGCAAGCCGAACCGCGACAGGCGGCCCAATTGAATTCGGGCGCGGTCCATCTTCACCGCATCGCGCAGCATATCCTCGACGGCGCGTTGATTCACCGTCGACTCCATGTCGATGAAATCGATCACGATCAAGCCGCCGATATCGCGCAGACGCAGCTGCCGGGCGATCTCCTCGGCCGCTTCCAGGTTGGTGTTGCGTGCGGTCGCTTCGATGTCGCCGCCGCGCGTGCTGCGCGCGGAGTTGATATCGATCGAGACGAGCGCCTCGGTGTGATCGATGACCAGGCTGCCGCCCGAGGGCAAGGTCACCTTGTGCGAGTACGCCGACTCGATCTGGCTCTCGATCTGGTAGCGCGTAAACAGCGGCACCGGATCCTGATAGAGCTTCAGCTTGCGCTGCGCATCCGGCGGCATGAAGCGCTGCATGTATTCCAACGCCTTTTGGAAGGCCTCGGGCTGGTCGATCAAGCATTCGCCGACATCGTCGGAGAAATAATCGCGCAAGCCGCGGGTGACCGCATCGCTTTCCTGGAAGATGAGGAAGGGTGCCGGGCGACCGTCATTCGCCGCGACGATGGCATCCCACGCCGTTTTCAAATTGTTCAGATCCCACTGCAGCTCTTCGGTGGTTCGACCGACCCCGGCGGTGCGCACGATGGCGCCCATGCCGTCGGGAATCTGCAGCGCATTCATGGCCTCGCGCATCTGGTCGCGGTCCTCGCCCTCGATGCGCCGCGACACGCCGCCCGCCCGCGGGTTGTTCGGCATGAGCACCAGAAAGCGCCCGGCGAGACTGATGAACGTGGTGAGCGCAGCACCCTTGTTGCCGCGTTCTTCTTTTTCGACCTGCACGATCAACTCTTGGCCTTCCTGCAGAAGGTCCTTGATGTTGAGCCGGCCGCCGGCCGCCGGTTGCGACCGGAAGTATTCCTTGGAGACCTCTTTCAGCGGCAGGAAGCCATGCCGCTGCGCGCCGTATTCGACGAATGCGGCTTCGAGACTGGGCTCGACGCGGGTTATCCGGCCTTTATAGATATTGGATTTTTTCTGTTCCCGTGACGGGATCTCAATCGATAAGTCGTAAAGTTTCTGACCATCGACGAGTGCGACTCGCAGTTCTTCTTCTTGAACTGCGTTGACGAGCATTCTTTTCATTTGCCCCAACTAAGGTGGTAGGGGCCGAGGAGGAGAGCTCGAGAATAGAAGCCGGGGCCGCGGCGTCTGGGTAGACCACGAATAGGGAAACACCGAACGCGAGCCACGCGACCGGTATCAGATCAATCCAATTCTGCCAAAACCCAAATCCGCTAAAAAACATACGGCAAGCCCGGGGCCTTGTTCTCGGTTAACCGCTTGTAAGACGCCGGAGCTTGAGGCTCTCTTGCGTCTATCTCATCGGCCGAGCGATGGTCTGGAAATCCAGATCCAACTAATATGCGGCTCCCCAACGGATGGGGGGCCACCGAAACCGGTATCAACTTGTCTTAACTCTTGCTAAGACCAAGAATTTAGGCGGTCCCTCGAAATGGTTCAGCGCCTGACACGGTTTTGCGACATTATCACGACAGCCCGTCAGGGTCAATGTAATCAATACCTTAGAAGTAGCCTGCGCGAAGTTACCAAATTATGAATACTCCCATCGCCGAGCCGGTCCGCCTGCATGTCCCCAAAAGCGCGGTAGAACTGCGCACCATCACCGACGAGGAGGCCGGGCAACGAGTCGATAATTTTCTCATGCGGCATTTCAAAACCGTGCCCCGCAGCCGCGTTTACCGGCTGTTGCGCAAGGGCGAGGTGCGCGTCAACCGCAAGCGCGTCGACGCGGAATACCGGCTCGCGGCGGGCGACGAAGTGCGCTTGCCGCCCGTACGCATCGATGCGGGCAGCGAGCCCGGCCAACCGTCGACCAGCCTGCTCGAGCTCATCGAACGCTCCGTCATATTTCAGGACAAGCATGTGTTGGTGATCGACAAGCCCGCGGGGGTCGCGGTCCATGGCGGCAGCGGGATGAGCTTCGGAGTGATCGAGGCGCTGCGCGCGTCGCGGCCGCGCGAGACGCTCGAACTGGTCCATCGGCTGGATCGCGACACCAGCGGCTGTCTGCTCATTGCACGCGACCGGGCGACCTTGGTCTCGCTGCATGCGTTGATCCGCGGCGGCGGCATTCACAAGACCTATCTGGCCTTGGTATCCGGCAGCTGGCAGCTGGGCACCAAACGGATCGATGCGCCGCTGGCGACCGACAATCGCGAGCACGGCGAACGCCACGTGCGAGTGGCGCCGGCCGGCAAGGACTCGGTGAGCATCTTCAAGCCGGTGCAGTTTTTCGGTTCGCTGGCGACGTTGATGGAAGTGGACATCCCCACGGGCAGGACGCATCAGATCCGGGTTCATGCTTCGTTTGCCGGACATCCGCTGCTCGGCGACGACAAGTACGGCGATCGCGAGCGCAATGCCGAACTCAAGCGCCACGGGCTGAAGCGTACGTTCCTGCACGCGCAATCGGTGGCGTTCGAGTGGCCAGGGTCGGGGGTGCCGTTCCACGTCAGTGCGCCGCTGCCCGCGGAATTGTCCGCGGTGATCGACGAAATCACGCCGATGAAACGCAAACCGTCGCAGAACGCCGCACGCGGCGCCGGCAAGGCGGCGAACTCGGCGGCCAAATCGGCGCGGGCGCCGGACGCGGCCGGTGCAGCGGGGCAAACGGGCCGGACACCGAGCGGAAGGGCTGGTGCAGTGGAGCGGGCGGGCCGTGCACCGNNGAGGAACGACTGGTGCACCGGAACAGGCGGGCCGGGCGCCGCGGGGAACGACTGGTGCGTCGGATCAAGGGGGACGTGCGCCACGCGGAACGACCGGTGCATCAGGCCGAGCGGGCCGGCGCTCCGGCAGGGGCGCGCGGGCGCCCCGTAAAGACGTGCCTTACAGCGACTGAACCTTAAGGCAACTGGAAACCGGCGCCGCGCAGCAGCGCGCACAGGCGTATCAAGGGCAGGCCGATGAGGGCGGTGGGGTCGGCGCTATCGATGGCATCGCAGAGCGTGATCCCCAGACCCTCGCTCTTGAAGCCGCCGGCGCAGTCGAGCGGCGATTCGCGCTCGACATAACGCTCGATGGTCGCCCGGTCCAGGGCGCGAAAGGTCACGCGGGTGGTGTCGACGAACTCGGCCGGCGACGCATCGGCGTGGCGCGTCAGCGTCACGGCCGTGACGAAGGCCAGGGTGCGCCCCGAACAGGCCAGCAGCTGTTCGATACAGTGCGCGGCCGAACCGGGCTTGCCCATGATTCTCGTGTCCCTCCCGGCATCGCGCAGCACGGCAACCTGATCGGAGCCTATGACCCACGCGCCAGGCCGCTGCACTGCAACCGCGCAGGCCTTGGCGCGTGCGAGGCGAGTGGTCAACGCCACCGCATCCTCATCGGGGTGGGGTGTTTCGTCGACGCCGGGCGCGACGCACTCGAACGGAATTTGTACGCGGGCCAGCAGTGCGCGCCGGTGGGCCGAGGTGGAGGCTAAAATCAACGATTGCGGGGACTTCAAAAACAACGACTTGCACTCGATTGATTTTTGACAGGGGTGGGCACGAGCCCTATCATACGCGGCCCATGGCAGCCGGCTTGCCTGACCTCGTCGATAGCGTTCGCCTTGCCGATGAAGCGGCAGTGCTGGAGCGCGTTTACGATTTGGGCGAGCTGCCGCGGTTGCGGGAGTCGCTGGCCGAGCCGCGGGGCATCGTCCGCGCAACTTTCGCGTTTGCGACGCTGGCGGATGGACATGCGGGAGCCGAGGTGTGGGTGCAGGCGAGTCCGGTCTTGGTCTGCCAGCGCTGCATCCAGGGTTTTGAGGTGGCGCTGACCGGGAGCAGCCAGGTCGAATTCGCGAGCGGCGACGCGGCCGGCAGCGCGGAGTCGGAGCGCGAGTTTTTTAGAGTTGAAAACGGCTTGGTGTCGCTGCGCGAACTCGCCGAGGAAGAATTATTGTTGGCCATACCGTTCGCGCCGGCGTGCAGCACGCCGCTGACGTGCGGTAAGGCGCCGGACCACACGATCGGTGATGAGGCGCGCGATGCGGCGGGCGACATGCGTCGGCCGTTCAGCGCGCTGCAGAATTTGTTGAAGAAAACTTGATAGGACATAGCACTCATGGCAGTTCAGAAAAGCAGAAAGACTCCGTCCAAGCGCGGCATGCATCGCTCGCATTCGGCTCTCGCAGCCCCGGCGATATCGATCGAACCGAAGAGCGGCGAGACGCACTCCCGGCATCGTATATCGCGTGACGGATTCTATCGCGGCCGCAAGGTGCTGCAGACCAAGGCGGATTTGGCAGCAAGCGACAGCGACGAATAAGCCCTACATGCCTGGCGGCGAATCGCTCGCCGCTTAGCGCTCTACGCACGCCATGTCTGCGCTGCTCCACATAGCCATCGACGTCATGAGCGGCGATCGGGGTCCCTCCGTCTGTATACCCGCGGCATTGGCTGCGGCGGGCGATTTCCCGGACGTACGTTTCACGTTGATCGGCCGCCAGGCCGACTTGGAGCGTCAAATCGCGCAAGGCGTCTCCGGCGGGGGAGATCCCTCGGGCGGCACCGTCGGCTTCGCCAATGTCTCGTGCCTGTTCGCCGCCGAAGTGGTGGAAATGGCCGACCATCCCCGCGAAGCGCTGCGCCGAAAGAAAAATTCCTCCATGCGTCTCGCGCTCGATCTGGTCAAATCTCGGCAAGCGACCGCCTGCGTCAGCGCCGGCAATACCGGCGCACTCATGGCGATGGCGCATTTCGTCCTCAAAATGCTTCCCGGCGTGGAGCGTCCGGCCATCGTCTCGTTGATCCCCTCGCGCGGCGGGCATACCTACATGCTCGATCTCGGCGCCAACGCGTCCTGCACCCCGGCGCAGCTGTGCCAGTTCGGCGTCATGGGTTCGATTCTGGCCGCCGATCTCGCAGGCGCCCATGAAAAACCGCGGGTCGGCCTCCTCAATATCGGCGAGGAAGAAATCAAGGGCAATGAGAACGTGCAGGCGGCGCACAATCTATTGTCCGCGAGCGGCCTCAACTACATAGGCTTCGTCGAGGGGCACGACATATTTTCCGATAAAGTCGATGTCGTGGTCACCGATGGGTTCACCGGCAACGTCGCCTTGAAGACCATGGAGGGCGCGGCGCGCTTCATCAGCGAAGCGCTGCGCGAGGAATTCACCCGCAGTTCGCTGCGCAAGCTGGGAGCGCTGGCGGCCAAGCCGGCGTTGGATGCGTTGCGGGCGCGCCTGGATCCGCGGCGCTACAATGGGGCCACCATGGTGGGCCTGAACGGCATCGTCGTAAAGAGTCATGGTGGTGCCGACGTTTTCGGGTTTCAGCGCGCCATCGAGGTCGCGATCCTGGAATCGCGCACCGATGTGCCCGCGAGAATTGCTGAACGGCTCGGCGCCCCACCGGGGGCTTGAAGGAACCATGTACTCAAGAATAGCGGGCACCGGCAGTTTTCTGCCGGAGAAGATACTGACCAACGCCGATCTCGAGAAGCTGGTCGACACCAGCGACGAATGGATCCGCTCACGCACCGGCATCTCCCAGCGCCATATCGCGGCGGAAGACGAGACCACCACCGACTTGGCCGAGCATGCGGCTCGTCGTGCGATGGAAGCGGCCGGCGTGACCGCCGCGGATGTCGATCTGATCTGCGTGGGCACCACCACGCCGGATCTGGTTTTCCCGAACGTGGGCACGCTGCTGCAGGATCGATTGGGCATCCATGGCTGTCCCGCCTTCAGCCTGGAAGCCGCTTGCACCGGGTTCGTCTATGCGCTCAGCGTCGCGGATAAGTTCGTGCGTCTGGGCGAAGCGAAGTGCGCGCTCGTGGTGGGTGCCGAGACCTTGACGCGCATCGTCGACTGGAATGACCGCGGAACCTGCGTGCTGTTCGCGGACGGCGCCGGCGCCGTGATCCTGGAGCCGTCGAGCGAACCGGGCATCATCAGCACCCGATTGCATTCCGACGGCCGATACAAAGACCTGCTCCTGTACCCGGACGGCGTCTCCAAGGGATTCAAACTGGTGCGCGAGGGAAAAGCCGGCGTCCAGATGAAGGGCAACGAGGTGTACAAGGTGGCGGTCAACACCTTGGGCGCGCTGGTCACGGAGACGCTCAGCGCCAACGGCATCACGCGCGACGAACTCGACTGGCTGATTCCGCACCAGGCTAACATCCGCATCATCGAGGCCATTGCCAAACGCCTCGAGCTGCCGATGGAGAAAGTCATCGTGACCATCGGCGAGCAGGGCAACACATCGGCGGCGTCGGTACCGCTGGCGCTCGATACGGGTATACGCGACGGGCGTATACAGCGCGGCCAGCTGCTGCTTCTCGAGGCATTCGGCGGCGGCTTCACCTGGGGATCGGCGCTGATCCGTTATTGAGGCGAGAATTCGACGAAGCTCAACAGCGCGGCCATGAGCGCCGGCGGCATGACCAGGGCGCCGAGACCGAGGAAACGCCAGGCACTGACGTGCTCACCTTCGCGCCGCAGAGCAACCAGCCAAAGGATGGTGGCCAGCGACCCCGTCACGGACAGGTTGGGTCCGAGATCGACCCCGATCAGCAACGCGCCCGTAGCATGCGATGACAACTGCGCCCCGCGCGCCACCGAACCTGCGAGCAGACCCACGGGGGTGCGCCGGCGGCGAGCGAGGTCCTGCGCATCATCCACGCCAATGGGGGGGGCAAGGGCCCGCAAAGAAAAACGCCGCGGTGTGACCCGCGGCGCTTTACGTTCCAATCAAATGCCCGAAATTTACTTCGACACTGACTTCTTGAACATGCGATCGATCTTCTCGTTGATCGCTTCGATGGCGGTGGAGTTCGACTGAGCCGTCGACAACGCCTGGTTCGCCGTGCTCTGCGCACCGGAGGCGGCGGAAGAGGCACTGGCAGCGGCGCTGCTGGCGGCAGCTGCATCGCTCGAGGCCTTCGCCGTGTCGCTCTGAAGCTTGGTGACTTGGGACTTCAGGTCATCGACCTGAGCTTGGATCGGCTTCAAGTCGGTGCAACCGGCGAAAGCGATAACGCAGGCAGCGGCGACAGTGGCCTTGAGTGTGGTGGTAAGTGTCATATCAATATTCCCCTAGGGTTAATTCATTGGTTCTCGGAAAGCCCGAAGTGTTGCAGCAAGCAGGTCCTGTCTCATTGTCGGGCTCACGTGCGTCTCAACACAGTCGCACATAAAGCCAAATTCGCGCGGCGAATGCAACTGAAATGAGCTTTTTGTCGGAAAGCAGCGACTATTCTGCCCCAATTTATAGCATGGAAATTAAATCGCCGTTAGGAATGAGGCTATAAATGTAAGTTTTACCGCAGTAATTCCCTGACGGCGCGATGCCCTTGGTTGATGGCCGAGTCGGTGTATGCGCCGCCGCCGGCATCGGAATTCGCGATGGCGATCCGGCCGAACTGCGCGCGGCCCAGCACGTACGGCCTCTGCGCCTCGGGAAGTTCGGGATCGAACAGCGGGTTGTATTCGGGTGCATAACCATGCGGCCAGCGATTCACGGTGATGGCGGTGATGTCTCGGGCGGGATCGAATCCCCCCTCTTGCAAGGTCCGGCCGAGCTGATCGCGGATGTTGCGTTCGAAGGTTTCGAAGGTGGTGGTCAGCAATTCCGCGCGCCCCGCGCGATTTTGATCATGTTCGGGCAGCCCCGGTTTGCAGGGGGTGCGCACCATGTGTACCAGGATCGGGTCCTTGGGCGATTTCGTGCTGCGGTACGCACCGATATCGACGTGTGCATTGAGGTGAAAATAGGTGTGATAGCTGCCCGGCGCATACACCCGATGCAGTTTCAACTTATCGAACGCCTGCCAGTTGCGCAGTGCGACGCTGGTGTACACGAGCGGGGTCTTCACCAACTTGTGTAACGCGTCTTTTTGCGGCGCCGGAAGGTCCGGGCACAGATACGGAATCATCATGTTGTAGCAGGCCAGAACCGCGCCGCGCGCACGCGCGGTGTAGGGTTTGCCGCCCCGCAGGTAGGTGATTTCCACTTGTTGCGCCGCTTGGACGGGCCCTAGATGACGTGTATGGATGGCGATGCTGTTCAGGCGCAGCCGCACCGGCGCGCCGGTGCGATCGAGCAGGCCGTAGTTGACGCGTGCCGTAACGATGTCCTGGGAGGTGCTGCCGGGAACGGCCTGCGGAATCAGATCGCGCACCAGCAGTCTCGCGATGGTGGCGTTGCCGTCGGGAAAATGCAGACGGTAGGAGCCGCCGGTATCCGCATAGCCGGCGGGCGTGAATCCCATGCGCGCGATCGAGCCTTTGGCGAGGTGCATGCCCTGGAATCCGGGCATGCCGAATCCCCAGCAGTCGAGTGCGGAGACCGCATCGGTGCCCACACCCCATTCGCCCATGGTGCGCGCGTGATAGAACTTGAGCACCGCCGGATCGACTTTGACGATGTCGCGCAGAAACGCTTCGTAACTCAGGCGCGATAAGCGCTGTTTCTTGTCGTCGGACGAGGTGCCCGGCAGATAGTCGATCTGGGCGGTTTCGATCTGCGCGATGTCGTTGCGGGCGCGGTCGGACAAGGGCGCCTGCCGCAGCAACTCCTCGAGCGGTGCGGAACCGATGCCGACGACGAGCTTGTCCGCACCGAAGGTCTCTCGATCGAAGAACGCGCCCGCCTCGAGGCCCAGGCCGTCATAGAATTTTTCGTTTTGGGTGCTCTTGATGAGAGCGGGAACGTCCACTCCCAAGGTTTTCAAGAGTCCCGCCGCGACGGGACCGTAGGGCCGCGGACTGTCGATTTCCAACGTGCCGCCGTTGAGCAGATTCAAATGGCCGTCCAGGTTGAATTCGTTGCGTTTGGCATGGCCGCCGAAATCATCGTGATTGTCGAGGATGAGGATGCGGCTCTTGGACGAGGTCTGCGCACGGTAAAAGTGCGCGGCCGACAGTCCGCTGATGCCACCGCCGACCACGATCAGGTCGTACTCTTCACCGGTGTCGGTTGCCGGGGGCCAGCTCTGGCCATCGCGCAGCGCGTGAGCGTCCTCGAAGGACCCAGGGTGGCTGCCGCGCATCCCGGTGAGCAGGGGCGGGTAGTAACCGTAGGCGTCCTGAGCGCCCGCTGGCAGCGACGACAGGGGCGGCGCCGGCGCGGTGGCGGGAGAAGCGAACAAAGAGCCGGAGGCGGCGATTCCGGCGCTCAAGGCCATCCCATTCATGAAGTCGCGGCGGGTGATGGTCTGATCCATTCCCAAGGCTCGATCGCGTGCGTCGTCTGGTGTTGTTGACATGATTCCCTGGAAAAACAGTGGAGAGGCGGTGGGTTTCGAGGATCCGGCAAATTACCGTGACCTCGGACTACTTGCCAGTCCATCATTGCTGTATATAATAACAGCCACTGTCTACATATACAGGTGATGCATGTCGGATCTCACGCCCCGTCAAACTCAAGTCCTCAGGCTGATTCAAGACGCCATCGCCGAAAGCGGCATGCCGCCGACCCGCGCCGAAATCGCGCGCACGCTCGGCTTCAAATCTCCCAATGCCGCCGAAGAACATTTGCGCGCCCTGCAACGCAAGGGTGCGATCGATCTGATCCCCGGCGCGTCGCGCGGCATTCAACTCAAAGACATCCTGCGTGAGCAGCTGGGCTTGCCGCTCATCGGCCGAGTGGCCGCCGGCCGTCCCATTCTGGCCGAGGAACACATCGAAACCCGCTATCAAATCGACCCTCAACTCTTCCAGCCGCAGCCGCACTACCTTCTGAAGGTGCAGGGCATGAGCATGAAAAACGCCGGCATTCTGCATGGCGACCTGGTTGCCGTGCACCGCACTCCCGAAGTACGCAATCGCCAGATCGTGGTGGCGCGCCTGGAAAACGAGGTCACCGTCAAACGCTACCGGCAGGAAGGCACGATCGTCTGGCTGTTGCCTGAGAACACGGATTTCGAACCTATCCGGGTCAATCTCAAGGAACAGCCCATGATTATCGAAGGGGTCGTGGTCGGAGTGCTTCGTCGCGGTAAAGACGTGGATGCTGCGTGAGAAGGCATCGCTTGCGGAGATCTTGGCCGATGCACGCGTCTGGAAGTTAAAAGACGCCTCGGCCAGCCCGTCCCGTCCGGTTTGGTCCACCGGTCGAAGCGCGCTCGATGCGCGGTTACCGGGAGGCGGTTGGCCGACGGCGTCGCTCGTCGAGGTGTTGCTGGAGACAACCGGTCTCGGTGAAATCCAGCTGTTTCTCCCTGCTCTGGTGGAATGTCAGCATCGCATCGGAGAGGCTCCCTGGCTGGTCTGGATCGATCCACCCCATGAGCCCTATGCGCCGGCGCTGACGCAGCAGGGAATCGATCTCAGTCGTTTATTGGTGGTGCGCCCGGCGAGCGCCATGGAAGCCTTGTGGGCTGCCGAACAGGCATTGAGTTCGGGTGTGTGCGCGGCTGTCTTGTTGTGGCTGCAAGGCACCGACGATCGTTGGCTGCGGCGGTTGAAACTCGCGGCGGAAGCGGGCGGCTCGCTCGGCGTGCTGTTTCGTCCCGAGCGTCATCGGTTCGAGTCTTCGCCTGCCAGCCTGCGTTTGTTGATGACGCGAGGTGAACCCGAACCCCACCTCGAACTGGTCAAGGTGCAAGGCGGGCGGCCCGGCCCCGTCGAATTTCGCTCTGCATGAAAATGCGCGGCCGGC
>PLAH01000098.1 GCA_003134045.1 Gammaproteobacteria bacterium
AAGGCGCCGGCCGCGGCGACTGGACGGCCAAGACTCAGCCGTTTTCCGTGGGAATGCCCGCCTTCACCGGTCCGGACCTCACCGAGAAAGATATGTGGGGACTCGCGCCGTTCGATGCACTGTGGTGCCGAATCCAATTCCGTAAGGCGCGCTACGAAGGGCCGATGACGCCGCCGTCCGACGATTCGTGGATTTATTCCACCGGCTTTCTGGGCGGCATAGATTGGGGCAGCGTCTCCGTCGACAAGGCCGACGGCGTAATGATCGTCAACTCCTTCATCATGGCAAGCCGCAACCGCTTCGTCGCAGCCGGCGAGTTCGGCAACGATCCGCCTGCGACGCTGCCGTTCCCGTTTTTTCATCAGGAAGGCTCGCCGTACTTTGCGGTATTCACCGCCTTGTTTCGCTCGCCCCTCGGCATGCCCTGTCAGCGTCCTCCGTACGGCATGCTGAGCGCGGTCGACTTGCGCACGCACAAGCTCTTGTGGTCGCACCCGCTGGGCACCTCGCGCAATGCCGGCCCCTTGGGAACCCAACTGCCGATCTCGCTGCCGATGGGCTCGCCCAATATCGGGGGTTCGCTGGTCACGCAGAGCGGGGTCGCATTCATCGCTGCCACCCTCGATCGATATTTTCGTGCGATCGATGTCAAGACAGGAGCCGAGCTATGGCGTACCCAGCTGCCCTCCGCCGCCTTTGCCAATCCGATGACCTACGTCTCGCCGAAGAGCGGACGGCAGTTCGTCGCGATTGCCGTCGGCGGCAACTCCATCACCAGCCGCAACCATGGACTGTATGTGACAGCCTTCGCATTGCCGGCCGCCCACTGAGCCATTCGAAGCAAGACGGGGCCATGGGAGCCCGGACGTGACTATGCACAACACACTGACCGGCCTGTTCTGCTCAATGACGTTCATGGCCAATGCCGCGCTCGGCCTCGGCGCACAGTCGGCGACGAACGGTGCCGCCGCATCGGCGCGGGGAGACGGCCCGGCGCCCTCCCCTCAGCCGTTTTCCATCACCAGGACCGATCCGGCGCTGGATACCATCATAGCCAGGAACTCACGCGCCGAATTACTGAGCGATCGCTTCGGCATCACGGAGGGCCCGGTGTGGATGCGCAGCGGCGGCAAGGGCTTCCTGCTCGTGAGCGATCTTACGGCCAATGTCATCTACAAAATTGCGGCGGACAAGAAGGTGTCGGTGTTCCTCGATCAGGCCGGCTACAGCGGCGACGACATTGCCAACGCCGGCACGCAGTCGCGCAGCGGGCGGATGCACGTGCTGATGATAGGCCCGTCCTGCACCGGCATCGATCTCGAAGGCCGGCTCTTGTGGTGTGCCGGCAATGATGGCGCCATCATGCGGCTCGAGAAGGACGGCACGCGCACCGTCCTCGCCGGCAAGTTCAACGGCAAGCGTTTCAACGGCCCCAACGACCTGGTGGTCACGCACGATGGCGGCCTGTTTTTCACCGACCCCGACTTCGGCCTGCGCTACGGCGCGAAAAGCCCGCTGAAGCAGCTGGAATCCTCGGGCGTGTGGTATGTCAAGAACGGGCGGTCCAGAAAGGTGCTCGACGCCGCTGAACTCGGCGGCATCCCCGATGGGATTGCATTGTCGCCCGGCGACCACTTTCTCTATCTCACCGCCGGGCCGGGCAGAATGAAGCGATACGCCATCGATGCCGACGGCAGCCTGTCGGCGGGAATGCTGTTTGCCGAAGGCGTGGGCATTGGCGACGGCATCAAGGTCGATCTTCGGGGCAACGTATATTCCGGCAGCGGCGCCGGACCGGGCGTCGTGCGCATCGGTGCGCCCGATGGAAGATTGTTGGGAACCATCAACCTTCCAGTCGATGGCAACGAGCCCAAGAAACAGATCTGCGCCTCCAATCTCGCGTTCGGCGACAGCGACGGGAAAACGCTCTACATTACGGCGTGCCAGGCGGTCTACAAGATCCGATTGCTCCTTGCCGGACCGGTGCCCGGACCTACCTAGTATCTCGGCGCACCTTGGGGCACGCGCGGCCAACGGTACGCGCAAACTCGACTCGTCTTTGGCGCCTCGAATTCTCAGCACCTGCGATAACGTCGGAAAAGGAAAACCGGAAGCGCTGCTGACAGCAGCGCTTCCGGGGCACCCGGGGGGAGTGGCTTAGAAGTCCCGGCGCAATCGTACGTTGAACTCACGCGGCGGAGCGACGTTCGAGGAGACGTTGACCGCACCGCCGTTGAACAACTGGTAATAGTAGAACTTGTCGAACAGGTTGGTGACCTGCACGGTGGCGGTCCACTTGCCGTCCGTCGGCTTGAAGATGAAGCTCGCGTTGTAGATCGACTGCGCGGGCAGGTTGAAGGCCGGATCCGGCGCGATCGTCGTGTTGGGCGCGAAGGTCTGGCGCGTCTGATACGACCAGTCCATGCGCGGCGTGAAGTCGCCCGCACCGAACACCGGGATCGAGTACTGGATGCCCGCGTTCATGTTCCATTCCGGCTGCTGCAAGTTGCCGGCCGCGTTGTAGCCGGGCTCCATGGGGTCACGCACCAAGGACTTGAAGTGGTTGTAACCGCCGGTCCAGCTGACCAACAACCGCTCGGTGGGCTTGGCCGTCAGCTCCCACTCCGCGCCTTCGATGACGGCCGGCGTACCGACCGTGATGTACCAAGGGACCGACGATGTATTGGCGTAGCCATTGCACGCCGTCTGATACGCCGCCCAGGTCGGTGCGCCCGGTTGGCCCAGGCACTGCACGCCCTGCTCGGTCGCCAGGCGGCTCTTGTAGTCCGAATAGAACACATCCGCGTTGAACCGCACCCGGTGGTCGAAGAACTCGTTCTTCAAACCGAATTCGTACGAATGCATCACCTCCGCAGTGTACGGTGAGAGCTGGGCCGCGGTGATCACGATGGTCGTGATGCCGGGCGGACGCGAACCGGTCGCGAACGTGAAGTAGGCCATGGTGTTGTCGGTAATCTTGTAGTCCGTCGATGCCAGCCAGTCGAAGCGGTTGGCACTCACCGTGAAGGGATCGGTGACCGTGATGAGACCAGGGTGATTCAACCGATACTGCAATTCGTCCCACGAGAAGCGCGTCCCGCCGGACACGTTCCAGCGATCGGTGATCGCGTAATCACCATGGAGGAATCCCGAGGCGGTGTGCTTGAAAGCCGTATCGGTCTCGGTGAAGTTGTCGGTGATGTAGCCGATGGCACCGTTCGACTCCGCCCGCGAGGTCAAATAATAGCCGCCCGTCACCCACTTGAACTTGTCGTCGAACAGCAAACCGTTGAAACGCACCTCGGCCGTGTACTGCTTGACCGGCTGGTCGAAGTACGACAGCACGTAGCCGAGCGGCGACTCGTCGCCGTTCTGAACCGTGGTGTCTTCGAACTCGCTCGCCGCGAAAATTGCCTTCATGTGCACCTTGTCGAGGACATCCCAGTCGATCTTCAGCGAGTTGTCGAAGGAGTCCATGTTCATGGCGTTGGCATAGCAGTAGCCGTTCGGCACCGGTTCGTACGGCGCCTGCTGCACCACCGTGCCGCCGAAGCCCGGACGGCAGAACGTGGCGTAGCTCGAGTACGGCTGTCCCTTGGGCGCCAGGAAGCGGTTGTCGTATTGGATGTTGAAAATCTGCTGCATGGCCACGTTGTAGTTCTGGATCAACGCGTTGCTGTTCGGATACGGATTCGTGATCGAGGTGATGAGCTCCGGGGACGCCTCATCCCGGTTCCTGTGGTAGCTGATCTGGTAGTTGATCTCGAGCCCATCCTGCGGCAGCCAGCGCAGCATCGCCTTGACCGCGTCCTGGTTCGTGCCACCCTCGCTACCCGTCTTACAGCCGCGCTGGTAAGCGCCCAACTGCGTCGCGCCGTTGGAGGCCACTCCGCCCGGCGTGCTGTGCGGGTAGTTGCCGATGAGCTGCGGCGTACCCTGCGCGTACATCTCGCAGGCAAAGTCCAAGAGAGTCACGTAGCCGTCCTGCGACTCCTGCGATCCCGACACCCGCAAGAACAGGTTCGACATCAGCGCCACGTCGAATGCCGCATCGATCTGCTCCTTGTGGAACGAACCGTAGGTGGCTTCGATGTAGCCCGTGTCATCGCCCTGCGGCACCTTGGAGAAGATCGAGATCGTACCGCCGATGCTGGCATTGCCCGACAGGGTTCCCTGCGGACCGCGCTTGACTTCGATGTGATCGATGTCGTTCAAGTTGAGCGCCGAGCCCACGACCGTGCTGTGATACACGTCGTCGACGTAGATGCCGACGGCCGGCTCGCGCGCATAGCTCGCATCGTTCTCCACGACGCCGCGCATGACGATCACGGGCGAACCGCCCTCGTCCGCATCGCCGGGGTGCGTATACAGGTTCGGCACCATCGCCCCGAGGCTCGTCATGTTGGTGACGTTCGCCAGCTTCAATTGATCCTGCGATACCGCCGTGATCGCCACGGGTGTGTTCTGCAGATTTTCCTTGGTATAGCGTGCCGTGACCGTGATCTCCTCGAGACCGCCGACGTCGGCCGCCTTCGGCGCGGCGTTATCTGCGGATGCCGAGGGTACCGCCTGCGCACCCGCCACCCCCGATATCAACACCAGCGCTGCGAGCACCGTGCCTTTCCCACGGATATTGCCTGCAAGGCCGCTTAGATTTATGTAATTCATCATCGATTCCCCCCTAACCCTTTTGAGTTGTCCGTCGTTCGCGTTGGCCGTCGGATGCCGCGGCATGTGGTTTCATTCAGCGAGTATCAACATCGTCAATCGTGGTGTTGCCACCGCGCGGGCGCTAAGCGGTCTGGCCGGCGCCGGCGCGAGTGCGGGCATGCGCCCGGAGCGCGCGGAAGGCGTCGGCGGTGAACTTACCGGGCGCGACAAATGAGGGGGCGCATAAACCTTCGAGGGATGGCGTCTTGCAATGCGGCCCGAGCCGCGCGCCGCATGCCCACGTTCGATGAAGCCGCTCCCGCCGATGACTATTGTCTTTCCAGCCACAGAATTATGTCCCCGCCCCCAAGCCAGTCATTCAACTTTGTTGTACGCGTGCAATACTATTGTCGAGTTTCCGCGGCGTCAAGCGGCGAATCACCGGGATGGGCTTTTCAGGTAACCTTGTGTGATGGGAAGCCCGCTTTGGGCGCGGTCTCGGCCCGAAGCGGAGCGGGCCGAGGCGAATGGAATCACCATTAAGGGGAGCGAGGCGTGGCGAAGGGCATCCAGTCGATACTGTTGGGATTCAGATTGCTGCAAGGTATTACGGACTCCGAAACCCCGGTCTCCCTCAAGAGCATCGCCGCCGTGGGCGGCATGTCGCCGAGCAAAGCGCGGATGTACCTCATCAGCCTGATCGAGACGGGCTTGATCGTACAAAACGCGGAGACGGGGTTTTATGCCCTGGGGCCGTACTCCCTTTACCTCGGCACCCGCGCGTTGCAGCGCATGGAGCTGATGACCATCGCCAGTGCGGCGATGCGCAGCCTGCAGCAACAGACCAACGCCCTGGTTCTCCTGTGCAGTTGGGATTTGAAGGGTGTCATGATCGTTTCGCGCAGCGAGGGGAACAGGCCGCAACCCCTTCAATTTCCGATCGGCGGCTCGGCCTCGCTTGCCAGCACCGCCACGGGCCATGTATTTCTCGCATTCGGCCCGCGCGAGCAGACATGGGGCCACCTTGCGGAAGAGCTGCAGGAGCTGGGCCTCACGAAGGCCGAGCAGCGTAAGCGGTCGCAAGCTCTCAAGGCGCTGGCGGAACAAGTCCGTCGCCGCGGCGTCGCGGATGCCGACCCCATCGCTTATTCCTCGGGTGTGACTCTCTCCGGCTACGCGGCGATTGCCGCCCCCATCTTCGATGCCAGCAGCCGGCTACGCTACGCATTGACCCTCATTTATCGGACCGATCGCCACCACAAGAAAAAGGAAGATCTCGTGCGGCTGACGATGGAATGCGCCAACCGGGTGACCGAACTGGCCGGCGCACGCAACGGCCCTTGAGATCGGCATCACGGCAGTGCAGGTCGGCCTACTTTAAGTTCAATGCTCGGACGCGCTTCGCCAAGCGCGGACTGGACGCGGGCGGTAAACTTAGAGCCGCTTCGTGCGCACGCCATAGGCTGGTTTGACCCTGAATTTCAATACAACTATACTTGATTGAGTATCACTATGTTGCATTGACTCGCCCTCGCCGCATCGATCCACAGCCGATCGTCTCCGGACCGCGATTTGGGTGAAACGAAGGAATCAATTCTGATGAAAGTAGCGTTCATTGGCGTCGGGACCATGGGCAAGCCCATGGCAGCCAACATCGTCAAAGGCGGCCACGAGGTTTTCGTCTTCGACTCGAATCCCGCCGTCGCGTCGCGCGTCGCCGGAGAAATCGGCGCAACCGTTCTCGGACAAATGGCCGACATCGCCGTCGCGGAGATCATCGTGACGATGTTGCCGGACGGCAACGTGGTGCGCGACGTTGCGCTCGGCGACAAGGGCATTGCATCGGCTGCGAAGCCGGGAACGATATTGGTAGACATGAGCTCCAGCCAGCCCATGATCACGCGCACCACCGGAGCGGCCTTGGCGCTCAAGGGAATCGTGCTCATCGATGCGCCGGTTTCCGGTGGAATGCAACGTGCGGCCACGGGGAAGCTCACGATCATGATCGGCAGCAACGATGCCGCGGCGGTCGTGCGGGCGAAGCCCGTCCTGGAGTGCATGGGCGACACTTTTTTCGACGTCGGCAAATTGGGCGCCGGTCACGCCGCCAAGGCGTTGAACAATGTCGTTGCGGCCGGAAACTACGCCGTACTCGCCGAGGCATTGATTGCCGGCGAACGTTACGGCATCGATCGCGGGACGATCGTCGACATCGTCAACGTCTCGACCGGCCAATCCTTCTGCTCGACCGTGGTAATGAAGCAATTCGTGATTCCCGAGACCTTCAACACCGGTTTCGCCAGCGGACTGCTGGCAAAAGATGCGCGGATCGCCGCGGACCTTGCCGAGGAGCTCGGCTGCGATGACCCGTTCATCCAATTGTCGGCCAAACGATGGGCCCTGGCACGGGACACCTTGGGCGGGACAGAGGACATGTCCAAGGCAATCATCGCATGGCAGGGGCTCAAGAAGATCCCGGCCGCCTGAGCGGCCCCGCACCGCCGCGCGTTGACCGTACCGTTCGGCGGATACGGGGGTTCGGGTCTTGGCCGCGACAAGTCGCTCCATGCGCCCAGACCAATACGTTCGGCTCAAAACGCCGTGGATGGCTGTCGAGTAGAATCGCAACGGCCATACTCAATACAATCGACTCGGAGAATCACAGATGGAAAACGAAACGGAAGCTTTCACCAAGGGCCTGGCGCTGCGCCGGGAAATGTTCGGAGTTGCGGGAGCGGATAAGGCCGTGGCGGAAGCCAGCGAGTTTTCGCGGCCGTTGCAGGAAACGGTCACTCGTTTTTGCTTCGGAGAAATCTGGCAGCGCCCCGGCCTCGATCGCAAGACTCGCAGCATGATTACCGTGTCGATGTTGATCGCCGCCGGACGCTTTGCACAATTGCCTGCCCACCTCCGCGGAGCGGTGGCGAACGGTGCGTCCCTGCTCGAATTGCGCGAACTCATTTTGCATAGCCAACTCTATTGCGGCATTCCCTCGGCAGTGGAGGCTACCGCGATTTGCGAGGCAACCCTTGGAACGTCAGTCTGAACGTCCATCCCCTGCGGGCCGGACTTGCCGCTAGCGGGGCGGGACGCCCCGCTAGCTTGACCCAATTCATGCGCACGAGAGTCGACAAATGATCCCGACCAAAGGTTATGCGGCAGCCAGCGCAAAGGCCGCCGTGGCACCGTACGATTTCACACGCCGCGAGCCCGGCCCCCATGACGTTCTGATCGACATCCGTTTCTGCGGCGTTTGTCATTCCGACATACATCAATCCCGCGATGAGTGGGGCGGTTCGATTTTCCCGATGGTCCCGGGGCACGAGATCGTCGGCGTCGTAGCGAAAACCGGCGGACAGGTCACGAAGTTTCGCCCCGGCGATCGCGTGGGGGTCGGCTGTTTCGTCGACTCGTGCCGTCGCTGCCACTACTGCACGCAGGGATTGGAGCAGTACTGCGCCGAGACGGCCACCCAAACCTATAACGCGCTGGAGCGGGACGGTAAGACACCCACCCTGGGCGGTTATTCGGATAAGATCGTCGTCGACGAGAACTACGTTCTGCGCATACCCGAGAACCTGCCGCTCGACGGCGCCGCGCCGCTGCTGTGCGCGGGCATCACGCTCTATTCGCCGCTCAGGCATTGGAATGCCGGCCCCGGGAAGAAGGTTGCCATCGTCGGGCTCGGCGGTTTGGGCCACATGGGCGTCAAGCTCGCGCATGCTTTTGGCGCCGAGGTGACCGTGATCAGTCAATCCATGCGCAAAGAGGCGGAGGCGCGCCGCATGGGCGCCGATCACTTCTACGCTTCATCCGACGCGGCGACCTTTGCCAAGCTTGCAGGCCATTTCGACCTCGTCATCAATACGGTGTCGGCCGAAATAGACTGGAACCAATACCTGTCCTTGGTCAAGGTCGACGGCTCCATGGTCGTGGTGGGCGTTCCCGAACACCAGGTGCCGATCGCCGCATTTTCCCTCATCGCGAAGCGCCGCAGCCTGTCCGGATCGATGATCGGCGGCATCCCGGAAACGCAGGAAATGCTGGATTTCTGCGCGAAACACGGCATCGTGTCGGACATCGAGATCACGCCCATTCAAAAGATCAACGAGGCATATGAGCGAATCCTGCGGAGCGATGTCCGCTATCGATTTGTGATCGACATGGCCACCCTCACGGGCTGAAGCGGTACTGTGAACCGCACCGGACGCCATCCAGGGTCGATGCGATATCGGCGTGGTGGATAACAGCAGGCCCGTGGTGCACGCCCATGTGGTCCTCGGCGACCGGGATGGCGGAACCAAGGGCGGGCACCTTATGCATGCAGTGGCCTCGCCCACCGTGGAGATCTTCATTACCACGGGCGCGGCAGTCCTCAACAAGGAGCCGGATGCGGCATCCGGCATGACCTTATTCAAATAGCGCCCGCCCGTGGCGCGCGCAGCGGCCAAAGCCGTTCGGATGCGAGCGCCGCCCCTTCGACCAGCATGGCAAGTTTTTTATAGGATATTTCCGCATCCATTTTGCCGATGCCCGCGAACGTTCCGAATCCGCAGTCCGTCCCTGCGATGATGCGGTCGCGGCCGACAATGTCCGCAAATTGCCCGATGCGTTGTGCGATGAGCTCCGGATGTTCCACGTAGTTGGACGTCGAGGTCAGTAGGCCGGGAATCAGAATTTTCTCTTCGGGAATCGAAGCGCTCTTCCAGACCGTCCACTCATGCGCGTGCCGCGGATTCGACGCTTCGAATTGGATGCCGGAAGGTTTTGCTTTCAAGACGATCGGAAGGACTTTCTCGAGCGCGATGTCGTGATCGTGAGGTCCTTCGTAATTGCCCCAGCACAAATGCATGCGTACCGACTCCGCGGGTACGTTGCGCAGGGCATGATTGAGCACTTCGACCTGATGCTCGGCTCGGGCCAGAAACTCCTCTTCGGTCAGATCCTGAAAGCCGGTGTGGCGCGCCATCGCAAGGTCGGGACAATCCAGCTGCAGGATGAAGCCGGCTTCCACGATGGCTTCATACTCGATCCGCATCGCTTCGCCGATTGCCTCGACATAAGCGGAATGGGAAGAATAATGAGCGTTCGGCTGGAATGCGGCCACCACGCCCGGCGATGCAGCATTCAGAAATGCCGCCCCGGGCGCCGCCAAGTCAACCGCATCTCGCATGCGGCGAATGTCGCTGTTGAGATCGTCGTAGCCGGTGAACTCAATGTCGCCGATGCAGGATTCCCGCTTGAACGTCTGGCTCCCCGCGAATACGGCCATTCGGGCGCGGAATTCCGGATACGGCTGCAGATCGCGGGCAATCTGCCGCGGGCTGTCGCCGCCAAATCCCGACAGGCGATCTTTGATGTAAGTGGCATAGCCGATTTTTGCCGTCTCGCCGTCGCTCACGATGTCGATGCCGAGCGCGGTCTGGCGCGCCACGACATCGCGAACCGCGCTCGACATGACCTGGTCGAATTCCGAGAGCGAGTATTCCTCGCCCTTTTCGCGATGGAACAGCATTTCTACGACCCGCGAACCGCGCGGCAGACTCCCCACGTGAGTCGTCGGAATTCTGTCGGGTGATTTCATTGCAACTCCTCGGCTAGATTGGCGGCCCGTGCCGCGCTGCGGCTATCCCGCGCGACCCGACGCGAGCACGATGTGGCCCACGGCGGTATTGGATGCGGGCACATGGTAGAACCGATGGAGTTCCCGCACTCTGCCCTCGAGAGCGCCGCGCATGATGAGCCACATGATGAGCTCCATCCCCTCGGACCCGGCTTCGCGCACGTAATCCTCGTGCGACAATGAGTACAATACCTCGGGCTCATCGGACAATTTGTCCAGGAACATCGTGTCGAAGGCGGTGTTGATGAATCCCGCCCGTGTCCCCGTGAGTTGGTGGCTCATTCCGCCGGTACCCCAAACTTGAACGTTCAGATCCTCGGGGTAGGCTGCGACTGCACGGGCAATGGCCTGGCCCAGGCGATAACAGCGATGGGCGGTCGGGGGCGGATATTGAATGACGTTGACCGCCAAGGGAATCACCTTGACGGGCCACGCCTCAGGCTGGCCGAACATGAGCGATAGCGGCACCGTGAGACCATGGTCGACATCGAGTCGATTCATGATCGTCATGTCGAATTCGTCCAGTATGAGGCTTTCGGCAAGATGCCACGCAAGCTCCGCATGGCCATTGACGGTCGGAACCGGCCGGGGCCCCCAACCCTCATCCGCGGGTGGAAATTTCTCCGCACAGCCGATGGCGAAAGTCGGAATGATGTCGAGCGAGAACGCCGACGCATGATCGTTGTAGACCAGAATCACAACGTCGGGCTTTACGGCGTCCATCCATCTCCTCGACCATTCGTAGCCCGAGAACAGCCGCCGCCAATACGGCTCGTTGATCCTCCCCGAGTCCTGGGCGGCGCCGATCGCGGGGACATGGCTCGAACCCAAGCCGGCGGTGATGCGGGCCATCAGGATCCGCGAGCGATCGAGCGCAAGCCGTCAGGTATGCGGCCGCCGGCAAGCATCATGGCGGCGTACTCGGCTTGCGTTTGATCCGTGAATGACGCAACGACGGATTGGACGCTTCGACCATCGGTGGCGGCGATCTTGAGAATGAAGAATATATTGCCGCCTTCCTCGAGCATGCTCGAATAGTTGCGGTCCAGAACCGACCGTTTCTGTGCAGGCGTCAACGGCCACTCGTCCAGATACGACGATTCGTCTGCCAAAAACCGCTGTCGATTGGCCTCGTTCATCAGCGACATGCAAAACTGGTTCAAAGCGTAGCCGCGGCGCGCGCGCTTGCCGGTGAACACCAAGGTCCCAGGTATATCAGCAAATCTGTCGGTCAATTAGAGCCCCCCGATCGTTTCCGCCATTCCAACGGCGTGGCCTTTGGGATCCCATTCTAATCACTTCGGATCCTGCCCGCAATTGAACGGGTACGCCCGGACGGTGCACGCTCACTTCGATGCCGCAACGCGCCCCGGAGCACCGCGGCTGACCACCTGGAATCCGACGATGTTGATGCTCTCTTTTGCCGCCATGGCATGCTCCCTCATCAGCGCTTCGGCACGGGCGCCATGCCCCGATTCCAGAGCGGCGAATATGCAACGGTGTTGACGGTGGGCGTAATACAGTAGGTCGTACATTCGATCGAGATCGAATTTGTCGAACGCCAGGGCGCTGGCGCCCGCAAAGGGAATCCGGCTGTTGCGCTCGATCGCGTCGCTCAATATCGAGCTATCGGCGGCGGCCGCTATCAACTCGTGGAAACGAGAATTCATTGCCGCATACGTAGCCTCGTCTTCCTCCGTAACGCAGCGCTTCGCGAAGATTGCGTCGCCGTCCTCCAAGCAAGCGCGCATTTCGCGCGAGAAACCCTTGGTCGTACCCTGCTCCGCGACGCGACGCACCGCCATCCCCTCCAGGACGGCCCGCAGGTCGATGGCATCGGTGATGTCCGCCGCGGTGAATGAACGTACGACGAACCCACGCGTCCGATGCTCCATCAAGAGGCCTTCCTGTGCCAGCAGGGGAAGCGCCTGCCTGACCGGGGTTCTGGACGTTCCCAATATTTCCGCCAGAGGCGCTTCCGCGACACGCTGTCCGGGAGCGATTTCCCCTCTCAGGATCATCTCGCGGATCCGTACAACTGCGTGGGTCAGCGTGTCATTCACAACGAGTTTCCGCTAAAGTTTCCCGCCACACACTGAAGCGGCTTACCCTCGCATGGCGACCGAAAGTGTAATGTGAGGAGCACTGGCAGATGTACCGATTTCCCGTGTCTTCGGTAATCGACGTCGGAGAAAACTCGAAGCGATGACGAACCGAACTTCGTGGTCGCTCTTTTTTTCAAGTGTCTGCGATGGGTCCTGCAATGTCAATGGGCTGGATGAGGGAGGAGACACCGGTGGCGCAGGATGCATCGCGGGGAGTAAACGAGTCGTTCGCCGCCGCGTTACGGCTTCATCAGGCCGGACACCTGGGCGAGGCGGAAGGTCTTTACCGGCAGATTTTGCAGACCGACCCGCGCCACAGCGACGCCCTGCATTTTCTGGGCGTTCTCGCCCACCAGACCGGCCGCAATGAATTCGCGGCGGAGCTGATCGGCAAAGCCATCGCGCAGAACGGCCGAGTGCCGGTTTTCCATAACAACCTCGGCAACGTCTTCAAGGCTCAAGGCAAATTGGAGGCGGCGGCCGCTTCATACGGGCGGGCACTGGGCCAGAAACCGGACTACGCCGCCGCCTATTACAACTTGGGGCTCGTCCTGCAGGCGCAGGACAAGCTGGAAGAGGCCGCGGCGTCTTACACGCGGGCGATAGCCTGCCAACCGAACTATGCCGACGCGCACGGCAACCTCGGCAATATCCTGCAGGCGCAGGGGAAGTTGGAGGCAGCCGTCGCGTGCTACCGCCGGGCGCTCCGCCATCGGCCGGATTATGCCGAGGCGCACGGCAACCTCGGCAATGTCCTCAAGGCTCAGGGCAGGCTCGATGAGGCGCTCGCCTCTTACGGCAGGGCGTTGAACCTCAAGCCGAACTATGCCGAGGCGCACAACAACCTGGGGATTCTCCTCCTCGAGCAGGGCCGGATCGACGAGGCGGCGGCCTCGTACGCCAAGGCATTGGCGTGCAAGCCAGATTACGCCGAGGCGCACAACAATCTCGGCAACGCATTGAAGGAACAAGGCCGAGCGGCTGAGGCGGCGGCTTCATTCGAGCGTGCATTGGCTCTCGAGCCGGACTACGCCGAGGCCCGGATGGGATTGGCCATTGCGGCGATTCCGATCTTCGCCGCCACCGTCGAGGAGAGCGCCGGTGCGACCGGGAAATTCATGCGATCAGTCGATGAACTGACCGCATGGAGCGCCGCCAATCCCGGAAAGCTGGGAAGATCCGTGGGCGGCAATCAACCGTTTTATCTGGCGTATAGACCGGGGGATGTGGGTGGTCTGCTATCCCGCTATGGCGACCTGGTCTGCGCTGCGGCGGCGATTCATCGGCCGCAGCAGGCGCATCGCAACCGCACCGTCCAACCGCGAGATCGCATACGCATGGTGATCGTGAGCGGACAAGTGCGGCAACACCCGGTATGGGAGGTAATCTTGCGCGGCATCATCGCTCACAGGGATCGCCGACGCGTCGAGATTTTTCTCTATCACACGGGTTCGATCGTCGACGATGAAACGGTTTGGGCGAGATCGCAGGTCGATCGCTTCGTACAGGGACCCAAGCCGGCGAAAGCGTGGCTGGATGAGATCGCGCAAGATCGTCCCGACGTGATGTTCTACCCCGAAGTGGGCATGGACCCTGTCTCGTGCGCATTGGCTGCCCTGCGGCTGGCGCCGCTGCAAGTTGCAGGCTGGGGACATCCGGTAACGACGGGGCTGCCGACCATGGACTTATTCCTGTCCGGAGAACTTCTGGAAGGACGAGGGGCCGACAGGCATTATCGCGAGAAGCTCGTTCGGTTGCCCGGAACCGGCGTCTGCACGGAATTGACGCCTGCCCCACCGCAGCCCTGGGCGGGTCCGGTTCGGCAACCCGGCACCGTCCGCTTCGCCTTGTGCCAGCAGCCGATCAAATTCGATCCGGCGGACGATGCTCTCTTCGCCCGCATCGCCAAGGCCGCCGGCCCGTGTGAATTCTGGCTGGCGTCGCCGCAAAAGCTTCATTGGGCCACGGCAAAGCTGCATGCTCGGCTTGCCGCCGCGCTGCGCGCCGAAGGACTCGATCCCGCTGCGTATCTGCGGGTGACGGCGTGGCTGCCGCGTGGCCAATTTGCCGGCTTCTTGGACGAGATGGATATTTATTTGGACTGCCCTGCCTTCTCCGGTTACACCACCGCTCGGCAAGCCGTGCATCGCGGTTTGCCGATTGTCACGCTGGAAGGAGATTTCCTGCGGCAGCGCCTGGCGGCAGGCTTGTTGCGGCAAATCGGAATTACCGATGGGGTCGCCTCGGACCGCGACGAGTATGTGGACATCGCCGTTCGTTGGGCGCGGGAACGGCGCCGGTCCGGCCAGTGGGCCGCTCGACGTGCCTCGATCCGTCGAGCGGCACCCGCCGCGGACGGCAATCGATCGGCCGTGAATGCCTTGGAGCGAACGTTGATCGACGCTGCCATCGCGCGCGCCGCGGATCCGGCAACGCGGCCGTGAGCGCGAGCGGAGTTGCACGCGAGACGCGGGGAGACTCACTCGCGCACGCGGTCATAAAGGATTAGGCTAGGCACCTCGCCAGCGGCACCGAGGAGTAGCACGTGATTGCACACATCTCATTGTCGATCAGCAACTATCCCCGATCGAAGACCTTCTATACGAAGGTGCTTTCCGCTCTCGGGTATACCAACAACATGGAGTACGGCGAGGCTGCGGGCTTCAATGACGGCGAGAACACCGACTTCTGGATCAGCAAGACGAAATCGGTGGTGCCAACGCACGTCGCATTTCAGGCTACCGGCCGCAAGCAGGTGGCGGCGTTTCACAAGGCCGGCCTGGCCGCCGGCGGCAAAGACAACGGCGCCCCTGGATATCGCGACTATTCTCCCGGCTACTACGCCGCCTTCATACTCGATCCGGATGGCAACAACATCGAAGCGGTCTGGTACGACGACAGCAAGGCCGAGTGAGCCCGATGGCTCATATCTCGTTGCGCCGTGCGAATTGCCCGATGTAGTCCCCGGCCCGAAACGCGAGCGCCTGAATGGTCATGGTCGGTTGCCCGCGTCCGGAAGTCACGAAACTCGAGCCGTCGCACAGGAACAGATTCGGCACATCGTGGGTGCGGTGGTACTTGTCGATCACCGAGGTCGACGGGTCGTTCCCCATGCGCGCCGTACCCAACAAATGGACGCCGCCGGTGTTTTCCGAAATCGCGTCCCGCCAGATCTTTTTCGCCCCGGCGGCCTCCACGATCTCATACGACCGGTCCTGAAAGAATTTCGCCGTCGCCATATCGTCGGGATGATCCTTGTACGTCACGCGTATCGCAGGAATCCCCCACGCATCCTTGAGCACCGGGTCGATGCTGACGCTGTTCGACTCCACGGGAAGCGATGTCGTGTGGCCGGTGGAGGCCATGGTGCGGGTAAAGCCTTCCAGCCTATCCTTGAACTCCTGACCCCAGCTGGGTAAATCGCCGCCCGAGTCCATGGCCCAGATCGCCGGCTGCGGATTGATGCGCGCGTCGATACCGCCGCCGCCATAGAAGCCGCGCTTCGGGTCCGAATCGTAGAAATCGTGCAGGATCCGGGTCACCTGCACGCTCTTGTACTCGTTGAGTTCGTGCTCGAACACGCCTTGCACGCCCGACCCTTGATTGAACATCAGATGCTTGCCGACCATGCCGCTCGAATTGGCCAATCCCTGCGCAAAGCGGTTGCTGGTCGAGTTGAGCAGCAGGCGCGAGGTCTCGGCGCCGTTGGCCGACAGCACGACGGCCTTGGCCGGCTGAAAATGCTCGCGCTTGTCGCTGTCGAAATAATGAACGCCGGTGGCGCGGCCCTTGGCGTCGGTCTCGACCCGAAACACGTAACTTAAAGATCTGACTTCGCAAAGACCCGTCGCTTCCGCCTCCGGAATCGAGGTGTACAGCGATGAGGACTTGGCACGCGCTTCGCAGCCGAAACCCATGCAAAAGCCGCAATTGATGCAGGCTGACCGGCCCCGATAGGGCTGCGACGCGATCGCCATCGGGGCGGGAAACGGATGCAAACCGAGTTTGCGGGCGCCCTGTTCGAAAAGCACACCGGAGGATTTCACCGGCAGCGGCGGCATGGGATAGGGTTTGCTGCGCGGCGGATCGAAGGGACTCGCATGGGCCAGACCCGATACGCCTACCTCCCACTCGACTTTGGTGTAATAGGGCTCGAGTTCTTGATAGGTGATCGGCCAATCGGCAAATGCCGTTCCGGAAATGCTGCCGAGCACGCTGCGCTCGTGGAAATCGATTTCATGGAAGCGCCAAAAATTCGCGGTGTAGTGGACGCTGCTGCCGCCCACCAGGCGCGCATAAGTCGCGGGCAGCATACTACCCATCGGCTGCGTTGCCGTCTCGCTCGGCAGCTTTCTGAATGTCTGCGGACTGTGCTTGGGTCCGTTGGTAATGCCGTTCATGAAGAAGTATTTGAATTCATCATGCTCGAAATCGGCCGGCCCCAGCTGCGGCCCCTGTTCGAACACCAGGACGGTACACCCGGCGCGGGACAATTCCCGCGCCATCACGCCGCCGGCCGCCCCTGAACCCACCACGACGAAATCGACCATCTCGCCGGGTTTGAATTGGCGGCCGGTCACGAGCGATTCTCCGAGTAGGGAACGAAGCCCGTGTACCGGGCATCGTAATAGCCGAAGGGCGGCGTGAATGCATGCTGATCCACGAAGCCCAGCAATTTCCAGCCGGATCCTCGGTAGTTGCCGCCGTATTTCGGCGACGTGAACATGCCGAGTACGGTCAGCATACGGGTCATCTCGAAGAACGAATCCTTGTCCGCCGTCTTCAAAAACGCCAGCTGGGTGGCGAAGTCGGCGGAGCCGAACGATGACAGCGTAGGATGGGCGGCGCGAAATGCTCCCTGAAATTCAGCGAGCCCGCGACGATACCCGGGCGCCATTCCGGCAAGATAGGTCGACAGAGAGCGGTCGATGAAATACACCGCGTGCGCTTCACGGGCGCCGGGCGTGGCGCCGCTCGGCACGATCTGGGCGCAAATCGCCTCGACGTCGGCCGCATCGGAGGAATTCAAGAAGTCGAAACGCGGTGGCGCAGTATCCGTCGCTACCTGCTCGGCGTGATGCGCCGCCGCCGCGATGGACGGCCACTGCGCCGCAACCCACAGGCTCGTCAACATCCCGCCGCCCGAGAGCAAGAACGCCCGCCGTGAAGACTCGCCTGGATCGCCGTCGGACTTTTCCATTTCCCCTCGCATTGTCTGGAGTCCCCTCGCGCTTTGAATATACACGATACGGGGATTTTGGCTAAGTGGCCTTGGACCACCGCCGCCCCGAGGCCTGCCTGTAGCGGCCTACGCTCAAACGCGCCCTCATCCGGCTGCTTCGGCGGAGCGAAGCCAAACATCCGATTTCTCGACATGCGATGATATTGGTTCTGTAGATAAGGCCGTTCTAAAATGGGTAGCACATTGAGTCGAGCACTCCTCGTCGCCTTGATCCTTCCTTGGTGGCTCGGTACCGGCACTTCACGGGTCTATGCGCAGGAGCCCGTCAAAGTCCCGACCGGGGGCGTGCTTCGCGAGGCCTCACTGCAGGGACTGAACGGTCCCTCGCGCAATCTCAGCGCGTTTCGTGGCAGACCTCTGCTCATCAATGTGTGGGCGAGCTGGTGTGGGCCGTGCCGTCAAGAGATGGCATCGCTGGAGCGCCTTGCCTGGCGGGACACAAGGAATCACTTCGCGATCATCGGAATCTCGACGGACGACGATGTGGACGCGGCAAAGGCCCTACTAACCAACACGCATGCCACCATCAGCCATTTCATCGACCATGCCTTGATTTTGGAAAACATGCTGGGTGCCTCGCAGCTGCCATTGACCCTGCTCGTGGACCGCGATGGACGCGTGCTGCAGAGGATTTATGGGGCGAGACAGTGGGATAGCGAGGAGTCCCTACGGTTGATCGACGAGAGCTTCACAAAACCCTCTCGGTGACGGCGCGGGTGCCGATAAACCGGGATTCGACATCACCGCCTCGGCTCCGATGGATATTCCTCGAAGGGGACTGGACTATTTCTGCGCGCCGCTGTAATCAGTCGTCATGTTCATTGCTTTCGAATGCTGCCTGCGCTCGCCATGAGCAAATCTCATCCCACGTCGAGCTTGGTTGTCCTAGGCTTGGGGTTGAGCTTGCTGGGTAGCCGAGCCCGCGGCGCGGCGCCGTCTTTCGAAGCTTTCGGCGCGTTTTTCCCGGCGTGCATGCTGTGTGCATCGGCGGGTATCGCCGGCGCCATCGCCGCGCGCGCTGCCATGGTCCGCGCCGCCGCCGCGGCCATTCTGCCGTTTCAGCTCCTGCTCTGTACGGCGATCGGCACCATCGTCGCCATCCTGGTCTGGCTCCTGTTCTTCGGTTGAGCGTATGGCATCGGCTCGATCACCGATGTCACCCGGGCCGAGACCCTGCTGCTGGAAGCGGAGAACGCGTCCACCGACGCCTACAGCGCGGCCCTGGCCGCGGCCGCCACGCTGGCACTCTCGGCCGGCGCGCTCGGCGCCGCACCTCAATAGTCCAATGTAGCGCGCAGCTCGACCGATCGGCCACGTTCCAACGTACGGAATCGCACAGACAAAAAGTCGATCGGCGCGTATCCTCGTCAAATGTATTTTTGTCGGCTGGATTCCGCATGAATAATCATTCCACCATCGACTCGAGTCCGCGCTTCGCCGCAGCCGACATCTCGAAAGACAATGTCACGCGATTTCAGGCCGCATCCTCGTGGAGGGCGCGTTGGCAGCTGGTGAACTCATTTGTTCCTTACATTCTCCTATGGGTGGCGATGGTCTACGCACTCGCCGTTTCATATTGGTTGGTGCTGCCGCTCGCGATTCTCGCCGCGGGATTTCTCGCACGAATTTTCATCGTTTTCCACGACTGCGGCCACTCATCCTTCTTCAAGTCGAAGCGAGCCAACAACGCGACGGGCGTCATCGCGGGATTTTTGAACCTCACTCCGTATCTGCACTGGCGCTGGCAGCATGCTTTACATCACGGGACCGCGGGCGATCTGGATCGACGCGGCTCGGGCGACATCTGGATGCTGACCGTGCAGGAATATATCGAGAGTACGCGCTGGCGGCGCTTTGCGTATCGGCTTGCGCGCAATCCGCTCGTACTATTCATAATCGCGCCGCTATATGTATTTGTCGTCCATCATCGATTTGCAGCATCCACGGCGCCCGCGCGCGAGCGCCGATCCGTTCGGCGTACGAACTGGGCGTTGCTCGGAATCACGGTCTTGATGAGCGCCATGATCGGATTGAAAGCATTTCTTTTGATTCAGCTGACCGTTTCCGCATTTGCCGGCGCCGTCGGTCTCTGGTTGTTTTACGTGCAACATCAATTCGAGGGCGCTTATTGGTCGCGATCCCCGGATTGGAACTACACGGCTGCGGCGCTGCAGGGCAGCTCATTTTACAAGCTGCCGAAAATCCTGCAGTGGTTCACCGGCAATATCGGTTTTCATCATATACATCATCTGAACCCTCGAATTCCGAATTACCACCTTCAGCGATGTCATGACGGAGATCCATTCTTCAGGACGATCAAACCGGTCACGCTGTTGGCGAGTTTCAAGTCCCTCAGGTTTCGCTTATGGGACGAACAGCACAATGTATTTGTCGGCTTTCGCCATCTCAGTTGTTAGGGTAAACCTGGGCCCCGAGGGGCGAGACTCCGGTCCTGCAGTACAGCTTCAGCTGGAAACAACTGGCGGTGATCGCTGGCTTGAGCTACTGGCGCTTCTACTTCCGAATGTTCAACGGATCGATCAAGAGTCCACAGATCGTCGAGTTCCTCAAAGCCTTGCAAGCCACGATTGGCAAGAAGCTGCTCATCATCTGGGATCGCTTGCAGGCGCATCGCTCGAAGCTCGTGCGGGCGCATGTCGAAGCCCAAAACGGTCACATCATGATCGATTACCTGCCAGCCTACGCAGGCTACGGGCGCGTGATCAACACCGCTTCCGTGCACGGCCTGGTCGCTGAGAAGCAGCCATCTCGCCGATTGTCATCACCCGCGGAGATTGCGCGCCTCGCGTGCTGGCTGTGCGCGCCCGAGGCGCATAACATCACCGGCACCGCGATTCCGATCGACGGCGGATGGACGGCGCAGTAGCGCCGCGATACCGCAACTCACGGACATGGTTACCGTGCTTCCTCCGTTGGTCAATCCGCCGCCACCGCCGCCGGCCCACCCCCCGACGGCCGCCGCACCAGGAAGCACAGCGGAATGAGCGCGACGCACAGCCACGCGGAAAGATAAAAGAGATCGAGCGACGAGAGGAGGTAGCTTTGTCCAACCAGGCTTTGCGTCATCGTGCCCGCGGCGGCCTGGTCAGTCATGCCGAACTGATGCAGCTGCGCCAGCGATTGCTGATACGCGGGGGCGTACACCGTGATGGAGTCGGTGAGCCGCGCCTGATGGAAGGCTTCACGCCGATCCCACAAGGTGGTGGTGAGCGACGTGGCGAAGCTGCCGGCGGTGATGCGCAGAAAATTCGACAGGCCCGACGCTGCGGGAATCTTGTGGTGCGGCAGTCCATCGAAAATCATCGTCAACATGGTGACGAAGAACAATCCCATGGCGAAGCCCTGCACGAGCTGCGGTGCGACGAAACTCAAGAAGCCGGCGTCGGCGGTAAGGCTGGCACGCATGAAATACGAGGTGGCGTAGAGGCCAAAGGCGGTCGCGGCAAGCAGCCGCGTATCGAAGCGGCGCATCAGGCTCCCGACAACGAGGGAGGTGAGAATGGCGGTGACGCCGCTCGGCGCGGAGACGAGGCCGGCCCAGGTGGCGGTGTAGCCCACGAAGCTTTGCAGCCACAAGGGCATCAGTACGATGTTGCCGAAGAACACCGCATAGCCCAAGCACAGGGCGAGCGTGCCCAAGGAAAAGCTGCGCGACTTGAACAGACTCAGGTCCACGATGGGATACCGTTCGGTGAGTTCCCAGATCAGCCACGCGGCGAACGCAATGACGGTGACGATCAGCAGCCCTACGATGAAGGGCGAGGCGAACCAGTCGAGATCCTTGCCCTTGTCGAGCAGGATTTGCAGCGCGCCGACCCACACGAATAACAGCACCAGCCCGACACGATCGATGGGCAGTTTGCGCGTCGGCGTCTCGTGCGATTTGAGATTGCTCCAGCACACGGCCACGCACAACGCACCCACCGGCACGTTGATGAGAAAGATCCAGGGCCATACGTAGTTATCCGAGATGTAGCCGCCGAGCAGAGGCCCCGCGATCGGCGCCACCAGCGTCGTTATCGACCAGATCGCGAGCGCGGTGTTGCGCTTGGCGGGGCCGAACACGTTGATGAGCAGCGCCTGGCTGCCCGGGATCATGGGGCCCGACACGGCGCCCTGTAGTACGCGAAACGCGATCAGGGACGGCAGACTCCAGGCGAGCCCACAGAGCAGGGAGGCGATGGTGAACAAAGCCACCGACACCACGAAGGTTCGCACCACGCCGAAGCGCTGCATGAGCCAGCCGGTGAGCGGCACGGAGACGCCGTTGGCGACCGCAAATGAGGTGATGACCCACGTGCCTTGATCGGAGCTCACGCCCAAGTTGCCGGCAATAGTCGGAATGGACACGTTCGCGATGGAGGTATCGAGCACCTGCATGAACGTGCCCAGGGCCAGGGCCAAGGCAGTCAGGGCCTTGCGATTTCCGACGAGCGAGGGAGCCGGGCCCACGCCGGGCGTGGCGGCCGCGGCGCTCACGGGCCGGCGGCCGCCAGGGACGTAACGTTCGGGGCTTCACGCGTCTTGCGGCTGAGCCGCGCGGGTTCGTGTGCTTTGGGGCCGGCGTTATCGGCGATGATGGATGCGATGCGCGCATCCACCGCGGGATCGTTGCCCGCGCTTGCCTGCGTCGTCTGCGGCACGTTGCGCACCGCCGCGGCCACGAGCGGACCCGCGGCATCGTGCAAGTCGACTCGGACGGCGGCCGACAAACCGACACGCAAGGGATGCGCTTCGAGGTCCTTCGGATCCAAGAGGATGCGCACCGGCAGGCGCTGCACGATCTTGATCCAGTTGCCGGACGCATTCTGGGGCGGCAGCAGCGCGAAGGCGTTACCGCTGCCCGCGGCGATGCCCACCACGCGCCCGTGATAGGTCACGTCGCCGCGATAGAGGTCGGTATGCACCGTTACCGGTTGGCCGACTCGCATGCGCTCGAGCTGTCCTTCCTTGAAGTTGGCATCGATCCACACAGTGTCGAGCGGCACCACGGCCAAGAGCGGCGTACCCGCGGCGACGCGCTGGCCGATTTGCACGGAGCGTTTGGCGATCACGCCGCTGACCGGCGAGGTGAGCTCGGTGCGATGCAAGGCGAGCGCGGCATTGCGCACCGCGGCGGCGGCGGCCAGCACCTGCGGATGGTCCGCAATGGTGGTGCCGTCGATCTGCGCCACGGTCTGACCCAGTTGCTGGCGCGCGGCCGCGACATTGGCGCGCGTGGTAGTGACGGCATCGCGCGCATGCGACAGCTCTTCGGCAGAGATGGCGCCGTCCGCGATGAGGCCGCCGCGCCGCTTCAGATCCTCATCGGCGGTGCGTGCCGCCTGTTCCCGCTGCTCGATCTGTGCGCGCAACTCCTGGCCTTGCGCGAAGAGGCCGCGCACCTGGCGCACGGCGCGCGCGAGGTCGGCTTCCGCATTGGCCTCGGCGATCTTCGCGTCGGCCGGATCGAGCTCCAGCACGGCCTGCCCGACGGCGACGCGTTGCGTGTCATCCACGTGCAAACCGATCACCGTGCCGGGTACTTCACTGGTGATCTGCACCACATCGCCGTCGACATAGGCATCATCGGTGGATTCATAGTAGCGGCCGTCCAAGAACCAATACGCCGCATAGCCCACACCGCACAACAGCACCACGGCGGTCAGGCCGATGAGAGATCGGCGGCGTGCCCGGCCGGGCGCAGGCGCCTCGCCGGCCCGGTCGGTCTGGCCGGCAGCGGAGCTTGCAGGAGCATCGGTGGTCACTGAGGTCGTTGGCGTGTTCATGGGTGCATCCGTGGAGAGTTCGTCGGTATGGCCGCCAGAGCTCGCGCATCGGCCTGCTGTACCGCGGCGTGGGCATCGATCGCGTGCGCATCGAAACTGCCGCCCACGGCGAGTAGCAGCGTCACTCGCGCAGCGGCGAGACCGGCCTGGATGTCGACCATCGACTGGCGTGCGGCGAGCACCTGGGTCTCCGCATTGAGCACCGAAAGGTAGCTCGCGAGGCCCGCTGTGTAGCGCTCCTCGGCCAATCTGTAAGCGTCTTCCGTGGCATCGAGCGTTTGCTGCTGATCGAGCCGCTCGCGCGCGAGCGCATCCAGGCGGGTGATCTGATCGGAAGTCTGTTGCACGGCATGCAGGACGGTGTCGTTATAGGCATCTATCGCAGCGTCGAGCTGTGCCTCGGAGCCACGATATTGCGCACGCAGGCGGCCGCCGTCGAACAGCGGCAGCGAAATCAGCGGACCGCCGCCGTAACCCCGCGCGGAACCCTGCAGCAGATTGCTCAGCCCAAAGGCGCCGAAGCCCGCCAGCGCGCGCAGACTCACGTCGGGATAGAACGCGGCCCTGGCGGCGAGGCGTCCGGCATCGGCGGCATCCACGGCGAGGCGGGCCGACAACACATCGGGCCGCCGCGCGAGCAGATTGATGGGCAGTGCACCCGGCACCGGGAGCGCCGCTTCCACGGCAAACACAGGCCGCTTGATCGATGCGTAAACTTGGGCGCCCTGGCCGATCAACGTGGCGAGTTGATGGACCGCGAGATCCGCCGCGGCCCGAGCTTGGACGCGTGCCACCCGGGCCTGCGGCAATTGGCCTTCGGCTTCACGCAATTCGAGCCGCGTGTCGAGCCCGGCGGTCACGCGGCGGCGCGTGATGTCGATGATGTGCTGGCGCTGCACCGCGGCGCGTTCGGCGATGTCGGCGAGCGCCCATTCACGGTACAGCTCGATATAGGCCTGGGTGACGGCACCGGCAATCATGAGCCGCGCATTGTCCACGTCCAGCCGGGCCGACTGCGTCAGCGCCTGCGCGCGATGCACGGCGGCGGCTTGGCGTCCCCAGAAATCGATGTCCCAGCCGAGGCTCGCCCCGGCTTGAGCCATCCAGAAGCTGTGTCCCGCGAGCGGCGGGGGAATCAAATACTCGGCGGGCGCGCGCTGGTACAGCGCGCTTGCATCGAGGTTGGCGTTCGGCAGCAGTCCAGCCTGCGCCGATTGCGCCTGCGCGAGCGCTTCGGCCACGCGGGCCTGGCCCTGCGCCAACGTTGGGCTGTCCTTGAGCCCGAGCCGGATGAGTTCATCGAGCTGCGGATCTTGGAAGGAATTCCACCAGCCGTCGGCGACCGGCGCAGACTCGGCGCCGGTCAGTCCGACGCGCGCAGGCGCGAGCGTCGGCGGATGCGCCGCGTCCTTGGAGGGCAACACGCACCCCGTCATGGCCACGGAGACGAGCAATGAGGCGATCTGCATGCGCATGGGTATCAGCCGACGCCGGCCGCGCTCAGCTCGGGCTCGACGGCCCCCAGCAATTGGGTGTTGAGCTTGATGAGCAGGCGCTGGAACTCGTGCACTTCGGCGCGACTGAAGTCGGCTAGCGCGAGATTGAGCTTGCCAACCACCAAGGGAACGAGATTCTCGAGGGTGTCGCGGCCCGCCGCCGTCAACTGCAACTCCACTTTGCGACGATCGCGGTCGCGGCGCACCCTCTCCAGCAACCCGCGGTCTGCCAACTGGTCGATGACGCGCGTGAGCGCGCCGCTGTCGTGGCGATATTGCGCACAGATGTCCTTGGGATTCACGGCGATGCCATCGCGAATCCACGCCAGGATCATGTATTGCAGGAAGGTGAAACCCCGCTCTTCGAACACCGGCTCCATTAGGTCCATCATCAGCGACTGAGCGCGCTTGATGAGATAGCCGATGCTGTCCTGTGCGCGGTAGGTCGCCACTTTATAATGCTGCTTGGACACTTAATGCCTCAGCATTTACTGCTTAGGCAGCTATTTTGCGCCAAGCCACGTGTTTGTCAAGCCGATGCGCCCACTTATCGCCATCGTTCAATGGCAATGCTGAATGCCTCGAGAAGCAATCGACGGCAAAGCCGCAGTTCCGCATTGCAGCGTGCGGCCTGCCAGTTCGGAATAGATGCGCGACGCTGGGCAATGACCTTCAGCAATAGCCCTTGGTAGGCCGATGCGTCTCCAATCGCAGATGACCCATTGGAGAAATTCCGCTTGCAACAATGGTATACCCGCATAAGCTCGCCTTACTTCGCAAATCGCGCTCGATTCTGCGGCGCGCCGCGGCGTCGCATCGCACCGTAGAGCATCGGCAATGCGCGCGTTGTTTGTTGCCGCATTTAATGAGAAAGTGCACTCGAATCGAATGACCGACACAATCGATTCCCAACCAATCGACATTACGCGGGGTGATGGTATGACCGAGCCGACCTCAGATATTGACGATCCTCCGGGAATTCAGGCGCTTTCCGAGAAGCTGAATGTCCCTGAATTGAAAATCATCGAAGTCTACAAAACTGAATATCGCCGGCTTGCCGCCGAATCACGGATCGCGACGTTCATCAGTGTGCTTGCGATGCGCAATACTCGTTCGATTCTCCGGCGGGGCGGTGCTGTTAATTAAGAACGATCGCTGAAGCCCTGCCTGACGGTCCCACATCCACCGCTTGGAACGGTCGCTGCGAAATTCGACCACGCCCTTCAATCGTCATCCAGCAGTCGCGCCGCTGTCAAAATCCTTGGCTACGATGCCTTCCGATCCAACGGAAGGACACGGCAATGGATATCGAATCCCGGCTTCGCGCGCTCGAGTTGCGCTACGGTCAGTTGCTGAGCGCCGCGGCAGCGGCCAAAGGGCACTACCTCGCGCTGCTCGACGAACCGGGGTCCATCAAATCGACGGTCAAACGCGCGCGCCATCGGTGGGAGAACCTGGACGCCAGAAAACGTGCGATCGCCGCCCGCATGGGTGAAATTGAAGGCGTGGAACGAGATCTGATGATCTAGCCGCGAATGACAGCAAAGTTATCCTAACTCCGCGGCTCCTTTGCCGTGGAGTACGTAGGAATCTTCTGCGCGGCCGGCGCCGGTCCCGCCGCTCGCGGGCCCCGAAGCGCTTCGGCCGGACAATTCCTGTCGATGAAATCCTGGTGCGTCGGCATGGCGTCGGCGCAGTTTTTCACCACGACGCGAATGTCGTCCAGATTGGCTTTGATCTTCTGCGGGTCCAGGCTGTCCGCCATCGGATCGTAACCGCGCGGCACGATGTTCTGACCGATCATCACGAACAGCCAGCTCTGGACGGGGAAGAGCTCGGTATCCTCGCGCAGGATGCGGCCATGGCTGCGGAACAGATCGCCTTCGATCATTTCGCCGCTTTCCAAAGTCACCGATTCGATGAATCCGTCCTCGGGCCTGAGCGTCGCGCCCTGGACCTTGCCTTCGGTGCGCCTGACGCCGCGCGCTTCCGCGAACCTCCGCAGGTAGCGCGCGAACAGCGAGGCATCGAAATGCAGCGCATAGGTGATCTTGTTTCGCGGCATGACGACGCCTGCGAGGAACGCCCCGAACAGCGCATGGATACCCATCGCCTGGGTTGCCAGGGCCGAGGCAGTCATGAAGACGAGCACCGTCGCGATGGTGCCCGGGCCCTTGCCGCCGTGCGTTCGCTCCACGGTCAGCAGCCGCGCCAGTACTGGACGCGGCCTGGCGATTCCTATTTCCATCCGTTCGGCCCGACCGGTTTCGGAATGGGATCCATCTCATTCCCCTCGTATTGGCTGAAGCTGTTCCTGGAGGGCAAAGCGGGGCGGCTGGAAGAGTATTCCATACAGGCAGTGGCGGCCGAGCGGGGCAAATTCATGCGTCCGGTGCATGCGCCCAAGACGCCGTGACGGGAAAACTGGTTGGCAGCATGATACCGGCGCGGCTCACCGGGATGTCCTGGAACGAGGCGTTCTCGCTGGGCGCGCTGATGAACACGCGCGGCCTCGTCGAGCTGATTGCACTCAACATCGGCTACGATCTGGGCATTCTTCCGCCGCGGATTTTTTCCATGATGGTGCTGATGGCGCTCGCCACTACCTTCATGACCGGTGCGCTCCTCAGCTTGGCGAGTTGGGCCCAAGAGCGCGGGGCGGCCCTGGCCGCTGCCGCGCGCTAGCTTGGTTGCCGGCCGAATCCGCCCCCTATTTCAGATCACAGCCGTGACGGCTGACTTCCTGTGGCCTCGATAAACTGCGACCGCCCAGTGCACTCACCCCGCGGCCAACAGGGGTTCCAATTCCAACTCGCATTGCCGGGCGTCGCGAAACAATACAGTGTGCAGCCCGATCGCCTGAGCCGCTTCGTGTGCGGCGGGTGATCATCGACGAACCCGGACGCCGTCACGAGCACGGCAGCAATCATGGGCGCTCGAGGACTTGACTACGCCCCAACCAGGAGGCTCAGCCTGCCATAATCAGCCGCCTCTACGCCCCGAGTGCAGACATGCCAGACAAATAATGCAACCATCGCAGAGGACTGCAACTGCAGCTCCGGCGGCCCTGCAGCCGGATATAACCTCAAGGAGCGCGTGTGTCGGACCGGCCGAATATCTTGATTTTGATGGCAGATCAGCTCACCGCAAAGGCGCTGCCCGCCTACGGCAACCGAGTTGCCAAGACGCCGCATATCGACGCGCTTGCGGCAGGCGGAGTGGTATTCGATTCCTTCTACTGCAACAGCCCGCTGTGTGCGCCCTCCCGCTTCTCGTTTCTGTCGGGGCGCCAGGTGTCAGCCATCGGCGCATACGACAACGCCGCGGAATTTCCGGCGCAAGTGCCGACTTTCGCGCATTACCTGCGACGCAGCGGCTATCAGACGGTGTTGAGCGGCAAGATGCATTTTTGCGGTGCCGATCAGCTGCACGGCTTTGAGGAACGGCTGACCACCGACATCTATCCCGCCGATTTCGGCTGGACTCCCGACTGGAGCCGGTTTGAACATCGCCCGAGCTGGTATCACACCATGGATTCGGTGACTCAGGCCGGACCGTGCGTACGCACCAACCAAATCGACTTCGACGACGAAGTCATATTCAACGCACGCCAGAAATTGCTGGACATCGCCCGTGCCAAGGATAAGCGCCCCTTTTGCATGGTCGCCTCCATGACACATCCGCATGACCCCTACGCGGTTCCCCACAAGTACTGGGACAGATACGCCGACGCGGTGATCGACATGCCGCGGGTGTCGATACCCACGCAGCAGCTCGACCCCCATTCGAAGCGTCTGCGCCACGTAATCGGATTGGACCTGCTGCCGGTGACGGAGCAACAGACGCGGGCCGCGCGCCGTGCCTACTACGGCGCGGTGTCCTACGTAGACGACCAAATCGGCGTGATGCTGGAAGCGCTGGCCGATGCAGGCTTCACCGATGACACGATCATATTGTTGCTGGCCGATCATGGCGACATGCTGGGCGAGCGCGGGCTTTGGTACAAGATGAACTTCTTCGAGCCGGCCTGCCGCATTCCGTTCATCGTCCATGCGCCGAGCCGTTTCAGCCCGCGTCGGGTGGGGCACGCCGCCTCGCTCGTCGACCTGTTGCCTACTTTATGCGAACTGGCCGGCGGCAACGCCGCGGATTTTGCGACCCCGCTCGACGGCACCAGTCTGGTGCCGCAAATGCACGGCGCCGCCGGCAGCGATGAGGTCATCGGCGAGTATCTGGGAGAAGGCGCGATCGCACCGTTGTTGATGATCAAGCGCGGCCGCTACAAGTTCGTGCATTCGCCCGTCGACCCCGATCAATTGTACGATCTCGACGAAGATCCCGATGAACTGCGCAATCTGGCGGCCGAGCCGGACCATGGCGCGCGAGTCCACGCATTTCGTGGGGAAGTGCAGCGCCGCTGGGATGTGCCTGCCTTGCACTCGGCTGTGCTCGCAAGTCAGCAGCGCCGGCATCTGGTCTACGAGGCATTGCGCTCGGGACGCTACACGCCGTGGGACTTCCAGCCGCTGCGCGATGCCAGCCGGCTTTACGTTCGCAATGATCAGGATTTGGGAGATTTTGAGGCCATGGCTCGGTTTCCCCCCTCCTCGTCATCCGGACCTTGGTGACCGGCTATTTTGCTGGCTTGCAAGGGTTGGGAAGCGGAGCGACTGCGTTATTTGCCCCCGTAGATAGGCACTAAAGGTTTTGCAACTGCGTTTATCTCTTCGCTTCGCGCTCGAGAAGCGCCCTCTTGCGCTCGATACCCCACCGGTACCCCGCCAGATCGCCATTGGCACACACCGCTCTGTGACATGGAATTGCGACCGCCAATCGGTTGGCCGCACACGCTTGCGCTACCGCCCGGACCGCGTCCGGTGCGCCGATCTGTTCGGCCAAGAACGTGTAGCTCACCGTCGTGCCGGCGGGCACTTTCTGCAAGGCCTCCCATACCCGCGTCTGGAAATCGGTGCCGCGAATATCCAGAGGCAGGTCCAACGCCTGATCGGGACGCTCGATCAGGCCCACTACTTTCGCGACCAGTTCGGGGTCGTCCCGCTTGATCTCGATCGCGTCGTTCGGAAACTGATTCTGCAAATCGCTCACCAGCGCTTCCGGATCATCCCCCACCAGGATCGAGCGAATCAATTGCTCGGACACGGCGATGATGACGAAGCCCAGTGAGCACGGTGCGATGGCAAAGCCGATGGTCGCCGCCGCCCGGATGAGGGGGATGAGCACGTTGGCTCCGGCGCGTTCCGCGGCTGCGTTGGGTCTAAATGTAGACATGATCTTCTCCTTGGGTTAGTCGATAGTGGTCAAGTTAGCAAGGTGCCTTCAACGAGAAACTCCGCATCTTGCTGTCGTCGCGGATGCGTGTACCCCACCGCGGACCGGGTTGTCGGAACCTCTCGAGGCACCGCGGCTCGGTATCGGTACGCCCGATCGCGTCCGCGGTACTTTGCCGGCGTAGTTTCAGTTCACATCAAAGCGTTCGCCGACCAACTCTTCGCTCTTCTGCCAAAGCGCCTGTGCGCGTTGTGGATCGAGGGCGTAAGGCTGCACACCGCCGCGCAAGCCGGGGATCGAGACGATCTCGGCGACGTGGCAATCTTCGCAATACCGACCGCCAATCGCCTCAGAATCAGCGACGAAAGCAGCCCATACAGAAGTTGCCGCACCCTGAGGAATGGTCTTGTAGCTAAAGGGCGCGGCGCCTTTGGGCAAGCTGGCGTTGATCTCCGCCATCAATCTCGCTCTCACCTCGGTCGTCATGTATCGCCCGAGCTCGGTTTCGATGGCCCCGGGGTGCAACGCCGTTGCCCGCACACCGCGCGCTTTGTGCCGGCGATCGAACTCGACGGCAAAGAGCACATTGGCGGTCTTGGAGCGGCCGTAGGCCGTGAACTCGGCATAGGGTGAGTGCTCGAAGTTCGGGTCTTCAAGATCGACGTCCGCAAATCGGTGGCCCGCTGAAGAGAGGTTCACCAACCGTGAACCTGGCTTGAGCAGCGAAGCGATGCGGTTCACCAGAACGAAGTGTCCGAGGTGGTTGGTGCCGAACTGCGTCTCAAAGCCATCGACGGTGGTGCCCTTCGGGCACGCCATGACGCCGGCGTTGGCAATGATCACGTCGAGAGGCTTGCTCGCGGCCAACAGACCGTCGGCGCAGCGACGGACACTGTCGAGCGAGGCCAGGTCGAGTTGGACCAAGTGAAACGAACCCCCGCTCCTGGCCTGCGCGCGGACCTGCTCCGTAGCGGCCTGCGCCTTGGATAGGTCGCGCGCCGCTCCGATGACTTCCGCTCCATGCGCCGCCAGCACGCGCGCGGTCTCGACACCGAGGCCCGCGGAGACGCCGGTGACGAGCACGCGCTTGCCGCTCAGGTCGATGCCGCGCAGCACCTCGTCGGTCGTCGATGTCGCTCCGAATGAATTGGTCATGGTCAAAACCTCGCCGTATCTACGTATGGCCCTACCGCTGACCATGTAAAAATGATCTAATTGAAGTGGAGGGAACCTCCGTTTAATATACGGAGGCTTCCTCCGTTTTGCAAGCGCTAAATCAGGAACCGACCGATAAACGTGAAACGAACGCCGACCGCCCAGCTGCGCAAACCCCGCGCCGACAGTGCCCGCAATCGACAATTACTGATCGATGCCTCCAAGGCGGGGTTCTCGGACGTCGGGCTGAATGTGAGCCTGGAAGAAATCGCGCGTCGCGCCGGCGTCGGCATCGGCACCCTGTATCGCCATTTCCCCAGCAGGGAGGCCGTAGTGGAAGCGGTTTACCGGCGAGAAGTCGAGCAGCTCGCTGAAGCCGTGCCGCGGCTGCTCGAGTCCTCGCCGGCGGGTGAGGCGCTGCATCAGTGGATGCATCTGTTCGTCGATTACATCGCCACGAAGCGCTTGATCGCCCCATCACTCGCAGCGGTGGCGGGCCGCACGCCCACGCTTTATGCGACGTCCTCTGAACTCATCACGCGCGCGATTTCTACGCTCGTGAAACGCGCCATCGAGAGCGGCGATGTGCGCAAGGATATCGATCCCACCGACTTACTCCGAGGGATGGTCGGAGTCAGTTACGGAAATACCGATCAGGGCTGGGAAGCGAGCGCGCGCCGACTCATCGACATTCTGATGGATGGATTGCGGCGCAAACATCGATAAATGGACGGGCTGCTCACTTTGCCTTCTCCGGACTTACACAGCTGAAGCTTGCCGCTTCGTTCTGCGGGCCACCCGTGACCGAGGTGTACTTCGGCCAGGATGGGAACAAGCACATGGGTCGCGCGCGCTTTACAGCACTCGGATTTTCGTCGATCGCGATCAAAGTCCCTGGCGCACGGCCCTTGTCGACCCAATCATCGAGCACTCCCAATCCATCGTATCTGGCGTTGAAACTGCCGAATCCATGTGAGAAGCCTGGGATTTCATAGAAACGCACGAAGCCATCCATCGCCTTGCGGCCCTGCAGGGCCAAATGGCGCTCGTAGTAGGCTTCGCTGTTGTGCGGGGAGATAAAATCATCTTCCGTACCGTGGGTCATGATGATCTTCCCTCCCCGCTTGCGAAACGGCGTCAAGTCGATGTCGGTGACATCCATGATGGTACCGGCCTCCTCGACGCGCGCCTTCCATTCCCCCGGATTGAACGTGAGGGCATCGAACGTCGGGTTACGCGTAATGATGTACTTGGTCGTCGCGGCACCGGCGTTGTACAGCAAGGCATCGTCGGTGGTGGGAGGATTCGCCGGCACGCGGCGACTTCCGAAATTGGAGACCTCGAAACGGGAACCTTCCAAAAGAGCCCAGCGGGGAAAGACTTCGGCGCCGGCGATCGCGAACCCTGGACGGTAGGGGGAGGAGATTTTGTCCACTGCATCGATTTGCGCGTCGGACAGACAATCATCCCCGGTATCCGCGCCGCCGGCGCAGCGCAAGGTAGCGCGTACCGTGGCGACGGTAAATGCCGCATGACACGCCTCGACATTGCTGACGATACCGTCGGTCGCACCGTCCAAAGGGTCGCAAGCGGTGCGAACCGCACCGGTCAGCAGTTTGGTCTTCGCGGCGTTCAGCCAGCCCGCGCCGCCATTGTTGTACAGCGCGTTGCCGACATTCAAGGAAGCGAGATGCAGCATGGTCACGTTGTAGGCCGGATAGTTGGCCACCACGCCGTCATAGTCTTTCGGGTAGCGGGCGGCGGCATCCAACGCCTCATGGCCACCCTGAGAATTGCCGATGAAGTAGAAGCGCCGCGGCAAACGCCCGTAATGGGCACGGACGATGTCCACCACGACATCGTGAACCTTCTTCACGGACTGCTGCCCGTAATTCAACAGGGCCTCATCGTTGAGCCCGAAGGAACCGTCGAAACCCGGCCCACCTTCGTGGCCGCCATCGCTCCCCGCGGTCACATAACCGCGTTTGAGTGGCGTTGCATCAGCGGACGGCTGCAGCCCCTCGCCCTTGAGCCCGGTGACCAGGGAACCATCGAAACCACCGCCCCCCATTTGCAAAACCTTCCTATTCCAGTTGACCGGCAGGTTGACCTCGAACTGGATGTTCGGCGCCGCCGTGGCCGGCAGAATCACGCCCCTGACCAAGCAATATTCACCGTTGACATTGTTGGAAGACCCGGCGGCGACCACCGTCGCCGATTGCACGACGGCACCGCCCGTCGGCAGACCGATGACGCCGGCCGGGATCTTCCTCCCCACCAGTGACTCGCAAGCGCTCTGCGCCGTCGCGCACAGGGGAGCCAGCAGGCAGAGGGCCAGCACCCACTTCGCAGGGGCGCACGCGCCAAAGCCGTTAAAGTGGATGTTGCGGGTATCGGAGTTCATGCAAATCCTGAATGTTATTCTTTAGCGTAGAGCTAGCCGCAGGATCATCCGCTAGAAGCACGGTATAAGGCAACCTCTCGCGCCGCCAGGAAAGACTCAAATCGCTCGATCGTGCCACAATGAGATACATGGCCGACCTCCGCCGGCACAATGCAATGCGGATCACAACGGCGAACCAGCAAATCGATTAGCGGACCCAAGCGACGCTCGAGGGAGGAGGAGAAACATGGAAACGATCGGCGCAGATCTACGTCAGATGCAGCGCATCCCGCTGGCCGCGTCGCACGTTGATGCCTTGCGTGCCGCGGGCAAGGTCGCTCGCTATCCTGCAGGTGCGTTTCTCGCGCAGCCCGGCGGCCCGATGGATCGCTTTGTGTACGTCGAGGAAGGCGAAGTCGAGGTAGTAAATCCCTATACCAATGAACGCCATTATTCCTCTACGATCGGTCCAACGCAGTTCTTGGGGGAAATTTCCTTCCTGAGCGGCGGCGCCTGGTCGATGCCGATGCGCGCAGTAAAGGATACGCGAGTGATCGAGGTGCCGCGCGAAGCGACCCTGACGCTGATGTCCCGAATTCCCGAGATGTCCGATATCATCATTACTGTCTTTTCCGCGCGCCGCCGCCGCGCGCTCGACGATAGTGCCAGCACTTTGCGGCTGATCGGCGAAGACGAGGACCGCGACGTGCGCCGTATCGCCACGTTTGCCAGCCGAAACCGCATTCCCTACACCTCGTTGCCACTCGGAAGCCCCGAGGCAGAGGCTACCGCCCACGGCTGTTCAGTCCCTGCCGGCCAGCCCGCGGTGATTTTTGGGCGAGACGTCGTCGTGGCCGATCCCACGCCGGACAAGGTAGCGCGGCTGCTCGGCCTCAATCTCGACTTCCGGGACGACGAAGAGTTCGACGTTCTCGTTGTCGGCGGCGGGCCTGCGGGAGTCGCTGCGGGGGGCTATGCCGGGGCCGAAGGCCTATGCGCGCTGGTTGTGGAAGACATTGCGATCGGCGGCCAAGCCGGCACCTCGAGCCGCATCGAGAACTATATGGGGTTCCCAACGGGTATATCCGGCGCTGACCTGGTCTGGCGCGGCGAAGTGCAGGCGATGAAGTTCGGAACGCGTTTTGCGATGCCGCGTAGGGTGGTGCTGCTCGAGAAGCTCGAGGATGCGAGCTTCTGCGCCACCTTCGACGGCGGCCAGCGCGTCCGCGCCAAGGCCGTCGTCGTCGCGACCGGTGTTCAGTACCGCCGGCTGCCGATCGACCGGCTCGAAGATTTCGAAGGCGCGGGCATCTACTATGCCGCGACCGAGATCGAGGCGCGCTACTGCAAGGAAACGGAAGCGGTCGTCATCGGCGGCGGCAATTCCGCCGGACAGGCCGCCATGTACCTCAGCCGCTCGGCGCGATGCGTGCGGCTGCTGGTGCGCGGGTCGTCGCTTGCCGCGTCGATGTCGAGCTATCTTTCCAGTCGGCTCAACGCCGATCCTCGGATTGCGATCGAATACGGTGCCGAGGTGACTGCGTTGCACGGCGGCGGCCATCTCGACGCGCTGACCATCCGTGACGTGAAGACGGATGCGACTCGCGCCCTCGACACGCGTGCATTGTTCATCATGGTGGGCGCTTTGCCGAACACCGAGTGGCTCTCCGGGCTCGTCGATCTGGACGATAAGGGATTCGTCATCACGGGTTCCGGCGCCGACTCCGCGGCCTCTCCCTTCGCCACCTCGCAGCCCGGCATCTTCGCGGTCGGCGACGTACGCGCAGGCTCGGTTAAGCGCGTAGCCTCCTCCGTGGGCGAGGGATCGGTCGTAATCTCCAAAGTCTGGGAGTTTATCAATCGCAAAGGCTAGTGACCGACGGCATGGGCCATCCGTGCCTGGAAAAGCGCCGGATGGCAGCGCGCCCATCCGGCGATCGAGTCCGAACGGCGAAGAATGCTAAGCGGCCGCGCGCGAACTCGACGTTGCGAGAAGTTTGGCGATTTCACGATTGAAGGCTGGAATATCCTTTGGGTTGCGGCTCGTGACGAGGTTACCGTCCACCGCCGCCTCCTGATCGACCCAGGTACCACCCGCGTTTTGAATATCGGTCTTGAGTGAAGGCCAGGATGTCATCGTGCGGCCCTTGGCCACCCCCGCTTCGATGAGCGTCCAAGGTCCGTGGCATATCGCGCCAACCGGCTTTTTGGCATCGAAGAACGCCTTTACGAAGGCGACTGCCTTTGCGTCCATCCGCAGCTTGTCCGGATTCATCACTCCGCCGGGCAGCAGCAGCGCGTCGTAATCCTTCGCGTTGGCCGACTCGACCGTCTTGTCGACCGCGACCGTATCGCCCCACTCCGTGTGGTTCCAGCCTTTGATCTTGCCGCTCTTGAGCGATACCACCTCCGTCCTTGCTCCTGCGTCATCCAACGCCTTACGCGGTTCCAGCAGCTCCGATTGCTCGAAACCATCCGTCGCCAAGATCGCCACTCTCACTCCGTTTAAAGTCTGCGCCATTGCCCTTCTCCTCAGTCGTGTAGGGGTGGCGATTATCCCTCCAGGCCGTCGAGCACTCTGACAGATATCGGCGCTATCGAGTCTCAGAAGAAGCTGACGGCGCCGTCAGCGATTGCCAGCGCGAGCCCAAGGCCGGGAAATCGCGTACGCCGCTCGATGTGAGGTCCGTTTCTCCCGCGCATCGGCATTCCAACCGCCCCCGAGGGCTCGGAGGGAGGCGAAAGCGTCATATCCCACAATGTTAAACTTTGTGGGATACGTGCGCCAAATTGTGCCGCACAAACCGGAGCGCAAAAATCCGCTCTCGTAACCTCGGCCTGACGCCGGCTCTCATCCCGTTGCGTCGATCTTATCCTGCGTCTTGGTGTCGAAGTCGCTCGCTTCATGCCGCTCGCGCAACTGGCCCGCGGGCTCGCCAGAGATCCGGTTCACCATTCGCCCTCGCCTCACCGCCGGCCGCGCGCCGATCATGGCGGTCCAGCGCTGGACGTTCTTGTACTCGGCCACCTGCAGGAACTCTCCCGCCGAGTATGTCTCGCCCGTAGCGAGGTTGCCGTACCAGGGGAAGATTGCCATGTCGGCGATGGTGTACTCGGGGCCCGCGATGAATTCGCTTTCGGTGAGGCGCCGGTCCAGCACATCCAGTTGCCGCTTCACTTCCATCGCGAAACGGTCGATGGCATATTCGATCTTGAAGGGCGCATAGGCATAGAAATGACCGAAGCCGCCGCCAAGGTAGGGAGCCGAACCCATCTGCCACATCAGCCACGACAGGCATTCGGCGCGGGCCGCCCTCTCGGTGGGCAGGAAGGCACCGAATTTCTCGGCGAGGTAAATCAAAATCGCGCCGGACTCGAATATGCGGATGGGCGTGGTCTCGCTGCGATCCAACAAGGCCGGAATCTTCGAATTGGGATTCACATCCACGAAGCCGGAGCCGAACTGATCCCCGTCACGGATGTTGATGAGCCACGCATCGTACTCCGCGCCGGCATGGCCCAGCGCCAGCAACTCCTCCAGCATCACCGTCACTTTCACGCCATTGGGCGTTGCCAGTGAATAGAGCTGGAGTGGTTGGCGGCCCACGGGCAGCACCTTCTCGTGCGTCGGCCCGGCGACTGGCCGGTTGATGTTCGCAAAGGCGCCCCCGTTCTCCTTGTTCCAGGTCCAGATCTTGGGGGGAATGTAGGCGGTCGAATCGGTCATGGTTCGGGGTTCCGGCGGTTGATGTTAATGAAAAAACAGAGCGGCCGATCATCGTGCGTCGGCGGCGCACACCTCACAGACGCATGCCTCCTCACGGGCCTCCTCGGGTACTTTATCCAGCACGGCCTGCGGCACGGGCTGACTGAAACACCAACAGGTTCCCTTGCCAGCGCCAATCCCGCACCGGTTGGAATTGCCGCACAGAGGACATTTTGTCGGATCCATGGGATCGATCATACAGAGATTTTATCGATTTCCAGTCGGACGGATCGAGCCGCCACCATCAGCTCGCTCATCCTGCAATGAGCGGGAACCCCATGGAAGGCCGTCGATGACCCCCAGCATGCGAATTATCGTCGCGGTGACTCTCGGTAGCTCCGCGAGTCAGCCCTTCAACTTACTGATCGGTGCGCATCGTGCTTTGGAGCGTGCTGCTTTTGGCCATGACACTTTTAGCGTGGATGGCCTATCGGCTCGCACGGGGAGCGAGCACGGGGAGCGAAGAGGCTGTCGCTCCTCTGGCCGCTGATTTCGCAACTGGCGGCCGGAGATTCGATAGTAGATCAATTCGTAGATATCGGTTGCGTGGTCACCGACCCGTTCGAGATTCTTGGCGATGAGTACTGGGGGGGATCGGCATTCAATAGCCGATCTATGCAATCCAGGAATTCGGCGGCGTCCACGGGTTTGCTCAAAATTTCGAGATTCTCGGTATTCTCCGCGTTCGCCAGACGCGGGGAAGTATCTCCGGTCACGAGAATGGCCGGAATCCTGAACCCGGCGAGTTCGCGCAGCTCCCGAATGACATCGATACCCGAAACGCTCGATCCCAAATGAAAGTCCGATACGATAAGGTCCGGCATAGTCCCGTGTTGATCGATCAACGCCAGCGCCGAGTCCAATCCCCTGGCTGAAAGAACCACGTGCCCTTCGAGCTCCAACAACATCTGTGTAGCGCGCGCCACGGCAACCTCGTCGTCAACGAGGACTATCAGCGCATTGCGGGTTTTCTCGATCACCAGATTGCTTTCAAACACGGGCCGCTGACTGATGCTGCATCCCCTCGAGACGGTCAGGCTAAAGCATGAACCTCGACCGGGTTCGGATTCGACCTCGATCGTGCATCCCAGCAATTGAGCAATGCGGCGGACGATCGCAAGGCCCAGTCCGAGACCCTCGCGCCGCGTCCCCGGCGCCGGCAGCAGTTGATGGAATTCCTCGAAAATCCGCTCCTGATCTTCGACAGCGATGCCGACGCCCGTGTCCAATACCTCGATTCGGACACCGGCGCTGTGGCTCACGCAGCGCAGATGTACCCTACCCTCGCGGGTGTAGCGAATGGCGTTCGCCAACAGATTCTGCACGATCTGCCCCAAGAGCCCTGCGTCGGTATACACGATGTCGTCGGACTCATCGACAATCAGCGCAAGACCCTTCGCTCGCGCCTCCTCTTCGAATGAGGCACGCAGATGGCGGAAGATTCCCCGCACCGCGCAATCGGCGATGACGGGCTTGATGGCCCCGCACTCCAGTTTGCTGATGTCGAGCAGCGCGTTCACCAATTCCGACATGGATGCGAGCGCTTCCTGCTGCGCGGCAGCGGCCTCTATCGCGCGGGAGTCTGTGGACGTTTTCTGTAAAACGGAATTCAACAAGATCAAGGATTGCAGCGGCTGCCTGAGATCATGACTAGCGGTTGCCAGGAACGTGCTCTTCGCACGATTAGCGCGCTCCGCTTCGTTCCTTGCCCCCCGTAGATCTTCGAGTATCTGGTGACGATCGCTGATGTCGCGAATCGTACTTGAAATCAGTAGTCCCTGTTTGGTGTGAATGGGGCTCAGACTGATTTCCACCGGAAATTCAGAGCCGTCTCGTCGGCGCGCATACAGTTCAAGATTTCCCCCCATGGGGCGCACGCGCGGAGTGGTGCCATAGGATCGGCGGTGGCTTGGATGCGTTGCGCGCAGCCCCTCGGGCAGCAGCATCTCGACCTTCTTGCCGCGAAGTTCGTTGCCCTCGAAGCCGAATAGGACTTCTGTCTGCCGGTTGACGTAAGCAATTACGCCGCTTTCGTCGGCCACGACCAGAGCATCGGGGCCTGAATCGAGTAGCTCGCGAACATGGTCTGCAATTAGATCCATGATCTATTTCCCTGGGCTCCACGTCGATCGATCGTGTTGGTGCAAACTAAGAGAGGACATACTAATCCATCTCCCGCGGGCGAGAAAAGACGTTACTCCAATATTATGTAATATACAATCATCGGGCAGCCGTCACCGGATTCACTTGTTCCATGAAGATTGCCAGACCAGCTTACCTTCCCTCATTCGCTAGTCTTGCAACGCATCATTCCACACCTGCGGTAAGGCTCGCCAAGCCCGCAGCCTCGCCACAGATAGTCACGAACCTTAGACACGCGCTGTTCGAGGTGTAATAGCTAGGCGTTACGCAGGGCGGTCTGGCCTCCCGTGCATTCGGCGAGGCCTACGTTGGCGCCGATCCGCCGGTGATAGTGGGCCGATCTTTCGATACTTCGTCATTCGCCAGCACCGTATGCTCTAGCGTCTTAGCGAGTTCCGAGCGGTTCATCCGGTAAAGCGTCTGATGCACGTATTCAAGCGGCTGCCCCGCGACTCTCCAACGCGCACTGCGGTCGTTCCGTAAGATCGTAAGGGCTTTAGTGAGGTCGGCCATTACCGGCTCGAGTTCGACCACCAATCGCGTACGTCCCTGGCGTAGCCATTCATCACGAATGGCCGTCGCGAGGTGTAGCGCCTCTTCCGTGTGTTTAAGGGCGACCATGCGCCGGCTCTGTTCCGCGCTCATACGTCAACGCGTCGCGCCAGGTGCTCGTTGTTGCGAGCCCATGCCAAGTGAAGTTTCTTGGTCTTGACCGATACTGCCGATCGCTCGGTAATGCACAAAGCATTCTTCTTCGCGCCCACGAACGATGCGCTCCACGAAATGAGCGATGTGTTCTAACTCGCCGGTGATTGCTGCTTGCGTTGTCATTGGTTCGCACATACCGCCAGTTAACGAGCTGCAGCACAATGCGGTATCACCGCGACGCAGTAAGCATTCCTACATATCGACACC
>PLAH01000053.1 GCA_003134045.1 Gammaproteobacteria bacterium
TCGGTGCCGTGCTGGCCCAGCGCCTTCGTGGAAACCAGAGTATCGGTGCCATGCTGGCCGTCAGTGCCGTGCTGGCCCGCGGTGACGACCGTGTCGGTGCCATGTTGGCCGGCGGCGACGATGGAATCGGTGCCGTGCTGACCGAGCGCCTTCGTGGAGACCAGGGTGTCAGTGCCATGCTGGCCGTCGGTGCCGTGTTGGCCGAGCGTGGTGGTGCCTATCGCGGCGTACACCTTCCCGAGATCCGAGTAGCGCACGCCGGTGAATGAAACGACCTTGCCGACCGCGAGTTCGTCGGATGCTAGGCTGTGCAACGCGGCGGTGTAGTCGACTGAAATGCCGCCGACGGTGACGACGCCTGTCGACTTGTTGAGCGTGGTGATCGGACCGGTGATGGAAACCGGCGTGCTGCCTTCAACATACGTCACCGACGCGAGCTCGGTGACAGCGGAGACGACATACGCGCCATGCGCGTCGATCGTTCCCGCCACGGCCACGACGCGGCCTTGAATGGCGTTGAGCGGAATACCGGCTGCAGTCACCCATTGGCCGAGTACTTCCACTTCCGATTTCGCGACATTGACCTTGTCGACCGGGCCCTGCAGGAGCAGTTCGCTCTGGCTCTGTGCTGCACCGGCCGCGCCCGCGCAAAATCCGACGATGAGCGCTGCAAGAGTCTTCAACTTGAAACGCGACTCGAGCGCTACCACTTCACTTTCCATTCTCGGCTCCTTTCCCTAAAGATTTCGCATATGCATCGCGATCCTCATCACTCTCTATATAGTGATAAAGACCGATCCCAGTTCGAATTGGACCTTGACGATCCGCGTTCGAGTAATCAGATAACCAGTTGTCCACTTCGTCCGCGAAGACTCGGCCTCGCGCCCGCAGGAACGCATTGAATTTTTCGAGGTCCTCAGCGCGTAGACCGAAATCTGCGAAAACCTTCCTCTCCATGAGGCCGGTTCCGGGGACGGTTCGCTTGAGATTGACCGCGAGCGTGCCGATCACGTTGTGCATGGTCTCGGCAAATATCTGGATGTTTTCGGGGCTCAAGCGTTCGGCGATATAGGTGCGTGTGACGCAGCGGTAAAATCCCTCGCCGATGGGCTTCACATTCCCGGACTTGATGAGTTCATCGAGGACCGCTTGGGGATCGATGCCCGCGCCGCCGTACTTGAGCACGAGTTCTTCGAAGCTCAGTCCGTTCGAATTCCTCTCGGATTCACGAAACGGAACGTCCAGCACCAGACCGTAGGGCCCAAGGTAGCTGGGGTCCGAGTTCCAGCCGGCGAGCACTCGGGATGACGCCCACGAGTAATTGACTACGCCGGACCCCTCGAAGGCGGGGCGGTTGCGAGAAGACTGCACTTGCTCCATGCTCATCCCTGTCACTCTTCCTACTTCGTCGTCCGAAGGGCTTGATTCCCCTCGATTCCTTAGCTCTGCCTGCGCCGCTCCCGCCAAGGCGTCTTGCAGGGCCTCGGAGAGATCGCCAAACTGAATTCCGTTCCTTATTGCAATACGGCACAGCGGTCGTAAGACATGCCGGATTGCTGCGATCAGGTTGTCTTTAACAGAATGCTGCACCGTTTTGCATAATACAACTTTTTGTGTGCCGCAAGTCGCGATTTTTGGCCTCTTATGACAGAAATGACCCACAGGGATTTACGAACTTGCCCTTATTTGACATAAGGTTGCCCGCGGTGCGGAGCTTGGGTAGACAGCCGGCGTGTCCGGATGAGGTCGGTGGGGATGAGTAGAGCGCTGACTCGCTGCGGACTCGGGCTCTTCTTGGCCGTCGCGGTGCTGGGATGTGGGCATCGGTCGGATAGATCGCGTGCGGTGGAGGGTTCGCCGACAGTGATCCGGCGTGGCCTGAGCGGCGAGCCCGCGTCGTTGGATCCGGCCGCGGTTCCGGATTCCTTCTCGAGCCAGGTGGTGGAGGACCTGTATGAGGGCCTGACGGTCGAATCGCCCTCCGGATCCGCGCTGCCGGGCGTCGCGTCTTCCTGGGAAGTCGATCCGACGGGCACTCAATACCGGTTTCATTTACGCGCTGACGCGCGCTGGTCGAACGGACAGGCGGTGCGCGCCCGAGATTTCGTCGCCGCGTGGCGCCGGGTGGTCGATCCGAAGCGAGCGTCCCCGGTGGCGGACAATCTGCGCATCCTCGCCGGTGCAACCGCCATCTTGGCCGGCGCAGCGCCTCCCGAGACGTTGGGGGTTTCCGCGCCGAGCGACGATGTGCTGGTCGTCAACCTCGAGCACCCGGCCGCTTACCTGCCCCAGGTGCTGGCGCATCCCGCGGCCTCGCCCATCTATTCAGACGACGCGGCCCGGGCGCACGGGCCGCACGGTTGGATTTCAAACGGGGCCTACGTGCTGACGAAGTGGCAGCCGGGTACGGCGATCGAACTGAGCCGCAATGCCCAGTATTGGGACAACACGCATGTCCACGTGGATCGGATCGAATACCAGTTCGCTGCCGACGATAACTCGCAGTATGCCCGCTACCGAGCGGGGCAACTGGATCTGACGGACGTGGTTCCTGCCAATCAGCTGGCGACGCTGCGCGCGGAGCGGTCCAGCGAGCTGGTGATCGCGCCCATTTTGGGCACCGCTTACTACGGGCTCAATGTTTCAAACGGCACGCTGGGGCCGAAGGTCATGCTGCGCCAGGCGCTCGCGATGGCCATCGATCGCAAACAATTGGTGGAAACGCTGGGGTTCGGGCAATTGGGAGCGTATGGGCTGGTGCCGCCCGGCACGTGGAACTACGACACCCAATCCTTTCCATGGGCGTCCGAGAATGATGAGGAGCGGATTGCGCAGGCCCGGCGCCTGTACGCGCAAGCCGGTTTTTCACCGGCGGCGCCGCTGCATCTGCGCCTGCTGTTCAATTCCAGCGCCGCCATCAAGCGAACCGCCATAGCGATCGCGGCCATGTGGAAACAAACCTTGGGTGTGGACACGGAGTTCACCGAGGAGGAATACCGCGTGTTCCTGCAGACGCGCCACGACAAATCTCGCTGGGATGTGGTGCGCCTCGGATGGGATGCCGACTACAACGATGCCAGTAATTTCCTGGACATCTTTCGCGCGCATTCCCCCAATAACGACATGGGGTATGTGAACCCGCGGTTTGACGCGTTGCTCGACAGGGCCGCCGTGATGACGGATCTGGCGCAACGAAAACAACTGCTCGAGGATGCGGAACGCGTGGCCCTCGACGATTATCCAATCGTTCCGCTGTATTATTTCGTGTCCAAGCGGTTGGTGAAGCCTTATATCCGGGGCGTCAAGCCGAGCGCGTTGAACCTGGTACCGTCGAAAATGTTGTCGATCGTTCAGCACGAATGATGTGCTGTTCCGTCGCTGGGAGTGAGGTCTCGCCATGTCGCACACCCTGGTTTGCTGGCGCTGCGGCGCCTCTCTCGCGGCGCTTAGTTTGCCGCTGCGCCGGCTCGATGTTTGCACGGCGTGCAACGCAGAACTCCATGTTTGTAGATTGTGCGTCGAGTACGATGTGAGTTATGCAAAACACTGCAGGGAACCCACTGCGGAAGAGGAGCGAAAAAAGGACGAGGCGAACTTCTGCGACCATTTCAAACCGAAAGTGGGCGCGTACGTGCCCCGTGACGGCGCTGAGCTTGCTCGCGCAAAAGCCGCGTTGGACGATTTATTCCGTAAGTGACGGCCTGACCGTCTGACCCTGGTGGCGGCAGCCGGCGGGACGGCGGCAGTGCCCGTTTCAGGGCGTGCCGCGGCCCAATTTGATGGCGACCGGAGCGGCGACCAGGGCGGCAAGCTGGGAGGTGAGTTGATGGCGAGCTGGATTGCCGGACGATGGCGACCGGAATTTCGGGCGGCGGCGGATCGAGAGCACGCAGGTCCCTTCCCGCACCGGCGGTTCCCTTAATCCGTATTAGGGGCGAATCCGCAATTTTTGGCATAAAATTGTCCTGGAACTTCCGGTACTTACCTCGTTACTGAGGGAATCCCTTATATTGAGTTTGGGGATATACGACAACATTATGAAGGGCGTATAAATTGGTTTGTCGATCATTGTAGAGCTCTACCGGAGTACCAACGGATGGCTACATCTTCGGACTATGTGCGGGTAGCGAGTAGCGCTGCGCGCCCATTGACCGAATCGGCATTCGATGCCGCGCGCGAGGCGATCATCGTTGTCGATGCTCGCTCGAAGCATTTGCCGGTCATTCTCGGTAATGCGGCAGCTCGTTGCTGTTTCCTGGGAACTGCGAGTGCCGCCTCCTTGGTCGGTTCCTCGCTCTATTCGTTGCTGGGGGTGGCTACCGACTCGGCGATGGAGGCTGCCTATGGGCCGCATGCCAGCGGCAAGCCCTCTTCGACCCGGATGTTGCGCTGGCGATTCCTGCGCGGCGAGGCCGCCGTCCCCACCGAACTGAGGGTGCTCACGTCGGGGCAACGGCTGGTCATGCTGACCTTCGCGGAAGCCTCGGCCGAGCCCGGTTTGGTGTCCTCGATCGAACATCTGCCGCTCGACCTGGTGATCTTGGACAAGCAATTGTCGGTGACTTACGCCAACGCCGGCGCGGCGCGGACGGCGGGCGGCATGCCCGGGGGGATCCTGAATCATTCGGGATTGGCCTTGATACCTACGGCAGCGATTCCGCGGGATGCCTTGGCGCGGGCCTTGGAGGGCAGTCACTACCACGATGACGCGGTGGCGGTGGCGGTACCCGGTGCTCAGACCCGCTGGTTCGAGGTCGATGTGCAACCTCTCAAGGACGCCGCGGGCATTGCCGGTCTCGCCATCCTGTCGATGGAGGTGACCGAAGAGCGCCAGCGCAAACGCGTTCCCAGTGAGAGCGAGCGCCGCTTAGTGGCGCTGACCGAGCACGCCCGGGACATCATCACGGTCGCGGGCCGCGACGGCCGGCTGCAATACATCAGCGGCGGTATCCGGAATTCCTTGGGCTATACGGTCGAGGAACGTCGTTCGAACTCGCTGTTCGAGCATGTGCATCCCGACGATGTCGAGGCCGTTCAGGCGAAATACGGGCAACTCATCAGCGGCGCCATCCACTCGTTCTCACATCAATTCCGGGTCCGGCACAAGGATGGGTCGTACCGGTGGCTGGAATCGAGCTACGTCTCCGCGCTCGGCAACCCGCTCATCAAAGGCGTCGTGATCAACTCGCGCGACATCACCGAACGTCGGCAGGCCGAAAATCAACTGGCGCAGCGCGAGGAAGTGTTCAGGCTGGCGACGGATGCCGTCAACGGCATCATCTTCGAGTGGGACCTTGCCCGAGGCACGGTGCATCGGTCGCGGGGCGTGCAAGAGGTGCTGGGCCTGGAGCCTGAAGATCTGGCCCTCGAAGGTTCCTGGAGCGCCCGCATCCATCCGCAGGACGATGCGGCGTATAGCAAGGCGATCGCCGCCGCGCTGCGGCTGGGCCGGGGATGGACCACCACGTATCGCATTCGCGATGCGCGCGGCCGCTACCGATCCATGCTGGAACGAGGTCTCATCCAACGCAGCGAGGACGGCAAACCGGTGCGCGCCATCGGCTGCTGCGTCGACGTCTCGGAGATCAAGAGACTGACGGACCTGTTGGCGGAGGCTCAGCACGCGGCCAAGATGGGCGGCTGGGAATATAGTTATCCGACGGGGGAGCTGACCTGGACGGACGAGATGTTCCGCATCTACGAGACCGCCGCGAAGGACTTCACGGTCTCCTGGGAATCGATGCTGGCGCATTGCACGCCGGAGTCGCGGCAGCGGTTCAGCGATGCCTTCGTCGCGGCCGAATCGACCGAGGGCGATTTCGATCTCGAGCTCGAAATAATGACTCTCAAGAACGGGCGGCTGTGGGTGCGGATCGTCGGTCATCTGGAGAAGCTGGAGGGGCGGCCGTTTCGCGCCTTCGGCTCGGTGCAGAATATCCAGGCGCAGAAGCTGGCGCAGATCGCTCTGGAGAACAGCACCGGGTGGCTCAAGCTGTCGATGAACATGGCGCGCATGCATGCGTGGCGCTGGGACCGCGCCACCGACACGCTGGAGTTCGCCATCATCGACGGCCACATGGTGCATCTGCCGCGGGTATTCCCGGGACTGAAGAAATTGCTGGCGCGCGTGCATCCGCAAGATCGTTTGGCGCTGCGCCGCGGGATCGACCGAGCCTTCGAGACCGGCAGCGAGGTGCACGAGGAATTCAGGCTCAGGTCGTACGACGGGCAGTATCGATCGTATGCGACGATTTCGCGGCCGCTGTTCGATGCCGCGCACCAGCCGAGCGGGCTGGTCGGGGTGACGCAGGACGTGACCGCGCGCCATGAATCCGAGGCGCGGCGGCGGCGGTCCGAGGAGGTGCTGCGCACGACCACGGCCAACACGGCGGACACCTTGCTGCTGCTGGACACCGAGTTGCGGGTAAGGTTCGTCAATCGCGCCGTGCGCGGCATGGCCATCGATGAAATCATCGGCCGGGACGTGTCCGTTCTGCTGCCGGAAAACGCGCGTGACGGCGTCATCGCGAAGCTGCGTCAGGTGCTGACCACCGCCGAGACGGCCACCTACGAACTCGAAATCAACGAGCAAGGCGGGGACACGCGGTACCTGGAGAATCGCGCCGTGCTGGTGCGCGACGACGGGGTCAGCGCGGGCATTTCCATCACGGTGCGCAACATCACCGAACGCAAACGCCTGGAGCAGGAAATATTGGACGTGTCGAGCCGCGAACGGCAGACCATCGGACGCGATCTGCACGATGGGCTGGGCCAGGAGCTGACGGGGGTGGCGCTGATGCTGCGCGGTCTCGCCACGCGGATACAGAAGCAATGCCCCGAGTCCGTCGGCCAGGTCAATGAGATCGTGACCCTGGTCAACCAGTCGATCGAGACCGCGCGCTCGCTGGCGCGCGGGCTGCTGCCGGTCAATACGGAGAGCGGGGGATTGACGTTGGCGCTGCGCTCGCTGGTGGACCGGAGCCGCGATCTGTACGGCTTCAAGGTCGAGCTGCGCGCGGAAGTGTCGCCGGCCGTGTCGTTGAGCGAGACCAATGCGAGTCATCTGTATCGCATTGCGCAGGAGGCGCTGACCAACACGGCGCGGCACGGCCGTGCGTCGACCGTCACGGTATTCTTGCTGGCGACGCAAAACAAATTCTCGCTGGAAATCACGGACGATGGCGTCGGAATTGGCGAAACGGCTCAATCAGCCCCCGGGATGGGGCTAAAAATCATGAAGTACCGTGCGAGTATGATTGGCGCTCGATTCGAGATCGCGCCCAACCATCCGCAGGGCACGGTGATACGCGTTACCGGCGAGCAACCGATGGTAACGAGTAAGCTACAATCTGCTCACGCGATTTAAGGAGGAAACCACTATGGCTGCCAGCAATACATGGATACGCTCAGCCGTGTCCCAGTCCGGGATGACCGGCGGCAAGCGCCGAGTTCGGCGCGTGTTGATCGTCGATGATCATCCGATCGTCCGCCAGGGCCTGCGTCGCGTCATGGAGAACGAGGACGATCTGACCGTTTGCGGAGAAGCGGAGACCGCACGCGACGCGCGGACCGCCATCAAGGAGCTGAATCCGGATGTGATGATTGCGGATATCAGCTTGAAGCAGGGCGATGGGATCGAATTGGTGCGCGACGTGCGCGCGCACCACCCGCAGCTGCCGATTCTGGTGCTGTCCATGCACGATGAGACCATTTACGCCGAGCGCATGCTGTCGGCCGGCGCCAACGGCTACATCATGAAACAGGCCGCGAGCGAGCAGTTCCTCGTTTCGCTGCGGCGGGTGCTCGACGGCAACATTTATGTCTCGGAAGCCGTCGGCAACAACATGATTCAGAAGTTTGCCGCGGGCGGCTCGTACATCTCGGCCAACCCCATCGACCGGTTGAGCAACCGCGAGCTGCAAATCCTGCACATGATCGGCAAGGGCATGAGCACGCGCGAGACCGCGCATTCGCTCAATTTGAGCATCAAGACGGTCGAATCGCACCGGCAGCGGATCAAGCGCAAGCTGAATCTGAGCACGGGTACGCAGCTGGTCCAGTATGCGGTCAACTGGTTCACCGGCCGCGAAGCCGTCGGCACGCCGTCGAATGCCAAGGAGCTGCCGATCGCCGGCTCGGAGGCGCACACGGCTCCGTGAAGGGGAGCGTTGCCGTCGCCGAGACGCGAAGCGGGGAGCGCACGGGGGCCTCGGCGGCAAAATTCGGGCCGGCCCGCCGCGCACGTGTCGGAGCTGAGTGCCAGTACCAGGATTTGTTACAGCGACATCCTGGACAATCAAGTCGAGGCGCGATGCGCCGATATCAATGGGCAATCCTTGTTGCGCGCGGAGTTTGAAACAGTGTCCGAAATCGAAACTGTGACGTCGATCACAGCCGAGACGCCGCCCGCCATCCTGCTGGCGGAGGACGATCCGGTCACGCGCATGCTGATGACGCGCTTTCTGAAGAAGGCGGGTTATGAAGTGGACGCCGTGGCCGATGGCACCGAAGCCCTCGATAAGATGACGAAGCGCTACTACCCCATCCTGGTCACCGACTGGGAGATGCCGGGGATGGACGGCGTGGCGCTGTGCAAGGCGGTGCGCAACATGCAGCTCGATGGCTATGTCTACGCGCTGCTGTTGACGGCGCGGGATGCGAAAGAGCACATCATCGCCGGATTGGAGGCGGGGGCCGACGATTATCTCATCAAGCCCGTGCACGAACCCGAACTGATTGCCCGGCTCAATGCGGGCCGGCGCATTCTGGCCCTGGAGCACTCGCTGCGCGCGGCCAACCACCGCAACCGCATCTTGTCGATCACCGACGCGTTGACCGGCGCCTATAACCGGCGCTACCTGATGGAACAGCTGCCGCGGGAGGTGGAGCGGTGCCGCCGCTATGCCTACCCGCTGTCGGTCATCATGTGCGACATCGATCATTTCAAGCTCATCAACGACGAGCAGGGTCATGCCGCGGGCGATGAGGTGCTGCAGCAGTTCGTCGTCCGCGTGCAACGGTCGATTCGCTCCAACAGCGATTGGATCGCGCGCTACGGCGGCGAGGAATTCCTGATGGTGCTGCCGGAGGCCGATTTCAACGCCGGTTTCTTCGTGGCGGAAAAGATCCGCAACCTCATCAGCGCTTCCGCGTTCGCGACGCGCGCCGGCGATACGGCGGTGACGGCGAGTTTCGGCGTGGCGTCGACCGGGCCCACCGGTCCCGATCTCACGCTCAAAGTGGAGGGGCTCATCAAAGCGGCCGACCAGTGCCTGTATCGGAGCAAACAGGCCGGACGCGATCGCACCATGGGCATCGAGATTCCAAACTCGCTCGCCTTGCTGGCGAACGGCTGACCGAAGCGCGGCCGACTCGAGGTTACGAGACCTTCGACAGTTGGGCGTTGACTGCCCGCAATTTCTCCTTCAACTGGCTCACGAGGCCGTCGATTTCCTGGACGGCGTTGGCGCGTGCGGCGTTCTCCAGATTCGAGGCGGCGGCGCTCAAGGTGTGGGCGTGGATGTTGGCGCTGGCGCCCTTGAGCGCGTGCGCGCGCTTGCCGATGGTCTCGAGATCGCGGGTGTCGAGCGCGGCCACGATTTCCGCCAGGCATCGATCGCCGCTGCTGATGAAGGTGTCGACCAGTTCGCGCTCGAATTCGACATCGCCGCCGGTGAGCTCGCGCAAGGCGTCGAGGTCGACCGCCTTGGCGCCGCCGTCGTCCTTGAGGTAGCGGCCCAGACAGTCGGCCAACTGGCTGGGTTCGATCGGTTTGCCCAGATGCGCGTCCATCCCGGCGGCGATGCAATTCTCGCGGTCCTCGGAGAGCACGTTGGCGGTCAGGGCGATGATGGGCATGCGCCGGCCGCGCCCCTCGCGGCGCTCGATCTCACGGATCTGCCGGGTGGCGGTGAAGCCGTCCATGACGGGCATCTGGCAATCCATCAAGATGGCGTCGAACGAGGTCTCGGCCACGCGTTCCAGCGCTTCTGCGCCGTTGTTGGCGAGCGTCACGTCGACCGCCAGTTTCTGCAGCACCCGCTGGGCGACGCGCTGGTTCACGGGATTGTCCTCGACCAGCAGGATGCGGCGGCCGCCATAGGTGGGCATGAGGCTGGGCCTTTCGGGAGTGACGGCCAGGCGCGGCGTGTTGCCGGTGAACACGCCGTCGAGCAGGCTCGCCAGGCGCGAGCCGCGAATGGGCTTGGAGCCGATCGCATCGGGCCGGTACGGCCAGCTCGCGACATCGTGCTCGGTGCCGAACAGCGAGAGCAGCACGAACGGCAGGCAGGCAAAGCGCGGGTGCTCGCGCAGCGTGGCCAAAAGGTCGAGACCGCCGCGCCCCGGCATCAACTCGTCGGCGAGCACCAGGCTCACGGCTTCGCCGCGCTCCAGAAACTGCAGCGCTTCTTGGGCGCTGGCCACGGTCACGGCGTCGAAACTGAAGTAGCGCAGCTTGAGCGCGAGGCTCGAGCGGCTGGCGGCCACGTCGTCGACCACCAGGATCCGCTTGCCCTGGCCCAAGGGGTTGTAGCCGGGCTGGCGCGCCGAGGATTCCAGGGCCATGGTCGCCCAGAAGGTCGACCCCACTCCCAGCGTGCTGGACACACCGACCTCGCCGCCCATGAGCTCGGCAAGCCGCTTGACGATGGACAGGCCGAGGCCGGACCCGCCGTAGTGGCGCGTGGTCGAGGAGTCGATCTGCGAGAAGCTCTTGAACAGGCGATCGAGACGGTCGGCCGGAATGCCGATGCCGGTGTCTTGCACTTCGATGCGTAGTTTCGGCGTGCCGTCGCGGCTGCTGTCGGTGGACGCGGTAAGTACGATGTAGCCCTCGTGCGTGAATTTGATGGCGTTGCCGATCAAATTGAGCACGATCTGGCGCAGCCGGCCGGGATCGCCGCGGGTGAGCACGCGAATCTGGCCGATGTTGACGATGAGTTCGATGCCCTTCACGGCGGACTGCAGCGCCAGGATGGCGACCGTTTCATAGATCACGTCGCGCACGTCGAATTCCACGCACTCGAGGTCGAGGCGGCCGGCTTCGATCTTGGAGAGGTCGAGCACGTCGTTGATGAGGGAGAGGAGCGCCTGAGCGCTGCCGCGAATGATGTCGACGTACTCGCGCTGCGTGTCGTCGAGCTGCGTCTCGGAGAGCATGCGCGACATGCCGATCACGCCGTTCATGGGAGTGCGGATCTCGTGGCTGACATTGGCGAGGAAGTTGCTCTTGGCGCGATTGGCGGCCTCGGCGGCGACTTTGGCGTCGATGGCGGCCTGTTCCGCGCGCTTGCGATCGGTGATGAGCTGCATGGAACCTGCGAGCCAGATGGGCTGCCCGGCGGCGTCGCGTTCGGCCTGCGCCCGCAGCCGCACCCACTCGTAGTGCCCGGCCTTGTGGTGCGCGCGGACCTCGACGTCGCAGGGGGTATCGAGCCGCAGATGGCGGTCGATGACCTGCGCGGCGGTGGCGCGATCGTCGGGATGGATGAGCGCGTCGAAACGCTCGCGCGACAGCTCGAGTTCGCCGGTGTCGTAGCCCAAGAGTTCCTCGAAGCGTGGTCCGAACCACAGCTTGTTGCCGGGGATGTCGAGTTCCCACACGCCGTCGCGCGTGCCGCGCATGGTGCGCGCCAGGCGTTTCTCGGTGGAGTCGAGCGCCGCTTGCGTGCGCTTCAAGTGGGTGGTGTCGATGAGCGCGCCGGTGATGCGGCTGAGGGCGCCGTTGCCGTCCCAGGTGACGCCGGCGGTCTCGGCGATCCAGCGCACGGTGCCGTCCTCGAGCACCACGCGGTACTCGCATTGGTAGGAGGGACGCTGCGGCGTGGTGCCGAACGGCGCGCGGCGGATGCGCTCGAGATCGTCGGGATGCACGGCCGCCCGATGCCCGTCGAGGTCGTCGAGACGGGTGGTCGAGGGGATGCCGAGCAGCTCGTAGAAGTTGTCGGACGAGATGCAGCTCTTGCGGCTGAAATCCAAGTCCATGGTGGCGACGCCGGCCGCGGCCTGGGCCAGGTTGAGCGATTCGGTGGCGTAGCGCAGCGTGTCCTCGAGCTGCTTGCGGTCGGTGATGTCGGTGACGGTGCCGATGGCGCGGGCGGGAAGCTGCTCGGCGTCCAGCAGCACCTGGCCCCTGCCGGCGAGCCAGCGGATGCCGCCGTCCAGCAGCAGCGAGCGATACTCGGCTTGAAAGCGGCCGCCGCAGGCGATCGCGGCGTTCAGTTGCTGCACGACGTGCTCGAAATCCTCGGGGTGCACGGTCGCGAGCCACTCGTCGCGGGTGAACGTGACGTGGCGGTTGGCGAGCCCGATGAGATCGAAGAACAGCGGGGTGCCGTTCACTTGACCGGTGACGAGATCCAGATCGAAGACGCCGAAGCCGCCGGCGGCTTGCGCGAATTCCAGGAATTCGGAGGAGCGGCGCAGCTGGGTCTCGCGCCCGCGGCCCCGAAAGATGGCCTTATGCAGGCGATTGGAGAGGAGCACGATTTCATCGCCCTGCGGCGCGTCGTCGACGATGGGCGCGGCGCCCCGATCGAGCAGGGGAGACAGGGTGTCGCGCAACGTCGCCAAGCGGCGGGAAAAGCCGTTCGCGGTGAACCATGCGACAGTCAAGAGAGCCAGGAACGCGCAGCCCAGCACGGCGGCCACCGCGACGTGGTCGTCGATGAAGGAACGGCCCGCGCGGGTGAGCACGTCGTCGGTCGCGGCCCGCGCCGCATGCAGGGCAGCGCCCTCGCCGCTGCCGGCCACGGGGCGATGGGCGTTGAGCTCAGCCTCGACGGCGGCGCGCACGTCGTGTTCGTAGCGCCGGCTCGCGCCGAACAGCCACAGCATCGTGAGGACGAGAAGGACAACCGTCACAACCGGAAGAACGAGCAATTTGCGACGGATTGGCCAATTGCGCATGCGACATCCAAGCCAGGTGGGCAAGCGCCCCGGACTCTAGGGTATCGGCCGGAGTCGTACGCTCTTGAGCTATGATCGGGCTCAACATCGATCGAGCGAATGCGTTATGCGGGCAGGCAAGCTTCTGGCGTTTGTGGTGGGCGGCCTCATCGCCGCCGTGGCCGTGGTATTGCTGGCCGTTTGGCTGTTGGTGAACCCCAACCATTACAAGGACAAGATCGCGGCGGCGGTCAAGGAGGCCACCGGCCGGGACCTCATCCTGCCGGGCGACATCAAGCTGTCGGTATTTCCCTGGGTGGCGCTGGAGCTGGGGCCGGCGAGCCTGGGCAATCCTCCCGGCTTCGGCGCGCAGCCGTTCGTGTCGTTCCGGCATGCGGCGATCCGGGCGCGGTTGCTACCGCTGATGCACGAGCGGCTGGACATCGGGCGAGTGGAGATCGATGGGCTCGACCTGCGCCTGCAGAAGAATGCGCAAGGCAAGGGGAACTGGGAGGGCTTCGGCGGCTCGGAGCAGAAGACCGCACTGCCGACCGCCTCGACGGACAGTCACAACCCGCTCGATGGACTCGCCGGATTGCAGGTGACCCACGCGCGGGTGAGCTATCAGAATGTCACGCTCGAGAATTTCAACCTGGAGACCGCGCCGTTCCTGGACGGCGTGGTGCCGATCTCGATTCGCTTCGACGCCAATCGCGGCGTGCCGACCGAACATGCGAGCGTCGAGATGAAAGTGGATTTCAGCAGCCCGGGACCGAAGAGCTATCGGTTGGCGGCGCTGACGCTGGTGGGGCAGGTGAGTCTCGCGGGCGATAACCGGCCCATCCGCTGGAACCTGTCGACGCCGCGGCTCGACCTGGACGTGGGTGCCCAAACGCTGGCGGTCCCCACCTTCGAACTCGCGGTGGCAGGCGCGCAAATGAATGGCACGCTGCAGGGCACGAAGCTCTTCGGCGATCGGAGCGTTGCCGGCTCATTGTCGCTGGCGCCGGTGGTGGTGCGCGAATTCATTCCGCGCTGGGGGTTCACCAGCCCGCAGACGCGGGATCCGCGCGCGTTCTCGCAGGTGTCTGGCGCCACGAAGTTTACCTACGGCGGGAATGCGCTGCGTTTCGATGAGCTCAAGCTGACCTTGGACGACACGCACGTGCAGGGCACTCTGGAGGTCGACAATCTCGAGGCGCCGGCGTTCAAGTTCGCCCTGACCGCCGACAAGATGGATGCGGATCGCTATCTGCCGCCGGAAGGCGAGTCCTCGCAGCCGGTCGCCGCGGCTGAGAATCGTGCCGCGGCGTCTGCCGCCACGGCCGCCACGCCGGCCGAGTCGCGGCCGCTCGAGGCGGAGGGGACGTTCGCGATCGGTGCGCTGCATCTGTCGCGGCTGGAGATGACCAACTTGCGGCTGACGCTCGCGGCCAAGGACGGCATCGCGCGACTGTATCCGCTGCAGGCGACGGTGGACGGCGGGCGCTATTCGGGCGATGTCACGCTGGACCGGCGTGGCAGCGTACCGGTGCTTAACGTGGATGAGCACTTGAGCGGCGCCGACATGGCCACGCTGCTCGCGACCAAGGCGAAGAGCATTCATCTGTCGGGCAAGGGGAATTTCAACGTGAAGGCGTCGGCGCGCGGCGCCACCGGCAATGCGATGCTGAAGACGTTGACCGGCCACCTGGACGCGTACGTCACCGAGGGCGCGGTGGAGGGCATCGACCTGGGCTACGAGCTCGGCCGTGCCGAAGCGCTCATCAAGCGCGAGGACGCGCCGGCGACGCAGAACACCAACCGCACCAAGTTCGATGCCTTCAAGACGACGGCGGACATCGTGAACGGCGTGGCGCAAACCAAGGACTTGACGATTTCCTCGCAGGTGCTGCGCGTGACGGGGCAGGGCAGCACGCAGCTCGCGAACCAGGCCATCGACTTTCAGCTGCTGGCGGATACGCTCAGGACCACGCAGGGCGTGCCGATTCAGATTCCGGTCAAGGTCACGGGCACCACGTCGAACCCGGTCATCCGGCCGGACATCGAGGCGCTGGCGCGGGGGCAGCTGCGGCAGAAGCTGCAGGATGTGCTGCACGACAAGCTGAAGGGGCTATTCGGCAAGCCATGATGGGGATCGCGCGGCAGGCCATGATGGATCGTACGGTTAGCCATGACCGGATCTGCGGCAAGCATGACGGGGTCGCGCGGTAAACCATGACGTCGGAGGCATTCACGCCGCTGCTGCTCGGCTGGTTCGACGCGCATGGGCGGAAGAACTTGCCGTGGCAGAAGGATCCGACGCCGTATCGGGTGTGGGTGTCGGAGGTGATGCTGCAGCAGACGCAAGTGGCGACGGTGATTCCGTACTACGAGCGGTTCATGGCGCGTTTTCCGGCGGTCGAGACGCTGGCTGACTCGTCGGAGGATGAGGTGCTGCATCTGTGGACGGGCCTCGGGTATTACGCGCGGGCGCGAAATTTGCGGGCGTGCGCGCAGGCGATCGTCGCACACCACGGCGGGGATTTTCCGGTGGAGCTCGAGGCGGTGATGGCGCTGCCGGGGATCGGGCGATCGACCGCGGGTGCGATCCTGGCGCTGTCGCGAGGTGCGCATCACTCGATATTGGATGGCAACGTCAAGCGGGTGCTCTCGCGGGTGTTTGGGATCGCGGGGGATCCGAGCTCTGCGGGCGTAATAGCTACGCTGTGGGCCAAAGCCGATGCGTGCACGCCGGCCGACCGCGTCGGCGCGTATACGCAGGCCGTCATGGATCTGGGCGCCACGGTGTGTACGCGCAGCCGACCTGCGTGCACGGTGTGTCCGATGAATGGGAGCTGCGTCGCGGCACGCGAGGGGCGGCAGGCGGAGCTGCCGGGGCGCAAGCAGCGGCGGGAGCGCAAGGCGCGGGAGGCGACGCTGCTGATCGCGGAGATGGGGGCTGGAGAGTCGCGAGCGATCCTCGTGGAGCGGCGACCCGCACCCGGCATCTGGGGTGGGCTATGGTCGCCGCCGCAATTCGAGAGCGAAGGCGCGGCGCTCGACTGGTGCCGGCGCGAGATCGGCGAACCTCAAGCCGAGGCGCTGCGGCTGGTGCCCATCGATCACGCGTTCACGCATTTCGACTTACGGCTGAACCCGATTCGGGTGCGCTGCACGCCAATGGCTCAAGTGCGCGATGGGGACGATCGGCTATGGTATTCGCTGGAGGCACCGCCGCGGGTGGGGTTGCCGCAGCCCATCCGGCAGCTGTTCGATCGGCTCCTCGGGAGTGGAGGAGTCGCGTAAGATTGTCGGATGGCACGCCGAGTCAATTGTATATTGCTGAAACGTGAGGCCGAGGGCCTCGATTACCTGCCCTATCCCGGCGAACTGGGCAAACGCATCTACGCCAACGTGTCCAAGGAAGGCTGGGCGCAGTGGGTGGCGCACCAGACCATGCTCATCAACGAGAACCGGCTCACGCCGATCGAGCCCAAGGCGCGGGCGTTCCTGGTGAAGGAAATGGAGAAGTTTTTCTTTGGGGTGGGGTCGGCCAAGCCCGCGGAGTTCGTGCCGAAATAGGGGGCAGCGCGGCCGTATTGGGCTTAAGTGATTGATTTTTCGATTGTTCATTGACGACGAAGCTGCGCGCCTGTTTAATACGCGGCTCTTCTAAAAGGCCAGGTAGCTCAGTTGGTAGAGCAGCGGACTGAAAATCCGCGTGTCGGGGGTTCAATTCCCTCCCTGGCCACCAATTTTTCTGAATTAAAACAATAATATACCTCAATTGTTATTCATAACAATTCGGGACAATCGATAGCTATTTTGCTGTCCCAATGTCCCAAATTTGTCCCAAGTGGCAACGGCGATGCGACTCCAATAACAGATCTTGTCATTTCCTGTTATTGCACTATGATGAATCGGTAACCCCCTAATGCACGGTTTCCTATGAATGTCAGCCTAACTCCCGAACTCGAACAGCTTGTCCACTTAAAGGTGAAGACCGGCCGCTACACATCGGCAAGCGAGGTTATCCGCGAGGCGTTGCGGCTACTGGAGGAACGCGACGAATTGCAGGTACTGCACAAGGACGAAATTCGAAAAAAGATTGCCGCAGGCATGGGCTCGCTACGGGCGGGCAAAGGCACGGACGGTGAAGCTTTCTTTGACAGCATAGAAGCAGAACTGAGCGAACCTGAACACTCACGGCCCGTGTGAAGCGCTATCGCCTTTCCCCCGAAGCACAGGGCGATATCGAAGACATCCGGAAGTACCTGATAAAGGAGGGCGGCACTGCGCTGGCCCGATATGTTCTGGGCGAAATCCGGCAAGCGTTACGTTTTCTCGCGGAGACGCCCGGAGCCGGACATGCTCGCGAAGATCTGACCGACGAGCCGGTGAAATTCTGGTCTGTATTTTCCTACCTGATTATCTATGACCCTGCCACGCAGCCACTTGGCATTGCCCGCATTCTGCATGCAAACCGAGACCTCGAAAGCATGTTCCGCCATCAACCACCACGCGCCGACAGGTAAAGATTTAGGCAGGCGTCGTGCGCAGGACGTTGCGGCCATCGCCATGGATGATGGTGTTGTGTTGCACGGAGAGATTCCTTTCATTTGCGGCAGGTCGCGACGCGAGTTACCCACCGCCGCCTCGCCAGCGTTGTTGATACGCGCTCGGCGTCCGTGGATAACTCCCCTTCTGCGAGGAAATCCGCCTTCAGTGACACTAGCATCTGCGGGAATGACAACTCCTGGCGAACCGTGTAATTAGGAATTCCAATCTCGCGAGGTACACACCCGATGGAAGTCAAAGACTACGTACTTGCTGCCGGAGTGTGGATGGGGATCTAAATCC
>PLAH01000064.1 GCA_003134045.1 Gammaproteobacteria bacterium
GGTCGACAGATCGCTGTGACCCAGGAGCATCTGCACCACGCGCAGATCCGCCCCATGGTTCAGCAAATGCGTGGCAAAGGCATGCCGCAACGTGTGCGGAGACAATTCCTTGTCGACGCCGGCTTTCTTCGAATAACGCTTGATGATGTGCCAGAACGCCTGGCGCGTCATGCGGTCGCCGCGGCGCGTCGGGAACAGATAATCGGTCTGCCGTTCCAGCAGAATTTCGACTCGCGGGCCTTGCATGAACTGCTGCACCCACTTGACCGCTTCGTCGCCGAGCGGAATCAGGCGTTCGCGGTTGCCCTTGCCGACCACGCGAATCACGCCCTGATTCAAGTTGACTTGATTGTGCTTGAGACTGACCAGCTCCGAGACGCGCAGTCCCGTCGCGTACAACACCTCGAGCATGGTCCGGTCGCGGTGCCCCAGCGGATCGGAAACCGTCGGTGCCTCCAGCAGCGAATCGACTTCGGCTTCCGTGAGGGATTTGGGCAGCGAGCGGCCGATTTTCGGCATGGCGATCTGCGCCGTCGGATCGAGTTCGATCAATCCCTCGCGCACCATGAACCGGAAGAAGCGACGGAAACTCGACAGTTGCCGCGCCGTCGATCGGGGCCGGGAGCCGCCTTCGACGCGCGCCGCGATGAACCCTAAGAGTTCGATGCGCGTTGCCTTGAGCAAGGCGCCGTCGCGCTCCTCCAGCCAACGGGCAAGCGCGGTGAGATCCGCACGATACGCCGCCAGCGTATTCACCGACAAGCCGCGCTCCATCCACACGGCGTCCAGAAAGCGCTGCAAGGCAGGATCCGCAATGTCACGCGTAGGAGTTTCCTCCGCGCCCGAGGTGCGTGTATAAACCGTCCGTTTGAGAGCCGTCGCCATATATTCCCGCGTGGTAATCGCACGAAGTGGTGCCGTACGCGTATGTATTCAGAGTATGCGAGGCGTGCTTGCGGGTCGGCGTGATTAGTCTCACAGTAACCGGAAGTATTAACATAAGGAGAACCAGATCACAGATCTTGAAGCCTCGGCGGCCGCGCCTCGACCGGCCGCAAGCCGGTCGCAACGCCTCTACGCCATCTACTGCAGTTTGGCCTTCGTGGTCTTAGGCTTGGCCGCGCTCACCATCAACCTGTTCGTGCCGGGCTTGCGCACGCGTCGCCGCATCGCCAGCCTATCTTCGCGCGCGTTCCTGCGCTGTGCGTGCATCCCCTTCACAGTTGAGGGCTTGGAGCGCTTGCCGCAATCGCCCTGCGTGGTGGTTGCCAATCATGCCAGCTACATCGACGGCATCATCGCGGCGGCCGCGCTCCCGCCGGACTTTGCGTTCGTCATCAAAAAGGAGATGGTGCGGGTACCGCTGGCCGGATTGCTGCTGCGGCGTCTCGGCTCGGAATTCGTCGAACGGTTCAATCGCCACCAGGGAGCGTCCGACGCGCGCCGCGTGATGCGGGTCGCCGCGACCGGACAATCGCTGGTGTTCTTTCCCGAAGGGACCTTCGACGAGCGCCGTCAAATCGGCCGCTTTCTCGGCGGCGCCTTCACCATCGCGGAGCGCTCCGCCATGCCGGTGGTCGCGGTCGCCGTGCACGGCACGCGCGAAGTCATGCCGCCGGGCGGGGTGATGATTTACCGGCGTCCCATCCGCTTCGAAATCCTCACCGTCCTCGATCCCGTGGGCGCCCGCCAACGCAGCCGCGAGCTGATCGCAACGGCGGTCGGGGAAACACTGGCCCCCTGAGCCGCGCATCACCGCCTCTGCAGCACAGCGGGACGTGCAGCGTCCTCGAGGCTCCGGCACCGGCAACCGTCGCTTGGCGCGCGCCGCGGCGCCCTCCACCTGCTCAGCCCTTGACGAGCGAGTTATAATGGCCGGATGAACTCAGATCCCGTCGTCATTCTATCCGCGCGTCGTACTCCGGTCGGCGCTTTTCAGGGCGTTTTCGCCTCGGTCACCGCCCCGCAGCTGGGGTCGGCCGCCATCAAAGCCGCCATCGCCGATTCCGGCGTCGCCGTCGGCGACATCGATGAGGTCATCATGGGCTGCGTACTGTCGGCAGGTCTCGGGCAAGCACCCGCCAGACAGGCAGCGCTCGGCGCGGGCCTACCCTCGAGCACCCCCACCACCACCGTCAACAAAATGTGCGGCTCGGCCATGCGCGCCGTCATGCTGGGCGCCGACCAGATTCTGGCGGGCTCCGCGCAGGTCATCGTCGCCGGCGGTCTCGAGTCCATGACCAACGCACCGTACTTGCTGCCCAAGGCTAGGACCGGATACCGCATGGGCCACCAGGAAGTGCTGGACCACATGTTCTACGACGGCCTGCAGAGCCCCTGGGACGGCCAGCTCATGGGCTGTTTTGCCGAGGCCACGGCGGGGCAGTACGAGTTCTCCCGTCAGGCGCAGGACGATTTCGCCCAGGAATCGGTGCGCCGGGCCAAGGCCGCGATTGCCGCCGGCAGCTTCGCCGCGGAAGTGACGGCGGTGACCACCAAGACCCGCAAGGGCGAGGTGCTGGTCGACACCGACGAAACCCCGTCCACGCTCGATCCGGCGAAAATTCCGACGCTCAAACCCGCCTTCAAGAAGGATGGCACGGTGACCGCGGCCAGTTCCGCGGGCATCTCCGATGGCGCCGCCGCGCTGGTGCTGGCGCGCGAATCCACGGCCGCAGCCAAAGGCCTCGAGCCGCTGGCGCGCATCCTTGGCTATACGAGCTTTGCCCGGGAGCCGGAATGGTTCACCCTGGCACCCGTCGGCGCCATCAAGAAGCTGCTCGCCCAGTTGAATTGGCGGGCGTCGGATGTCGATCTCTACGAGATCAACGAGGCATTCGCGGTCGTCGCCATGGCGGCAACGAAGGATTTGGGCCTGGATCCGCAGCGCGTGAACGTCAACGGCGGCGCCTGCGCGCTCGGCCACCCCATCGGCGCGACCGGCGCCCGAATTCTGACCACCCTGATCTACGCCCTGAAAAGCCGCGGCAAGAAACGCGGCATCGCCAGTCTGTGCATCGGCGGCGGCGAAGCGACGGCCATCGCCGTCGAGTTGCTGTAAAAGGTCCAGCCAGGGGGCCTTCACCCTGAAGCTGGATGGGATGGGCGTCCCTGCCCTACCATGCCCAAAATCCATTGGCCATCCTGGTTGGCGGCGTCCGTGGCCTATCAACATGGTGATCCCATGGAGTAAAGCGACATTGCGGCGCAAATCCCCTCACGACCTGTCCGCTTGGTGGATGACTGCATTCGGCGCCCCGTTTATGGTCTACTACGCCGCCTTTTTCTCGCGAAACCAACGATGTAAGCGCGTGTCGACGTGTCCGATAGGTGAAGTTTGATGAGCGAACCCCAACGGGATGTCATGGAATATGAGGTCGTGATCGTCGGCGGTGGCCCGGCCGGCCTTGCCTGCGCGATCCGGCTCAAGCAGCTGAATCCGGAGCGGACCGTCTGTGTTCTGGAAAAGGCGGCGTCGATCGGCGCGCATTCGCTGTCCGGCGCGGTGCTCGAACCGGGGCCCCTCCTCGAACTGTTGCCCGAATGGCAGACCGAATACCCCGGCATGAAGGTTCCCGCAGGCGAGGACGACTTTCGAGTGCTCACCCAGCAGGGGTCATTCAAGCTCATTCCCGATTTCCTGGTCAAAATGCTGCCGGCCGCCATGACGGCCGGCACGCCGATCAACAATCACGGCAACTACATCGTCTCGCTCGGTCAATTGACGCCATGGCTCGCGGCCAAGGCCGAGGCGCTGGGCGTCGACGTGTTTCCCGGTTTTGCCGCGGCGGATGCCGTGTTCGACGACAGCGGCAAGGTCAAGGGCGTGCGCATCGGCGATATGGGATTGAACCGGGATGGATCGCCGGGACCGAACTACGCCGCCGGCATCGAGATTCACGCCGGCGTCACCGTGCTGGCGGAGGGCTGCCGCGGATCGATTTCCAAACAGCTCATCGAGAAATTCGACTTGGGGCGAGGGCACTGTCCGCAAACGTTCGCGCTCGGCTACAAGGAGCTTTGGCAACTTCCTCCCGGACGAGTCCGGCCCGGACGAATCGAACACGCATTGGGCTGGCCGGCCGACAACAAGACCTACGCGGGAAGTTTTCTTTATCACCTCGACAACGATCGCGTGTACGTGGGGTACATCGTCGGCCTCGATTATCAAGATCCGCGGCTGAAACCGTTCGAGGCGTTTCAACAATACAAGAATCACCCGTCGGTGAAACGACTGCTGGAAGGCGGCGAGATTCTCTCCGCGGGAGCGCGCACGATTGCCGCCGGCGGCTGGCAATCGACCCCGACGCTCGAGATGCCGGGCGCGCTGCTGGTCGGCGATGCCGGCGGCACGCTGAATTTCGCAAAGATCAAAGGAGTGCACCAAGCCATCCGCTCCGGCGCCCTCGCCGCCGAGCACATCGCGGAAACGTCCTCGAGTGCCGGATTCGACGCCAAGTGGCGCAACTCCGTCGGCGGCCGCGAACTGCGCAAGGTTCGCAACTTCAAGCCGGCGTTCAAGAAAGGGCTCTGGTTCGGACTCGCGAATTCAGCCTGGGAAACGCTCACGGGTGGAAAATCGCCCTGGACCCTGAAGAACACCGCCGACTTCTCGAGGCTGAAGCTGCTCGACGACTATGAGTCGCCGGACCGCCATTGGGGCCCGCGCACATTGCCGCCGCGCGACCGGGTTTCGTTCGTATTCTTTGCCGGCAACGCGCACGAGGAGTCGCAGCCCAGCCACCTCAAAGTCGCCGACCCGTCGATCTGCGTGACTCGCTGTGCCAAGGAATACGGGAATCCGTGTGAGAATTTTTGTCCCGCCGGCGTGTATGAGATGGTCGATGACGGCGCCGGTGGCCGACGCTTGCAAATCAACGCGGCAAATTGCGTTCATTGCAAGGCGTGCGACATCAAGGATCCGTACGAGATCATCACCTGGACGACACCGGAAGGCGGCTCCGGCCCCAACTACCAGAATTTGTAGCCTGCGGACTTCGTGGTGCGGGTAGCTCCCAGTGTCGTTGGGGCGTTGAACGCGGAAGTCGCGGCACACCGCCTTGAGCCCGACCCCGCGCAACGCAAAGCCGCGCTGCGCCTCGATGCCTTGAGCGACGCCTTACGGGCTCGATCGCCCACCTTCTTGCAGCGTTTGCGCGTGCGCCTGCCGTGGCTCGCGGCCGCAACCTCCACGCCGCCGATGCGCGGGCTGTATCTCTGGGGCGGGGTCGGACGCGGCAAAACGCTGTTGATGGATCTGTTCTTCGCGTCGCTGCGAACCGGCACGCCGGGGGCGCCGCGCGCCATGCGCAGTCATTTCTACCACTTCATGCGCGACGTGCACGGCGAACTGCGCGTCATCAAACAGCACGCGGAACCGCTGGAGATCGTCGCGCAGCGCCTGGCCGCCCGCGCCCAAGTGATCTGCCTCGATGAGTTCTTCGTCGCCGATATCGCCGACGCCATGATCCTCGCCGGCCTGTTCGAGGGACTGTTTCGCCGCGGTGTCACGCTGGTGGCGACCTCGAATCTTGTGCCCCAGGATTTGTACAAGGGTGGCCTGCAGCGTCAGCGTTTCCTGCCCGCCATCGCGCTTCTCGGCAAGCACGTCGACGTGCTTCACCTGGACGGCGGTGTCGACTATCGGCTGCGCCAACTCGAACAGGCGCCGACCTATCTGGACTCCCATCGCGCCGAGACCCGCGCGGCACTCCGGCAACGGTTCGCCGCTCTCGCGGGCGCCGCCGCCGGCCCGGCGAACTTGCTGATCGAAGGGCGGCCGCTGCGCTCGGTCGAATCCGGGCCCGGCATGGTGTGGTTCGAATTCAGCGAACTTTGCGACGGTCCCCGGAGTCAGAACGACTACATCGAACTCGCCCACCTGTATCACACCATCTTCATCTCGAACATCCCCTGCTTCGATCGCACCAATGAAAATGCCGCCCGGCGTTTTATCATGGCCATCGACGAGTTCTACGACCGCGGTGTCAAGCTCGTGGTATCGGCGGCGGCGGCGCCGACGGCGCTGTATCACGGAGAACGGCTGACGTTCGAGTTCGAGCGCGCCGCGAGCCGGCTCATCGAAATGCAGACTCAGCACTATCTAGCGTGCGAACACCGTCCCTAATGGCATAATTCGCCTATGACGATCGTCGCCGAATTCCAAATAGACCATAGGCAGATCCTCGCTCCCGACGGGCACCTGGTGGCGCCGCTGCCGCCGTTCGCCGCCGACGTGGACGCCGTGGTGGCGATGTACGAGGCGATGACCCGCGTGCGCGTATTCGACGCCAAGGCGGTGAACCTGCAGCGGACCGGACAACTCGGCACGTATCCCTCCTCGCTCGGACACGAGGCGACGCATGTCGGAGTCGGCGCGGCGATGCGCCCGGAGGACGTGCTCGCGCCCGTGTACCGCGAATACGGCACGCAGCTGTGGCGCGGCGTGACCATGACGGAGATCCTCACCTATTGGGGCGGCGATGAGCGCGGCAGCGATTTCGCAGGTCCGCGACACGATTTTCCCTGGTGCGTCCCCATCGCCACGCAGACCTTGCACGCCGCGGGCGCCGCCATGGCATTCAAGATACGACGCGAACCGCGCTGCGCGCTCGCGTATATCGGCGACGGCGGCACCTCGGAGGGCGCATTCTACGAAGCCTTGAATCTCGCGGGCGCGCGTTCGTTGCCGGTGGTGTTCGTCATCGTCAACAACGGCTGGGCCATTTCGGTTCCCGTCGCGGCCCAGACCGCGAGCCAGACTCTGGCGCAAAAAGCCGTGGCAGCGGGCATTCCCGGCATCCAAGTCGACGGCAACGATGTCTTCGCGGTGCGTGACGTGGTGAGCCGGGCGCTCGAGACCGCACGGCGTGGCGGCGGTCCCTGCGTGATCGAGACGCTCACGTATCGGCTGAGCGATCACACCACCGCGGACGACGCCAGCCGCTATCGATCGGATGCGGAAGTCGAACAGGCTTGGAGCCTCGAGCCGCTGCTTCGAGTTCGCGCCTACCTGCGTCGGGCGGGCGCGTGGAACGACGCCCGGGAACAGAGCCTGCTGCAGGCGTGTTCCCGCCAGGTGGATGTGGCCGTGAGCGACTATCTGCAACTGGCGAAACCGTCGACGGACGCGATGTTCGAGCACTTGTTCGCGGAATTGCCGGCGCATTTGCACGCACAACGGACCACCGCACGCAAGTACGCAGCGAAGCCAAGCGGTCACTGAAGTGCCGAAAATCACCATGGTTGAGGCCATCGCGATGGCGCATGGCTGGGAGATGCAGCACGATGACTCCGTGGTCGTGATCGGCCAGGACGTGGGTGCGAACGGCGGCGTGTTCCGCGCGACGGCGGGACTACAGGCACGCTTCGGTGCGGATCGCGTCCAGGACACTCCGCTGGCCGAGGCCACCATCGCCGGCATGTCCGTGGGCATGGCCACCCACGGCCTGAAACCGGTGGCGGAAATCCAGTTCATGGGATTCCTGTATCCGGCGCTCGACCAGATCGTCAATCACATGACGCGCATGCGCAATCGGACACGCGGCCGTCTCTCCTGTCCGGTGGTGATACGCACGCCGCACGGCGGCGGCATTCACGCCCCCGAGCATCATTCGGAGAGCACCGAAACGCTGCTGTGCCACATTCCGGGAGTGCGCGTGGTCTGCCCCTCCTCGCCGGCCCGCGCCTACGGCCTGCTGCTCGCCGCCATCCGCGATCCCGACCCCGTGATGTTCTTGGAGCCCGTGAGGCTGTACCGGGCGATGCGTCAGGATGTGAGCGACGACGGACAGGCACTGCCCCTCGACCGTTGTTTCCTGTTGCGCGAAGGCGCCGATGTCACCATCGTGACCTGGGGCGCCATGACGCTCGAGAGCCTGCGCGCCGTGGTCGCGCTCGAGGCCCAGGGCATCACCGCCGACCTCATCGATCTGGCGACCCTGAGTCCCATCGACAGCGAGACCATTCTGACCTCGGTGGCCAAAACCGGCCGGCTGGTGATCGTGCACGAAGCGGCGCGCAACGTGGGCGTCGGTGCGGAGATCGCCGCCATCGTGGCCGAGCACGGTCTTTACGATCTCCAGGCGCCGATTCAGCGCGTCGCGGGCTTCGACACCATCATGCCGCTGTTCCGGCTCGAACACGATTACATTCCGAGCGTGCAGCGCATCGTCGATGCCGTGCAGTTCACGCTGGCAGCGTAGAGACGGGACATGAGCACATTCAAGCTTCCGGATTTGGGCGAGGGGTTGGCCGAGGCAGAGATCCTGCTGTGGCACGTCAAGCCCGGCGATCAGGTGCAGGTGGACCAACCCATGGTGTCGGTTGAAACGGCCAAGGCCGTGGTCGAGGTACCCGTGCCGTTCAGCGGCAGGGTGACCGCCCTGCACGGCGTCGTGGGCGACATCATCGCCACCGGCGCGCGGCTGATCGATTTGGAACCCAGCACGACCACCCGCGGCGTCCCGATCAACGGCGTCGATTTACGGGCCAGCACGGCCGCCCGCGGCGCCCCGATCAACGGCATTGATTTCGAGCCCGGCACGGCCGACACCCCGCCGATCGAGGCTAAGAATCTGGATGCCGGCACCGTCGTCGGCACCATGCCGACTCCCAGCGAGGAAGATCTGCTCGAGCCGGTGGTCATCGGCCGCGCTCGCGGCGCAAACGGCTCGAGGCCGCGAGCCGTGCCGGTGGCGCGGGCGCTGGCGAACCGCCTCGGACTCGCCTTGGATGACATGGTGGGCAGCGGACCCGACGGAGTGCTCACGCTCGCCGATGTCATCGCTCACGCCGGCATGAACGGCGCGAGTGCCGCCGCCCGCCCCGCCGCACCGGCGGGCACCGGCGTGACGCCGCCAAGTTTGCCTACGCCGCCGGGCGCGGCGTCCGAACCGCTGCGCGGTGCGCGGCGCGCCATGGCACACAGCATGTCGATGTCCCGCGACCAAGTCGCGGGCAGCACCGTATGCGACGACGCCGACATCCATGCCTGGGATCGGCGCGGCGACTACGTGCTGCGCCTGATCCGCGCCATGATCCGCGCCTGCGCCGTGGAACCCGCGCTCAACGCGTGGTACGACGCGGCACACAACAGCCGCGTTCTGCTGCGCCATATCGATCTCGCCATCGCCGTCGACACGCCGAGCGGGCTGATCGTGCCGGTGCTGCGCGACATCGGGAATAGAACGCCGGAGGACCTGCGCGCTGCGATCGCAGCGCATAAGGATGCCGCTCATCGCCGCAGCATGACGCCGGACGATCTGCGCGACTTCACCTTGATGCTGTCTAATTTCGGCACGCTCGCGGGCCGCTACGGCATCCCGCTCGTCGTGCCGCCGGCGGTCGCCATCTTGGGCGCGGGAAAGGTCCGCCAGGATGCGGTCGTAGTCGCCGATGCGGTGGTCGCGCATCGGCGCATGCCGCTGTCCTTGAGCTTCGACCATCGCTGCATCACCGGCGGCGAGGCCTGCCGATTCCTGGCGGCCGTGATTGCCGATTTAGAAGAACCAGATTAGCGCTCGGGAGTTAGCATCATGCAGCAAGCATTTCCGGAACAACATCGCAAAGTCATCGCCGCGGTAGCCGCGGCCGCCGGCCGATTGCTCAAGGTGCCTGGCGCGGCCAAGCCCAAAGCGCTGCGCGGCGCCCAAGGGGGTGCCCTGTCGCAGTCGTACCTGCGCGCCTACTACGCCAACGTCGAGGTCGAGGACCTCGCCGGGCGCGAGCCGAAAGAGCTGGCCGCCATCGGCTTGTCGCACTTGGAATTCGCGCGTCAGCGGCGCGGCCGAGCGCTGGTTCGCGTCTTCAATCCCAGCTTGCGCGAACATGGCTACACCTCGGCGCATACCGTGGTCGAGATGGTCAACGACGACATGCCCTTCCTCGTCGATTCGATCGGTCTCGCGCTGACGCGGCGCGCGCTCACGCTGCACTTTCTGGCCCATCCGATATTCGCCGTCGCCCGCGACGGCGCCGGCGTTCTGCAGTCATTGCAGGAGCGCGGCCAAACTGCCGACGGCCGCAAGCAGCGGCTCGAGTCGTTCCAACACATCGAAGTGGACCGCATCGTCGATCCCGCCGTCCTGCGCTCCCTGCAGGCAGAGATCGAGAGCAGCATGCGCGACGTGCGCGTCGCCTGCGCGGATTGGACGAAGATGCGCGGCGCCGCGCGGCGCTGCGCCGACGATCTGAACTCCTTGAGTTCGCGGTTCGACCCGCGGGACGTGAGCGAGACCCAGGCGCTCCTCGCGTGGATGGAAAGCCGGCACTTCACGTTTTTGGGCTACCGCGAGTACCGGCTGCGGGGCGCCGACGGCAACGAAACCCTCGAGCCCGTGGAAGCGACCGGACTCGGCATCCTGCGCCGCGGTCACAAACACCCGGAAAGCACCAATCGAATCCTTGCCAGCGACATCAGACGCCAGAGCCGCTCGCGCGTGCTCGCGCTGGTCACCAAAGCCAATTTCCAGTCCACCATTCACCGGGCCGGCTATCTCGACTACATCGGCGTGAAGCACTTCGGGCCCAAAGGCGAGCTGATCGGCGAGCGACGCTTCCTGGGGTTGTGGACCTCGGCTGCCTACAGCACGAACCCCAGCGAGATTCCCCTGGTGCGCCACAAGGTGGCCCAACTCATCCAGCACTTCGCGCTGGCGCCCGACAGCCATGACGGCAAGACGCTGCAGCACATATTGGAATCCTTCCCGCGCGATGAACTGNNACTGAACAAGGTGGTCACGGGAATCTTCGGTCTGCAGGAGCGTCCGCGCGTGCGCCTGCTGTTGCGCCGCGATCCGTTTCGGCGATTTTATTCCTGCCTGGTGTTCGTGCCCCGCGAGAAATACAACACCATGGTGCGCCAGCGCGTCGAGCGCGTGGCGCGCGATGCATTCGATGCGGTCAGCATGGAATCTCAGGTGCAGATCGCCGAGTCCAATCTGGCGCGCCTGCACATCGTCGTGCGCACGCCGGCGGTCGAGACCGAGCGCGTCGATGCGGACGCCCTGGAGCTCTTGATCGCGGCGGCCGTCAGGTCGTGGGCCGATGTGTTCAAGAGCGCCCTGTTCGCGCGCTTCGATGAAGCCTACGCCCTCGAACTCTTCGCCGGGTATTCGCAGGCATTTCCGGCGGCCTACACGGAAGACTTCTCCGGCGACGCGGCCTCGCTCGACGTATCGTTCCTGGAAGCCGTGCAAAAGGATCCCGAGCGCCTGCACCTGGACATCTACCGTCCCGAGCCCCGCCGCAAGGATAAGTTCTTCCTGAAGATTTTTCGCGCCCAGGACGCCATCCCGATCTCCGATCTGCTGCCCATGCTCGAGAACATGGGCCTCGAGGTCATCGCCGAGAGGCCCTATGAATTGGAGTTCCCCGGCGGCCGGCGCGCCTGGATCGAGGATCTGGAACTGGTGATGCAGAACCCGTCGGCGATCAAGCTCGACGCGCTGGATCGCGAAATCAAGAGTGCCTTCGTCGCGGTCTGGACCGGACGCATGGACAGCGACGGCTTCAATCAGCTCACGCTGACCACGGGAATCCCGTGGCGGACCGTGATCGTGTTGCGCGCCTACTGCCGCTACCTGCTGCAGGCCGGCCTGCCCTTCAGTCAAGGGTATATCGCCCAGGTTCTGGTGAACCATACCCTGCTGGCCCGGGCCTTCGCGGATCTGTTCGCCGCCCGCTTCGATCCCCGGCTGAGCGCTGCGAAACGCCGCGCGAGCCTCGCCCGGCTCGATCAGCAGATTCGTTCTGCGCTCGAAGACGTCAAAGGCTCGGACGAGGACCGCATTCTGCGCGCCCTGTGGAACGCGCTGTCCGCCACGGTACGCACCAACGCCTATCAGACCGAGGGTGCGGAGCGATTCAAGAACTACCTGTCCTTCAAGATCGAGAGCCAGCAGCTGCGCGAGCTGCCTCTCCCTAAGCCGCTGTTCGAGGTGTTCGTGTTCTCGCCGCGCATGGAAGGCGTGCACCTGCGCATGGGCTTCGTCGCGCGCGGCGGCATCCGCTGGTCCGATCGCCGCGAGGATTTCCGCACCGAAGTGCTCGGCCTGATGAAGGCGCAGCAGGTGAAGAACACCGTCATCGTGCCGGTCGGCGCCAAAGGCGGCTTCGTGGTCCGGCGCGCCCTGGTCGGCGACCGCGATGCGCAGCAAGCCGAAGTCATCGCGTGCTACCAAACTCTCATCCGGGGCTTGCTCGACATCACGGACAACATCGTCGACGACAAGATCGTCGCGCCGCCCGACGTGGTGCGCCACGACGGCGACGATGCCTATCTCGTGGTCGCGGCCGACAAGGGCACGGCGACGTTCTCGGACATCGCGAACGCCATCTCCGCGCAGTATGGCTTCTGGCTGGGCGACGCCTTCGCCTCCGGCGGCTCCGTGGGATACGACCACAAGAAGATGGCCATCACCGCGCGCGGCGCATGGGAATGCGTGAAACGCCACTTCCGCGAAATCGGCATCGATATTCAGAATCAACCGTTCTCGGTCGCCGGCATCGGCGACATGGCCGGCGACGTGTTCGGCAACGGCATGCTGCAGTCGCCGCACATCCGGCTGGTCGCGGCGTTCAATCATCAGCATATCTTCATCGATCCGGAGCCGGATACGGCGCGCTCCTTCAAGGAGCGCGAGCGTCTCTTCAAGCTGCCGCGATCCTCCTGGGAGGACTACTCGAAAGCCGCGATATCGAAGGGCGGCGGGGTCTATCCGCGCAGCGCTAAAAGCCTGGCGCTGTCGCGCGAGGCCCAGACCTTGCTCGAACTGCCGGCGCAGGCCACGCCCAACGAGGTCATCAAGGCCATATTGAAATCGCACGTGGACCTGTTGTGGAACGGCGGCATCGGCACCTACGTCAAGGCGAGCGGCGAAAGCAACACCGATGTCGGCGACCGCAGCAACGACGCGGTGCGCATCGACGCGCGCGAGTTGAACTGCAAGGTCATCGGCGAAGGCGGCAACTTGGGCTTCTCGCAGCTCGGCCGCATCGAATATGCGCGGCGTGGGGGACGCCTCAACACCGACTTCATCGACAACTCGGCCGGCGTGAATTGTTCGGACGTCGAAGTCAATTTGAAGATCTTGCTGAACGGCGCCGTGCTGTCGAAGGAGATCACGCGAGCGGCGCGCGATCGGCTGCTGGTGCAGATGACGGATGAAGTCGCCGGCTTGGTCCTGCGCAACAACTACCTGCAGAGCCAGGCGATCAGCACCGCCGAATTCCGATCCAAGGAACGCCTGAGCGAAAGCGCGTACGTGATCCGGGCGCTGGAGCGTTCGGGCGATCTGAACCGTTCCCTCGAGTTTCTGCCCTCCGATGAGGAGATTGCCGATCGACGCAAGGCCGGCGAAGGCCTGACCCGGCCGGAACTCGCCGTCACTTTGAGCTACGGCAAGATCTGGCTGTACAGGGCGCTGATTCATTCCAACGTTCCGGAAGATCCGTATCTGTCGGCGGAACTTGCGCGTTATTTCCCGGCGCCGGTGCAGCAGCGCTTCGCGGCGCGCATCAAGCGACATCGGCTGCGCCGCGAGATCATCTCGACCGCCATCACCAACAGCCTCATCAACCGCATGGGCCCCGTGTTCCCGGTGCGCGCCCAGGATGATACCGACGCAGAGCCCGCCGCCATCGCGCGCGCCTACACCATCGCGCGCGAAGTGTTCGCGGTGCGCAACATCTGGGCGCAGATAGAGGCCCTCGACAACGTGAGCCCCGCGACCGTGCAATACACGGCCATGTTTCAAACCACCCGATTGCTGCGCCATATGAGCTACTGGTTGCTCGAAAACCGTCGCGACGACCTCGATATCGAGCGCGCCGTGCGGCGCTACGGCGCACCGGTGGCGGAACTGTCGCGCAGTTTGAGCGACGCGCTCTGCGCCACCGCGCGCGCGCGCATGGCCGCGCAGCGTTCGCAGCTCATCGAGCAGCGCGTGCCCGAACGGCTCGCGTCGCAAATCGCCTCTCTCGAATCGCTGCACTGCGCCTTGGATGTGGTGGAAGCCGCCATGGCGGCGCGCCTCGACGTGGGTTTCGCCGCGCGGGCTTATTTCGAGATCGGCGAGCGCATCGGCCTCACGTGGATCAAGGATCAAATCGAAACGCTGCCCGCCGAGGGGCATTGGCAGGCGGTCGCGCGCAGCACGCTCACCGACAACCTGTATGCACTGCAGCGCAAGGTCACGGGCGCGGTGCTGGCGTGCAAGGGCAAGAGTCCCGCGACGCGCGTCGACCAATGGCTGCAGCACCGCTCCGCTGCGGTCGAATCGTTGAAGCGAATCGTCGTCGATCTGCGCACCGGCACCGCGCCGGATTTCGCCACGCTGTCCGTCGCCCTGCAGGCCGTGCGGCGGCTGGCGCAGGAATGGAAATGAACGTTAACCAGGAATTTGGCCGGGATTATCTGCAACGTCGCATCGTGACGGAATTTCCGCTCGCGCGGCACATCGGCATCGTGGTCGAATCCGCCGACGACGGTACTCTGGTGCTCGAGGCTCCGCTGGCGGCGAATGCGAACTTCAAAGGCACCGCGTTCGGCGGCAGTCTGTTCTCGGTGGCCGTACTGACCGGCTGGGCCTGGGTCACGCGTTACCTCGCCACCCTGGATGTTGCCGCCGATGCGGTGATTCAGGAATCCACCATGCGGTACCTGGTCCCCGTTCAAGGCGCGCTGCGCGCCACACTCGTGCCACCTTCCACGGCGCAGACCGAAAAATTCAGGCGAATGCTGCAGCGGGCAGGGCGCGGGCGCATCCGCCTCGAGGTGCGCATCCACCAGGGTGATACCCTGGCCACCGAGTTCAAGGGTGTTTTCGCGGCGGTTCGCTAGCGCGGCGGCGGTTCGATCACCATGGTTCGATCACTTGGGAGGAATTCATCATGCCCGGCAAATTGATCTTGGTTCGTCATGGACAGAGCATTTGGAACGTCGAGAACCTTTTCACGGGGTGGTACGACGTCGACCTGAGCGTTCTCGGGCGCGAGGAGGCGGCGCAGGCCGGCAAGGAATTGCTCGCCGAGAAGATCGAACCCAACATCGCCTTCACCTCGGTGCTCAAGCGCGCCATCCGCACGCTGTGGCTCATTCTCGACACCATGGACCGCATGTGGATACCCGTGGAAGGCAGCTGGCGCCTCAATGAACGGCACTACGGTGCGCTACAGGGGCTCGACAAGGCACAGACGGTCGAGAAGCACGGCGAGGCGCAAGTGAAGCTCTGGCGCCGCAGCTACGACGTCCCGCCCCCGCCTCTGGCTTGGGAGGACCCGCGTCATCCGCACTTCGATCCGCGTTACGCCGATGTCGACCCCGCGCTGCTGCCCGCCGCCGAATCGCTGAAAGACACGCTCGCCCGCGTTCTACCCTTCTGGGAATCCCGCATCGTCCCGGAACTGCGCAGCGGGAAGAACGTGTTGATCGTGGCCCACGGAAACTCGCTGCGCGCGCTGGTCAAAATGCTCGACTCGATGTCCGAGAAGGACATCTTGGAGTTCAACATACCGACCGGCATCCCGATGCTGTACGAGCTCGATGAGCAGATTCAGCCGATCGGCCGCCGTTTCCTCGGCGACCCCGCCGCCCTCGCGGCGGCCCAGGAGGCCGTGCGGCGCCAGACCGAAAAGAAGTGATGGGATCGCCGCCCGCCGCGCACGATCCGGCGCAGCTCGACCGCATTCCGCTCAAGGCTAGGTATCCGGCGCGATCGAGACTTTGATGCCGCTCAACGCCTCGGTGAAATCCACCTGACAGGACAGACGCGACGTGGCCGCATTGTAGTCGGGCAATTCGTTCAACAGCTCGAGCTCGTCGCTCTGCGGCTTCGGCAAGCGGGCGACCCAGCTTTCGTCGACATACACGTGGCAGGTGGCGCACGAGCACAGACCCCCGCAAATCGCAGCGACCCCGTAATCCAGCTCGCGCAGAATCTCCATCACTTTGAGACCAGGCTTCGCCTCGATCTCGTGCTCTTTCCCGTCACGGTCCACTACGATCATCCGCGCCATTGAACTCTCCGTTAAATGCCCCTTTCAGGGGCTGTCGCTAGGCCGGCTAGTTTGCCGGAACTTACCCCCCGCGACTACCGGTCGTGCGTTCCCAAGCGCGCCTCGAGAAGCTCGATGCGGCCGGCGACCTTGCCGCCCGCCTCCTCCGGCCGCTGATATGAGTAAAGTACGCTCCACAACAGACACACGTAGTCGTAGAGCCAGAGCATGTCCCGCAGTCGTGCCCGCTCGGCGGACGCCGGCGGACGCTCGAGATAGCGGCACAACAAACGCTCCGCGTCCTCCTCCGCCCAATCGTTGTTGGCGATCCAGCCGGCCAGATCCCAGAACCCATCCGATACGTGCGCGTACTCCCAATCGAGCAGGACCAGGCGGTCGCCGACCAGAACGTTGAACCGGTGCACATCGCTATGGCAAAGCACTCGTTGGACCGGTGCGAAGGCGGCCAGCGACTCGAGCCGCGCGTCGGCTGCATCGGCCAGACCGGCGAACCGCGCGGCTGCGGCGCCGCGACGCTCCAACGCGGACGCATAATGCCGAATCCACGTTCGCGGATTCATGATGCGAGGCGGTTCGACGATGGGCAGCGAATGCACTCGGCGCAGCAGCCCCGCCATCGCATCCACATTGTCGGCCGCGCGCGCTTGCTCGGCCGTCCACGTGCGTCCGCTCAGCCAACCGGCGACCAAGATCCCGTGCGCCGGGTCGCAATGAGCGACGGTCGGCGCGATCTGCGCCGCCGCTGCGACGCCCAGCACCCGGCACTCCCACTCACGGTCGAGGCCGAGATCCTCGGAATCGGCGGCCGCGACCCGCATCAGGTAAGTGCGGCCGGCGCGCGCGACCCGGCAGCTCACATTCACCAGACCCGCTGCCAGAACTCGAACGTCGACCGGCCCGTCGCCCGGCACCCAGGTCGAGGCCAGCAGTTCAAGCGAGCTGTGGGACATGAGCCATGGGCCGCAGACTGCGGCGCCACTCGCGCATGCCGACGACGATCATCAGCAGGTACAGGCCGAACAGCAGCATGGTGAGATACAGACGGCGGTTGAAGTACAGACACAGGCTCACGGAATCGATGACCAGCCACCAATGCCAGTTCTCGTACACCTTGCGCGCCACCAACAGCGTGGCGAAGACGCTGGCCCAGGTGACCATGGAATCCACGAACGGCCATGCAGCGGGAGTAAAACGCCGCAGGAAGAACGAGCTGACGCAGGACAGGCCGACGACGCCCAGCAACCCCAAGGCGTTACGCGCCGGCGGCCAGCGCGAAATGCGCAGCTGCCGCCCCTCCTCGCCCCGGCTCCACTGCCAATACCCGTAGACGGCCATGGCCGCGTAGAAGGCGTTCAGCGCGGACTCCATGTATAAACGCGCGCCGAACAGCACCCACACATACAGGCAGGAGCTCACGAAGGCGGCAACCCAGCAGCCCCTGCGCTGTTTGATGGCAAGCAACAGATAGACCACCGCCAGCACGGCCGCCACGATTTCGATCCCGCCGGTCGAGCGCCACGCGCTCTCGAGCTGGACCGACAATTCATTCACGACGGTGCCTGTGGCGACTTCTCTCGTGTGGGTACCTCGATGGGCTGCCCCCCGGCAGGCCCTGCCTCTACCCGTCGTGCCAGCCCCGGCAGCACTTTCAGGACGAACACGGGCTGCGGCCCCGTGGCGGCGCTGCGCGCCATCTCCTCCCCGAGTATGGTCATCACCCGGTCGAGCTCTCCCCAAATCTGGGTGCTGAGGGCATTCGTCTCGACCTGCAAATCGGGATACTCGTTGAGGCGATCGATGAACGCCTGGATCAACGGCCGGTAGTCCCCGGCCAACGGATACATACTGATGTCGACGGCTGTGCGCACGATGGTACCTACTCCCTACGCCGGCATTACCCGGGTCAGGTTCAACGGGTTCGCAGGTGAGTCGGATAGTCGACAGCCCACGTCTCAGGTCTGCTAGAGACCACCCCAAGGTTCATTCAAGTGTAGCCTGACACAGGGAGCCGTGCAAAACTGCGGCAATAGTTGCGGAGACAACCTGTGCGCATTTTTCAAGTGGATGCCTTTACCCGGACGCGCTTCACCGGCAATCCGGCCACGGTCGTGCTCGATGCCGACGGGCACGACGACGCGACGTTGGGCGCCGTGGCGCGCGAGTTTGCCCATGCCGAAGTCGCGTTCGTGCTCGCGCCCGCCGGCGCGGACCACGATGTGCGCCTGCGCTTCTTCAACTCCCGCAAGGAGGCGCCGTTCGTCGGACACGCCACCATTGCCGCTCATACGGTACTGTTGGCCCTCGGACGCCGCGGCGTGGGCGTGAGCCGGCAGCATTCTGGGACCGGCATCCTCGAGGTGCGCGCGATCGACGGCACGAACGACGCACCGCTCATCGAGTTTCGTCAAACCGTGCCCCAGCTGGACGCCCCGCTGCCGCTCAAAACCACTCTGCGCGTGGCCGAAGCGCTGCGCCTGCCCGGAACTCAGCTGCACGAAGTCCTGCCGGCCCGCATCGCGCGCAAGGGCAGCACGCGCTTGCTGGTGCCCGTCGGCGACGCCGGCGCCCTGGACTTGCTGGCGCCGAATGTCGACACCTTGATCGCTCTCGGCAACGAGCTGGGTACCGACGGCTTTTTCGTCTTTTCGGTCGATCGAGGTGCAGCGTCGCTGTCGACGCAGTCGCGCATGTTCTGCCCCGCGCTGGGCATCCCGGAGGACCCGGTCAGCGGCAACGCCCATTCGATGCTCGCCGCATACCTCTGGGACTTGGAACAGTTCGACGCCGGCACGACGGGATTCACGGGCTACCAAGGCCGCCACGTGAAGCGTCCCGGCGAGGTGCACGTCAAACTCGAAGTCGAGCGAGGACACCTGCTCGCCGCGCACATCGGCGGCAGGGCCGTCATCGTGAGCGAAGGCACGTTGGCCATCTGAGCACCGCCGTCATCGCATGGGCGGCAGGGCACCCGCCAGATCCTCGAGCCTGCGCTGCAAATTCTTCCCGATGGTCACGGCTTCGTCCATGTTGCCCGTAGCGAAAGCCGCCTGGGCTTTGGACCAAAGCCCCCGGTCCTCTCGCAATGCGCCCTGCACCGCATCGACCTGGCTGCCCTCGGCCAACCGCCGCTTCGACTTTTTGGCCAGCCCATCGAGCCGGCTCTGCAAGGCCGTGATATCCGCCGGCAGCAGGTTGGCCAAGCTCGCCCATTGCTCGTTGAGCGTCTTCGTCAATCCAGCCTTCTTGGCCGCCGCGGCACCCGTCAGCGCCTGTGCATCGTTCATCACCACCGGCGCCCGGAGCAGCACCGCCGCATAGTCCTGCCCGTCGAACGAGGTCTTCAAATCCCTGAGCTCGTCGCGCACGTCCATCAGCTGCTCCGGCACGTAGCGCGCGGCTTCCGCGGACGCCGCCGTCACACGGGCGTCGATATCGTCGATCGACCTTTGCGCAGGTTCCCGCTGACTGCTGCACGCCGCCAGCGCTGCCGCGACGATCAATGGGCGGAAACGCCGCGCAAAATTCGGTGACATGAAAGGATCCCCCGCGACGTCTCAGCCGAGCTCGCGGCGCGCCCGTTCCAGCCATTGCGCCTGCGCCTTGCGATAATGCGCCGGCCCCAAGCGCGCGCCATCCACGAGATCCTTGAAAATCGGCCGCGCCGCGTCGAGTTTGCCGCGCCGCTTGAGCAGCAAGGCGTAGCGCAGGCGCGCCTCCGCGCCGGGATACCCTTGAGCGACCGCCGCGTATTCGTGCTCGGCTTCGTCGAGCGCGTTCTGCGCCTCGAGAGTCCGCGCGTACAACAGATGTCCGTCCGCCGACTTGAAGTCCGGATTGTGCTGGATCAGGCGTTCTAAGGATGCGCGCGCGCCCGCGAAATCCGCCGTCGCGAATTGGGCCCGCGCCAAACCGAGCAGCAGCGTCGGATCGTGTTCGAAGATGCCCTTCAGACCGCCCTGATAAACCGTGGCAGCCTCGGCGTACTGGCCGCGCTCGTACAACTCCTCGGCGAGCCGGCGGCGCGCGTCGACGTTGCCTGAAATCTCCACTTCCGCGGCGGCGCGCCGCAGATCCCGATTCGGATCGATCATGCGTTGCATGCCCGCCCTGGAACGCCGCGCCGTGCGGCCGCCGAAGGCCTGCGGCAGGATCTCGACGACCACATAGGCCAGTGAGCCCGCCGCCGGCAACAGCGCGATGGCCCAGATCCATAGCGTGTTTCTACCCGTCTTGATGACGTGCACGATGAGGCCGGCCTGGACCGCAAGGGTCAATATGAAGATCAACGACACGAAAGCTCCGGAGCGCAACGAGCGCCCCAGCGGCGCCAACGCAAGGAGCATTGTAAGTCAGCGGCGCCTAAGCCGCTGCGATCCGCCCTATCGTTCCGCTACGCGAATCTTGCGCCGCAGATCCTTGCAATTGCCCCAGCCGATGTTCTCCAGCGAATACCCGAGCACGTGCTCGGACCGGATGTCCACGGTCACTTCCATTTCGCAGCCGTGAAACCCCACCGGCGCGCCCGCCGGCACATCGGCGAGGAACCACACATAGACGAGTTTGGTGGATGTAGTGTCGACCTTGCGCGGCTCGCCGAAAGCGTCGCGCAAGCGGCTCACCGGTTGGCCGACGTTGTCGGCGGCGATGCGGGGAATCGGCCGCACCGCGTAGTTCGAATGGCTGCAGCCGGCAAGCATCGAACTTGCGAGGATGAAGGCCGCGGCGACACGCAACATAGTTCCATTTCCCTGCCGGACAGTGGCAGCAGTGTCGCCCCAATGACGCTCCCGTGCCGCAGACTCAAGTCGCAGAATCCCAATTAAGGGCGGTCGCACTGGAATTATGTAATCGCAATGCATGGGTCATCCCGCGCGGCAGGTCCTCGGGATGGTGCACGGCGATGATCAACGTCAGCTTTTGCTGCATCAGCCGCTCGAGCAGGCGCTTCATGGCGGCGCGCTGCCGCGGATCGAGTCCGGTCAGCGGCTCGTCGAGCAACAGGATGCGCGCATCGGCGGCGAGTGCCCGCGCGAACAGGGCGCGGCGCAATTGCCCATAGGACAATTGCCGCGGCTGACGCTTGGCCACCGACAACAGCGCGAAGAATTTGAGCCAGCGGCGCGCATTTTTCCGATCCTCCGCGGTCGGCGCATCGTTGAGTCCTATGCTGGCATAACGGCCGCTCGCGACCAGATCGAATACGGTGACATTCACCGCGTAGTCGGTTTGCAGCTCCGGCGACACCAGGCCGGTCTGACGCTTCCACGCCTGGATCGGCGTGCCGCGCGGAAATCCGGTGCGTTCGATACGGCCGCCCAAGGCGGGCGACAGATCGCCGTACAGCAATTTGAGAAAGCTGGACTTGCCGGCGCCATTCGCACCGAACACCGCCCAGTGCTCGCCCGCGCGCAGTTCCCAATTGACGCGGCGCAGCACGGCGCGATAGTCGACGTACAAGTCGGCTTGGCGGATCCGCAGCAGCACCTGGCCGCCCGCCGCTCGCCGCGCACGAGGCAGCGAGCGCGGTGCGAGCGGCTTCGCCCGCGTTTTGGGCGGCGGCCTCTCCGCCGCGAGCCGGCCCAGGCGCTCGAGATCGGCTCTGCTCAGCCGTCCGATCGAGTGGACCTTTCCCGCGCGCAATTCGATCAGCCCCTGCGTCCCCCGGGGCACGTCCGCGGTGCGATGCGCGGATACCACCCACGACTGGCCGGCGGCACGCGCCCGGTCCAAGATCCCGTCGATCCGCGCACGGTACTCCGTGTCCAAGCCATTGTAGAACTCATCCAGCAGCAGCCAGTCCGGATCCTGGATCAAGCCGCGCGCCAGCAGTACCAGCCGCTTCTGGCCGTACGACAATGCCAGAAACCGGCGATTCGCCAGCGCGGTCAGGCCGCACAGTTCGAGCGTGCGGGCGACCCGCCGGCGTTCCGCCGCAGTGACCGGCTGCTGCAACAGATCGGTGCGATGCAGCCCGGTCGCGAGCACCTCGCGCACCTCGAGATTCCAGCCGTAGCGGGCGTACTTGTCCTGAAGTTCGGCGCCAATGTAAGCGATGCGCTGCTTCGCTTCGAGGACGTCGACCGTGCGGCGCCCGAGACGGTAGCTGCGCCGCTCGCGGCCGGTCGGCGTCGGCCACACGTCCGTACCGATGAGTTTGAGCAGCTGCGTCTTGCCGGCCCCGTTGCCGCCGACCAGCGCCCAGCGTTCGCCCGCTTTCAGCGCCAGCGACACATCCCGCAGCGCCCATTTGTCGCCACGCCGCACGCTGACCGCGTGCAGCGCGATGCTCAACCGGGGGCTCATGCGCCGAGGACCCGCCAGCTGCCCTCGTACACGATGACACGGCCGTCGCGCGCCAGCTTGATGAGGTGCGCCTCGAGAGTCAGTCTCGCCCACGAATGCCGCTCCGCCGGCACATCGTCGTAGACCGCCGGCGTCAATCGATCGAGCGTCGCGGCGCCCATTCGCCGGAGCGCATTCAGCACTTTGCTCTCGCGCGCCAAGCGGTGTCTTTTCAGCATGTCGAGCGCCCGCTTGGCGTCCTCGATCACGCTGCCGTGTCCGGGCGCGATGCGCTCGAAGTCATACGCATGCAGCTTCTCGAGCGATTGCATGTACGCGGACATATCGCCGTCGGGCGGCAGGATCACCGGTGAAACGCCCTCGAGCACATGATCGCCGGTGAACAGCAGGCGCTCGCTCTCGAGCAGGTAGCAGAGGCAGTTGGACGCGTGGCCGGGCGTGCGGATGGCCGTCACCGCAACGCCGCCCAGTTGCAAGCGCTCACCGTCGGCCGGGAGGTGCTCGGGTACGAAAGTCTCGTCCTGGCGGCCGTCGGCGGGCGGCGCCAAGCCGATCAGCCGTGCGCCGGTGCGTTCGGCCAGGATACGCGCCAACGGCGAGTGATCCGCATGGGTATGCGTGACCGCCACCCAGCGAATGGGCGCCTCGCACGCCCTCAAGATAGCCTGTAAATGCGCGGCATCGTTCGGCCCCGGGTCGAGGACGGCAATTTCGCGCGTGCCCAACAAATAGGTATTCGTCCCCGGTCCGGTCATCAAGCCGGCGTTCGGCGCGACGATCCGCCGGACGCCCGCGGTCAAGGGCACCGCCTCTCCGGGCGTCAATCGTAAATTCATGGCCTCCATCCGTAACTGCAAGTTATCGACGCCTGTCTGCGATCTCCGTCGCATTTTGACATAGTTGCGATGATCGCCGGAGCAGCTACACTGGCGGCATGTCGAACCCTCCGAACGCTAGGCGACTGGGTGGCGCTCCGTCCTGGGAAGAGCTGTCGCGACCCGATCCGGAACAGAACCAACGGTTCCTGGCCGAATCGTTGTCGTTGCTGCTGGCCGATCTGCTGCGCTCCGTCCTGTCCGATGCCAGCCCGGCGCTGCCGGCGGATGAGGGCGCGGTCGAGCGCTACCGCAACCTGGCCGACTCGCTGGCGGACGGCGAATCGCGCCGCCGCACCAGTCTCGGTATCACCCGGGCCGGCCTCGCCAAGCGCTGCGTCACCTGGTTGAAGTTGCTGCTGACTCCGCCGCCGAACTCGACTGCCGCGGCTCCAATGCGCGAATTTGTCGATGCGCTGGGCCTGTTTCCCGCACTGTTCGACAGCGAGCCGTCGGCACGCTCCCGCCGTGCACGGCTCACCTGGCTGTTGACCCACGATCGGCGATTGGATGCGAGTACCCGGGAGGCGGCAACGGCGTTGATCGAGGCCTGCGAGCATTTGGGGGTTTTGCTCTGGCCCGATGCGGAAACGGCCTGATTAGAGTTCTCCAGCTTCACGGAGTGCTGTAGTTCGTGGTCGTGGTGCGCGTATAATGTTGGGTCCTGTCCCTTCGCGTGCCGGCCGGAGTTTTGAATGCAAACGCCTTCCCCACCTGAACCCACCAATGCCCCGGGCCCGGCTCCCGACAAGTCCCGTTTCAAGTTCCAGAAACTGCTGCAGCCGTTTACGCTCGAACGCGCGGTCGTTGCACCCGTTATCTGGTTCTTTTTGGACTGGCTGGTGCTGGGTGTTGCCATCGCGAGTCTGTTGGTGGTCGAGCCCTGGTGGGTCAAGGTATTCGCCTCGCTGGTCGCGGCCGTGTGGATTGCGCGCCTGTTCGTCATCGGCCACGACGCCTGCCATGGCTCGTACACGCCGAATAAGACGTTGAACAAGTGGATCGGCCGTATCGCCTTCCTGCCGTCGTTGACGCCGTTCAGCTTGTGGGAGGTCGGACACAATCTGGCGCACCATGGCTTCACGAATTTGAAGGGCCGCGACTATGTGTGGACCCCCTACTCACCGCTCGAATTCGCGCGCCTGCCCTGGGGCCGCCGCCAGCTCGAACGCGTGTATCGCAGCGGCGTCGGTCAGGGCGTGTATTACATGATCGAAATGTGGTGGAAGAAATTATTCTTCCCCGGCCGCAAGCACGTCACGACGCGCCGTGCCAGCCACACCGTCGATAGCTGCTTGGTCACCGGCTTTGCGGCCCTGTGGATCGGGGGGCTCACGATCTGGGGCGTGTACAGCGGCAAATCGGTCTGGTCGCTCCTGGTCTTTGGTTTCGTCGTGCCGTTTTTCCTGTGGAATTGCCTCATGGGATTCGTGGTCTACGTGCAGCACACGCATCCGCGCGTCGCGTGGTACGAACGTCGCGACGAGTGGACCGCCAATGCCGGCTACGCAACGACCACGGTGCACATCAAGCTGATGCGTCCGCTCGACGGATTGATTCACTACATCCTGGAGCACGGTGCGCATCACGTGAACATGGGCATTCCGCTCTACCGGCTGAAGGAGGCCCAGGCGCGGCTCAGCGCCACGTTGGACGAACGGCTGAATTCGGAAGTCTTCACCTGGCGGTACTACTGGAATACGGTGCGGCGCTGCAAGTTGTACGATTTTGCGCAGCACGTATGGACCGACTTCGATGGCCATATCACCTCCAAGGCGCTCGTCCAGTCGCGCTAGCGGTCGGCGATCCGCCTGGAATCGCGCCATACCGTCCTTGTCGTCAGCTGAGCTCTGAGCATACCGAGGCCGACCGAAACCCTACCCTTGGCTGAAAACACCGAGGGCTCAGGCTCGATCGAACATCATGGCTCATGGTCACGCGTAGAACCTTATCTTAAGTGCCATTCAGGCTAAGGTCCCTTGCGCCGAGAGCTAGCCGGTGTTTGTGGAGGTGGCTGATGGGTTCTCCTCGCTCGGTCGACGCGACTGCGAGGGAGGGTTTTCGTGCAACAGCCGATTGATGCAATCGAGAAATTTCTCCGCGACGACGGGTTTGCTGAAAATGTCCAGACTTGCGCTACGCTGGGTGTCCGCCATGCGCGGCGAGGTGTCTCCCGTCACGAGAACGGCCGGAATCGGGTGCCCCACCAGTTCGCGCAGTTCGCGAATGACATCGATGCCCGACTGGTTCGATCCCAGATGGTAATCCGACACGATGAGATCCGGCATCTGCCCATGCTGCTCGATCGCTGCCCGCGCGGAGTCCAATCCTCGGGCGGAAAGCACGGCATGGCCTTCCAGTTCCAACAGCATCTGCGTCGCACGCGCCACGGATACTTCGTCGTCGACGAGCACGATCAATGCGCTCGGGGCTTTCTCGATTGTCGTACTGTTGTCGGGCAGAGGGGCATGATGGATACGAGATCCCCGCGGCATCGTCAATCCAAAGCACGAACCACGACCCATCTCGGAGTCGACTTCGATCGTGCAGCCGAGCAATTTTGCGATCCGGCGCACGATGGCGAGGCCAAGCCCAAGACCTTCGCGTTTCCCGCCCGACGCCGGGGCGAGTTGCTGAAACTCCTCGAAAATCCTTTCTCGATCGTCCAGCGGAATACCGATGCCCGTATCCAGCACTTCGATTCGCACCCCGGCGTAATGGTGCAGACAGCGTAGATGCACGAGTCCCACACGCGTATAGCGAATGGCATTCGCGACGAGATTCTGGACGAGCTGCTCCAGGAGTCCCCCGTCCGTATGCACGATCTCATCGCAGTCATCGACGATGAGCTCAAGACCTTTTTCCCGCGCTTCTTCCTCGAAGGAGGCCCGCAGATGGCGAAAGATTGCCTGCACAGAGTGGTCCGCCATGTCGGGCCGTATGGCACCGGACTCCAGCTTGTTGATGTCGAGCAGCGCATTCACCAGATCCGACATTGAGGAGAGCGACTCCTGCTGCGCGGCGGCCGCCGCTACGGCGCGCGGATCCGTGGACGTCTTCCGTAGGACGCTGTTCAACAGAATCAGGGATTGCAGCGGTTGTCGCAGATCGTGACTGGCGGTAGCGAGGAAGGTGCTCTTGGCATGATTCGCGCGCTCGGCTTCATTCCGGGCCGCGCGCAGATCCTCGAGCATCTGCCGGCGCTCACTGACGTCGCGAATCGTACTTGAGATCAATAGTCCATGCGCGGTTTGAATGGGACTTAAACTGACCTCCACGGGAAATTCCGATCCGTCGTGTCGGCGCGCATACAGTTCAAGCTTGCCGCCCATGGGGCGCACGCGCGGTGCGCCACGATAATCTCGACGGTGGACCGGATGCATCGTGCGCAGTCTCTCTGGCAAAAGCATCTCGACTTTCTGACCACGCAGTTCGTTACGGTCGAAACCGAACAAGACTTCTGTTTGCCGGTTCACATACGCGATCACGCCGTTCTCGTCGGCGACGACCAGAGCATCCGGACCCGAGTCGAGCAGCTCACCGATGTGGTCGGAGATGAGTTCCATGATGTGATCCATGCTGGCCAATGATGCGACTACTGCATGTCGCCGGGAATCAAGTATATATCCGCTCGTGAAACAATCCGAATAATGGCCAAGCCCAAGCATCGGGGTTCCCTCGCAGTCCGCGGCCGCCATGCGGAAGGTGCGACAAAATGCTGGCTTGGGGCGCCTCAAGCGGGGAGCTTCGCGTGTTCATCCGAGGCACTCCAACGAGAAGGATTGGGCTCCGTGAAGAGTTGAGGATACCGTTGTCTTAGGTGTTTCACAGAGCAGTCATGAGTGCAGGTCAAGACTGTGCGTCCGGGGGTTCTTCTCGTGGGTTTCGGGGCGCTCGATGCCTTCGATGGCTATGTTTCGTACCGTCTTCTCGATGAGACCGCTCTCGCCGATCAAATCGGGGAGGAGCGCGCCCGCGCCGTTTCCGTCACGCGGGGCCGCCGGCCGGCGGCGCATCGAGCGACGGCCGCCATAAATGCGCTCCGTCGTGTTCGACCACATCGATGCGCGTATCGAACGCCGCCGACAGCCAGTCGCCGGCCAGCGCTTCCGGCACCGTCCCGTGTCCGACGAGGCCGCGCGCACCGATGACGATGAGCCGATCCGCGGCAAGCGCCAGCGATAAATCGTGGATGGCGCTCACCACGCAAACGCCGTTGACGCGCGATTGCTCCCGCAGCAGACGCACCACATCCTCCTGATGCGGCGGATCCAGGTGCGTCGTCGGCTCATCGAGCAGCAAGACCTTGGCCTCGACTGCCAGCGCCCGCGCCAGATACACGCGCTGCCGCTCGCCGCCCGACAGGCTCGACAGCCGGCGCTGCATCCACGCCAGCGAGCCGGTGGCGATCATGGCGCGACGGATCGCCGCATCGTCGGCTTGCTGCCGGGCGCCGAGCCAGCCGCCGTGCGCGAACCGGCCCAGACTCACCACCTCCGAGCCCGTCAAATCCGTGCTGCTCGACGACTGCGCCAGCCATGCCAGGCGGCGGGCGCGCTCGCGTCGCGGCCACGAATGCAGATCGCGCCCGTGCAGCGAAATCGTTCCCGAGCGAGCCCGTAACAGCCCCGCCAGCGCCCGCAACAGCGTCGACTTGCCGCAGCCGTTCGGCCCCACCACGGCGCTCCAGCGCCCGGCCGCGAAATCCACCGAGATACCGTCGAGCACGGTCCGCGAGCCGTAGCTCAGCGTCAGGTGGCGGCACGACAACGCGCCAGGCGCGACGGGTGAGGCGGCCTCAACCATCGCGATTTCTGCGCCACAACAAGAGCACCAGATAGCCGCCGCCGACGCACGCCGTGACCGCGCCCACCGGCAGCTCGGCCGGGCGCACGATCCAGCGGCTCAAGAGGTCCGCCGCCTGCAGCAACACCCCACCGCACAGCGACGCGGCGATCAGCAACTGCCGATGATTGACCGCCAGCGTCTCGCGCACCAGATGCGGCGCCATCAACCCCACGAATCCGACGATACCCACCTGTCCCACGGCCGCGGCGGTGCCGAGCGAGACGATCCCGAGCAACGTCAGACGCAGGATCGGGATCGACAGGCCCAGGGACTGCGCCGTGTCCTCGCCGAGCGTGAGCGCATCGAGACCGCGCGACAGCAAGAGGGTGGGTATCAGGCAGACCCAGAACACGACGCCCAGCAGCGTCGCCGAGGACCAGCTCAGAAAACCCGTGCTGCCCAGAATGAACGTCTGCATGGCCCGCCAGATGTCAGGCTTGGTGAGCAAGACCAGCGAGGTGACCGCGCTCAACACGAACGCGATGACGATGCCGGCGAGCAGCAAGCTCGCCGTTTGCAGCACTCCCCGCGACAGCACGATCGTCAGCGCCGTGGCAGCCGCGGCTCCCAGGCAGGCGGCGCCCGTCAGCCCCAATTTTCCGGCCCACGCCAGTTCACCGATGGTCGAGTCCGCGGCGATCAGGCTGATCGCGACGCCCAAGGCGGCGCCGGACGCGGTCCCCAGCAAGTACGGTTCGGCGAGGGGATTGCGAAACACGCCCTGCGCGGTCGCGCCGCACAGACCGAGCAATGCGCCGACGCACCAGGCGCCCAGGGTTCGCGGCAACCGGATCTGCCAAAGCACCACCGAGGACCGGCCATCGGGCGACAGCAGCCAGTGCCAGGACGTCTCGATGCTCGACGTGCCGACGAAGAGGCTCGCGCACGCCAACAGCAAGGCAAGCGCGAGGCAGCCGGCGAGCCACGCCATGAGGCGCGTCGACTGGCTCACGGGCCGAGCCGGTCGAGACAATCGGCGAGCGCTCGCATACCCTCGGGAACCCGGGGTCCGGGCCGCACGATGGTGTCGCTCGTCGCGGCGTCGAACAAGCACAGCCGATGCTCTTTCACCGCGCGCAGCCTGTCCCAGCCCGGGCGTTCGGCGAGACGCGATGCTTCCGCGGGAGACACGAAGATCACGTCGGGATCGTGGCGTACGACGTACTCGGGGTTGAGCTTCGGGAAAGGACCCAGATCGTTCGTCACGATATTGCGCGCCCCCAGCCGCGCGAGCAGTTCGCCGATGAACGACCCCGGGCCCGCCGCATACGGCGCCCGATCGACTTCGAAGTACACCGTGGGTCCCGCTCCCCGCCGGCGCGCCGCCCGGCGCCCGAGTTCGAGCACCGCAGCGTCTATGGACTGCTCCAGAGCCGCGGCGCGGTCCGGTACACCCAAGATTCGACCGATGATGGTCAGCGTGCGCCCGATGTCGGCGTAGGTCTGCGACTCGAGCGCGAACGTCCGCACGCCCAATTCGCGCAAGCGCCCCGTGATCCGTTGCGAATGACTGATGAGAATCAGGTCGGGTCTGAGGCTCACGATGGCTTCGACGGAGGCATCATCCAGTCCGCCGGCTTTGGGCAGCGCTTGGACCTGCGCCGGCCAATTGGAGAACCGATCGGTGGCGACCAGCCGATCGCACGCGCCGAGCGCGCACACCGTCTCGGTGAGCGAGGGCAGCAACGTGACGATGCGCCGCGGGTAGCTTGCGAACGCAACGTCGCGCTGCAGATCGTCGCGCAGCACGAAACTGCCGGACTGTGCCGCGGCGCATCCTACCAGCGCGAGCAGAATTGCCGTTGCCCGTACGAGCCTCACCGAAAGCCATAGCGAGTGGCGACAGAAACAGAGCGTCCTGCCGTGTTATAGCCGCTGGCGAGTTCGTATCGCCGATTGAGCGCGTTCTCTAGTCGCGTAGAAACGGACCACGCCGGCGTCAAATTGAGCTTGCCGTAGATTGCAGCGAGCAGGTAACCACCGTCCTGCATGGGATCGCTGCTGACTACATCGAGGTCAGGTCGCGGCCCCGCCAGCAGCAACTCCATGCCGATCTCGCCGGTGCCGATCTTGCGTGCTCCCGCCAGCGTAAAGCTGTGCTTGGCCCGACGCAGCAGTTGCGTATCATCGACAAGATCCCGTGGATCCTGGAGACTGCCTTCTGCGCGCACCGACCATGGATCGAGACGCAAATCCCAGCTGGCCTCGAGGCCGCGAATACGCGCTCGGTCGACATTCCTGTTCTCGCCGCCATAAACCCGATTGGCCGGGTCATTGACGAACTCGATGAGATCGGTGATCGTGTTTTGAAACGCTGCGAAGGTGACTTCTTGGTTGGAGTCGATGCGTGACTTGATGCCGACTTCGAAATTGCGCGAACTTTCCGGCAACAGGTTCGGCGTGCCGCCATCGCCGAATCGATCGGTTGCGGAAGGCGCACGAAATGCGGTTCCCGCCGACGCTATCAATAACGTGTTGGCTGTGACCGCATAGCCATACTCGGCATTCCAAGTCGCGTGGTCGCCGAACTCCGAGTAATGCGCGACACCGGTCGCGAGCAACACGCGGCTTCGTCCAAACTCGAGCTGATCCTGCAGATAATAGGTCTGCGCATGGGTGTCGACCGAGTAGCCGGTGCCGTAGCTCAGTGAGTTCGTGTGTTCGTTGTAAACAATGGCACCGAAAGTGAGGGTCTGTTTGAGCCAATCGCCGGCAATCTTTACGTCGTTCTGCCAGTCGAGTGTGCCACGCGAGGTGTAGTCGAAGTCACCCTCGTCAGTCGCGGCATAGGGATCATTCTGCTCCTGGCGCAGATCGTCCACGACTCGACTCAAGGTAAGTCGAGTGTGCCAGATATCCGTTACGTCGCCGCTCGCATGCACCGCGAATACGCTGTTTGTGAAATCCTCATTGAGCGGTGTAAATGACTGGAACGCCGTAAAGTCCGCCTTATATACGGCGTTCGCGTACTGCGTCGCGCCCGTCGCTTGGTAGTAGCGCGCGCCCAATTCCATATCGCCGATATGCGTGGTGATGGCGGCGGTACCGGATAGATTTCTGTAGCCGCTGTCGAGCGTGTCGGCGGCGTATGTCGGAAATCCGGCGCTCTGCTGGCCGGTCAGAGCGGCCTGAACGGCGGTCCCACCGACGGCATAGTTGCCATCGACGGTGAATTCGCCGGTTCCATAGCGGCCATAGGAGAGCATGATGTCGGCGCCGGAAGAGCCGTCGGTCCGGGTGATGAGATTGACGACTCCACCGATGGCGTCAGTGCCATAAATTGCAGAGCGCGGGCCCTTTACAATCTCGATGCGGTCGAACAACTCTGGTGAAAGGTTCATGAGTGGCGCAAGCGCTTGCGTCCCTGAATTGATGCGAACTCCATCGATCATCACGATCGACTGATCGCTGTTGGTACCGCGGATGAAGAGACTTAGCGGCTGGCCCGGGCCGCCCGTGCGACCAACGTCGAGCCCCGCATGAAAACGCAGGACATCGCCAACGTCCACCGCGAGCGAATCCTCGAGAGCGGCTCGGCCGATCAACAGGACAGGCTCCAAGGCCTTGTCAACGGGCTCTGGGACGCGCGTTGCAGTCACAACTACTTCGTTGACGGAAGCATCGGGGTAGTCGGCGGCTAGCGAACGCGCGGCAGTTAGGCAAAGCAATACGCAGGCTGCATTCGCGCCCGACCAGACATTGATGGCCATGGCTAACTCTCCATGACATGCTCGCCCGCACGCCACGTTCAGATCAAGTCGCCGCGGGACAGAGGTGGACGTCCGCCAATGCGCAGATAGCGCCGGCGCCGCCCGGCGCCCTTCGCACCGCGGTTCGTCGCCAGGCCGGTCTCCGGACTTACGAGCTGCCATGCATTGTAAGCATGGCGGCACCGTCACCTTCCCGAGCCCTAAAGGCTCAGTGGTTGCCGCTCCATATGGAACGACTGACTGTGTTACCGCTCGATCACCGTTGCGGGGGCAGCGTGAGAATTGCACGCTTGAGCGTGAGTACTCACTTCCCGTTTAACCAAACTGCAGAGCAGTCCAGCACCTGACGCGCGCATATTGCTGGGGGCTTGGGTTGTCTGTCAACTGTGGGTGGGCCATCCTCCGATGGGATAGGAGGCTGATCGGCGCCCGCGCAGTCTGCCACGAGACTGCACGGGCCGATCGAGAATTGATTTCTGACCGATATTATCCCTTCAATATCTTCGCGTGATGCCGCAAATGATCGGCCATGAACGTCTGGATGAAGTAATAGCCGTGGTCGTAGCCTTCCTGCATGCGCAGGGTGAGCTTCTGTCCCGACTTCGCGGCGGCGGCGGAAAACTTCTCCGGCAACAATTGTTGATCCTTGAGGAACTGATCCGCGGTGCCCTGATCGATGAGCATGGGCGTCGGGAACGCCTTGCGCGCGACGAGCTCGCTCGCATCGTGCTCGCGCCACGTTGCCTGATCCGCGCCCAAGTAGTTGGTGAAGGCTTTCTGGCCCCAGGGACACTGCATGGGCGCGCCGATCGGCGCGAAGGCCGACACGGACCGATACTGCTGCGGATTGCGCAACGCGATGGTCAAGGCGCCGTGGCCGCCCATCGAATGCCCGAAAATACCGCTGGCAGCGGCCAGCGCCGGCAGCTCCGCCGCGACCAATTCGGGCAATTCGCGAACGACATAGCTGTACATCCGATAATTCGCCGACCACGGAGCTTGCGTCGCATCGACGTAGAAGCCGGCGCCCTGTCCGAAATCCCACTTGTCGGCGTCGCCCGGGATCCGCGGCTCGCGCGGGCTCGTATCCGGAGCGACCAGCATCAGCCCCAGTTCCGCGGCGACGGCTTGCGCATGCGCCTTGGTCGGAAACGTCTCATCCGTGCAGGTCAATCCGGCCAGGTAGTACAGCACCGGCACCTTGCCGCTCTTCGCCTGAGGCGGAAGATACACGGAGAACTTCATGGGTCCGCGGGTTTCGCGCGAATCGTGTTTGTAGAATTGTTGCGTGCCGCCAAAGCACGCATGTTCCGATACCAGTTGAATTGTCATAAATACACCGTCACGCTGCGAGGGATTTGAGGACAGTACCCTAAAACAACCCCGGCCGACTTGGAAGCTGTACATGAACATCGAATTTACCGCCATCGAGGCCCGCGTCATCGGCTGCCTGATCGAAAAAGAGATCACCACCCCGGACCAGTATCCGCTGTCGCTGAACGCGCTCACCAATGCCTGCAACCAGAAAACCAATCGCGACCCGGTGCTCGAGCTCACCGAGGCCGCCGTCCAGCAGACGGTGGACGGCCTCATGCGAAAACACCTGGTGAGCGACAAGTCGGCAGGCTACGGCGGCCGGGTGACGAAGTACAAGCATCGGTTCTGCAACACCGAATTCGGTCCGCTGAAGTTCTCGAAGCAGGAACTCGGAATTCTCTGCGTGCTATTGCTGCGCGGACCGCAGACTCCGGGCGAACTGCGCACGCGCACCAATCGCCTATGCGAATTCGCGGACGCGGCCCAAGTCGAAGCGGCACTCAAAGGCCTGATGGAGCGTGAGGACGGCCCGTTCATCGCGCGCCTGGCACGAGCGGCGGGCTCGCGGGAATCGCGCTATGCGCATCTGTTCTCCGGAGCCATCGAATCGGCGCCCGAACCCGCCGAAGAGGATCAGCCGGCCGCGGGTTCGTCGCTCAGCCAGCGCGTGACGCTGCTCGAGGAACTGGTGGCGCAGCTGCGAACGGAAATCGACGCGCTGAAAAATTGACGCCCAGGGGTGCTGGGCGCGGAGCGGGGTCGAGCCGCGCGCGGTCACGGCCCCGATATCTTTGCCGTGCGCCGCGTCACGGCGGCAGCGATGCGGTCTGCTTGGCGATGCCTTCGCGTTCCTGCAGCCATTTGTCGAACGCCTCGACATCCGAGACGCGCATGCCGTTCGCGTTGGCCCGATGTTCGGTGGCCCAACGCTGCATCGCCGACATGAGTTCGTCGGCCAGCTTCCGGTCGTGGTTGAACAAATCCATGTACGCGCTCTTCGCCTCGTCCAGTCGATCGATGGCCACGTAGGCTTCCGCGCGATGTTCGATGGCCTCGAGCAGGTCCGGCTTCAAGGCCAGCGTATGGTTGTAATCGTCGACCGACTCGGCGTACGCGCCCAGACGGAGGTGCACGTAGCCCACGTTGTTCCAGGCCTCGTACATGTCGCCCTTGTTGCTCAGCGCTTCGGTGAATTGATCGAGCGCACGCCCATACGCATCGTTCTTCTTGACCAGCGCGCCGTTTTTCTTGTCCTCGTTGGGCGCGCTTACGGCCTCGGCCTCGTAGTTCTTGGCTTTGTTCAAGGATTTCACGCCGGCGTTGTAGGCCTTCTGCGCCGCGGCATCCGGTTTGTCGACGCGCGGCGTGCTCTGGATCTCCTCGCCCGGCTGGTTCATCCCGCCGCCGCCGCCCGGGCGGCCCATTCCCTGCCCGCCATAGCCACCCTGGCCACCCATCCCGCCCATTTGGCCGCCGGCCATCGCGATGTTCGAACCCAGCGCCAGAATGGCCGTCACGAGAGCGGCGCGACCGATGAAAATCCGTGGCATGTTGCCCTCCGAGCGGCAAATTTTTGAACTGTGGAGTAGTGATCTCATGGGCTGCAATCTTAGGTTTTTACCGCTCCTCGCGTCGACCTTTTTCAGCCACCGGCCGCGGCCCGCCCTCCTTGGGTTCATTCACGCTCGCTCACGTGCACTTGCACGGTCAACTCGCCGGCCGTCGCGAAGCGCAGCGTGAGCGGAAAATCGGTACCGGGAGCCAACGGGCCGCGCAGGCCGACCAGCATGACGTGCACGCCGCCGGGCTCGATCTTCACCGTCGCGTGCGGCGGACAATCCAATACGGCCAGCTGGCGCATCTCCATCAATCCGCCGACCGTGCGGCTTTCATGGATTTCGGCGCTTTTTGCCGCGGGACTGCTCGCGGCAACGAGGCGATCCTGGCGCGACCCTCGATTCGTGATCGAGAAGTACACCACGCCGGAGGACGCCACCGGCGGGGTCGGCCGGGACCAGGGTTGCGCGATCGACAGATTGCCGATTTGAAAGTCGCCGGCAGGCGACGCGCCGGCGCCACAGAACGCCGCGAGCGCGATGGCAGCGGCACCGATCGAATGATTCTTCATGCGCACCGCCGCAGTATGCGCGCGCCAGCTCCGGAAACAGAAACGCCCCGGCCGCCGTGAAGCGGCCGGGGCGCGACCTTACCCAATGCTACTTGGTGGTCGAAGGCGCGGCGGCCTTCTTGTGCTTTTTGTGCTTCTTGGCAGGCTTCGCGGTATCCGACATGGCGCCGGAAGCGGCGGGCGCATCGGCCGACATCGGCGCGGCGCTCTTCGGCATATCGGCAGCCAGCGCACCGGCGGCGAGGCCCAGGGTCAACAAGGCAGAGGCAATCACGATTCCAGACTTATTCATAGCGTCTCCAGCGGTGGGTAAACTCAAGCGGGTGGAAGAATACGCCGGATCCGGAACATTCATCCGAGATGAAGATCATTTCACAAACAGCGCGGAACCATTTCGCGGCGCCGCCGCTCATGCCACCGACGCGGTGCGGCGGCCCTTCGCGAGAACGTGCCAGACCAGATAGGCCACGATGGCGCAGTTGGCGATCACTACCGCCGCCTTGCCGAGATTGGGCCGGCTGAAAAATTCCCAGATCTCGAGCGGTATCAGGGAGGCGGTAATGATGGTGGTCAGCCATTCCGCCCAACGCTTTTGCATCCAAAGGCCGACGCCCTCGACGGCAAACACCGCGGCATACGTCAGGGTGACGAAACGCAATTTGTGAATGTTCGATTCGCTCAAGCCGCTGAACCATTGCAGTGCCCGGGTCACGACTTCGTGTTCGAGCCCCGACGGCCGCGCCTGCACCCACGTCACGAGCTTGGCCGACAGCGACGCATCGTGCAGCCGCAGCTCGCCGTAGGCCGCCAGCAGCAACAGCAGCACTTTCACCAGCTTGTACAGCGCTATCGTGCGCAGCATTCCGAAGCGCGGCGCAGGCGCCTGTCCGTCCTCAGGGATCACGGTGCTAGGCCTGACCCGCGGGCGGCTGGAACTCGAGCGTGGCGTCGAGCAGCGCCGGAATGTCGAAGACCGCCCGCTCATTGTCGATGACCAGCGGCGCGACGCCGGCTGCCGCCACGAGCGCGGCCGGCACCTGAATGCGGTCGCGTTCGCGCGTTACGGTCCAGGTCTCGAGCCGCTTGTCTTGAAACGCCAGGTTGAGCGCGCCCCAGCGCAACAGCGCGGCACGCGCCAGCGGGGTATCGCCGCCCCACTGGCGCTGCGCCAGCGTCATCGCGGAGCTGGCCGCGATCAGGCCGTGCGGCAACATCATGAGATCCTGAATGTATTTCACCATTTCGTCCGGCGGAACATGCAGGTCCAGGTAAAGGGATGCCGAATCGCTCATGGCACCCATTTTAGGTCGGATTCTCCAGACTGAACATGGCATTCTCGTCGTCGTAGGCGAACGCCTCGGCGTAGCGCGCCCAGCGAACCACGGCGCGCAGCGTCTGGTCGGCGGCTTCTTCGCTCATGAAATCTTCCAATTCGTCGATGAACCGGCTCTTTCTGGCGGAATGCGACGCCCGTTCGTCCAATACCCGGCGGATATGCGCCGCCAAAGGCACGTACGACAGCAAATGCCGGAGAAAAATCCGTTTGCGCTCGTCGAGGGAGGAGTGCGCAAAGGCAAGGCCATCCTCCGACAGCTTCAGATCGCCGCCCTCGACCTCGGCGAAACGCAGCAACTGCAAGGTTTCCGCGACCGGGAACAGCTCATCGATCTCCATTTGCAGATCCGATGCAATCTTGGGCAGGTCCGCGGTGCCGTTGAAGGGTGCGGCCGCGACCGCCTCCATGAGACCCGAGAGCAGGTTCGTGGAGACCTGCGGCAGGACGCTGCCTATCCCCAAGCCGGGAAAGCGCTCCGTGCGGCCGCCCACCACCGTGCCTTTGGGACGCGCGGTCATTTCGACGTAAATGCTCTCCACCAATTCGCGGAAACTGGGGTCCAGACGGTTGCGGGGCTGCGGCAGCGACACCTTGATTTCACTCAAGATTCGCCCCGGATTGCTGCCGAACACCAGGATGCGGTCGCACATCAGGACCGCCTCCTCGATGTTGTGGGTGACCAGAATGACCCCCTTGATCGGCATGCGGCCCTCCCCCCACAGATCCAGGAAGTCCGTGCGAAGAGTCTCCGCGGTCAATACATCGAGCGCCGAAAACGGCTCGTCCATGAGCAAGATGTTCGGATGGACGACCAGCGCCCGGGCGAAGCCGACGCGCTGCCGCATACCGCCCGACAATTCACGCGGATAGGCCGACTCGAAACCGTCCAGGCCGATCAGATCGATGGCCGCCAGCGATCGCTTGCGGATTTCCGCGCGCGGCATGCGCTGCGCCTCGAGGCCCAAAGCGACGTTCTCGAACACGGTGAGCCACGGAAACAGGGCAAAACTCTGGAATACCATGGCGATGCCCGGCGCCGGCCCGGAAATCGGCTGGCCCAGGTAGCTGACTTGACCGGCAGTCGGCTCGGAGAGGCCGGCGATCAGGCGCAGCAGCGTCGATTTGCCGGAGCCGGAGCGGCCCAACAGGCCGACGATCTGCCCCTCGCGCAGCTCCAGGTTCATGCCCTCCAGCACCAACAGCTCGGCCCCGTCCGGCTTGGGGAAGGCCTTGCGCACGTCGGTACACTGAAGTAGTGGAGAATTGTTCATGCCTGGAATCCGTCAGGTGAGTCGATATTTGCGCTCGGCGTAATAATACAAGGGTCGCCAGAACAGCCGGTTTATCACCACCACGAACAAGCTCATGGTACCGATGCCCAGCACGATGCGGTGAAAATCGCCGGCGGTCGTGGCTTCCGCGATGTACGAGCCAAGACCGCGCGCCCGCACTTGGGTGTCGCCCCACGTGGCAAGCTCGGCCACGACGGCGGCGTTCCACGATCCGCCGGAGGCGGTGATTGCGCCCGTCACATAGAACGGAAGAACGGCAGGCAACGCGACCTTGCGCCACCACAGCCAGCCGGTAACTTTGAAGTTCGCGGCGACATAACGCATCTCGGCGGGAATCGCCGACGCCCCGGCGATGACGTTGAACAAGATATACCACTGAGTGCCCAGAATCATCAGCGGGCTCAGGTAAATATCCGGATTGAGCTTCCACGTCACGATGCCGAATACCGCGATGGGAAACAACAGATTGGCGGGAAACGCGGCCATGAATTGGGCGATGGGTTGGACGAATTGCGCCGCGCGCGGCCGCATCCCCACCCACACGCCGATCGGCACCCACACCAGGCTCGCAAATCCGATCAGTATGAAGACCCGCAGCATGGTGAGGGCGGCCAAGCCGCAGACCTGCAACGCCTCGATGAGCGGCGTGTTGCGGATCAGCACCGCGATGATGTGCCAAAACCCGAGGACGACGGCGGCGACGACCAAGGATACCCACAACAGATCGAGGCTGCGCCTCTTCTTGTGGACCACCGCCTCGACCGGGACTTCATCGGAGCGCTTGACCACGCGGCTGGTCCACAGCACGGCCGAATGAAAGGCCACCGTCGCCGCCAGGATCAAGCGCGAGCGGCGCATCATGGTGAGCGCCCAGGACTCCGGTACCCGCACGCCGGGCTCCTGTTCCACGCGAAACCGGTCCACCCATGCCACCAGCGGCCGGAACAGCACCTGGTCGTACAGCAGAATCACGATCAGCATGGTGAAGATCGCCCAGCCGATCGCCGCCAGATTCCTTTGAGCGATCGCGAGGGCGATGTAGGAGCCGACGCCCGGCAGCGCAATGTTGGTATGCCCGACGGTGATCGATTCCGATGCGACCACGAAAAACCAGCCGCCCGACATGGACAGCATCATGTTCCAGATGAGCGCCGGCAATCCGAACGGCACTTCCAACTGCCAGAAACGCATCCAGGGCGACAGCCGGAAAGACTCGGCGGCCTCAGCCAGCTCGATCGGCACGGTGCGCAACGATTGGTAGAAACTGAACGCCATATTCCAGGCTTGACTGGTGAATATGACAAAAATGGAGGCGAACTCGGCGCCCAGCACCCGGCCGGGCGCCAGCGACAAGAAAAACACCACGGTAATGGATAGAAAACCTAGAATTGGCACCGACTGCAGGATGTCCAGAATGGGGACCAAGAGTTTGCCGGCGCGCTCGCTTTTCGCCGCCCAGGTTGCGTAGGTCAGCGTGAACACCAGCGACAACGCGAGACCGGCGAGCATGCGAAAGGTGGTGCGTGCCGCATATTCGGGCAAGTGGATGGGATCGAGCGAGATCGGCGTCAAATTGAGCTGCGACAGCGGCGCGAACAGCCCCCGCGACGTCTCGCCCAGGAAGGCGATGAGGCCGATGACCACGATGAACGCCAATACGTCCCAACGCGTCGCGAGTTCGCGCAGAAAGACGAAGGGTTCGAAACGTTTCATCCGCGCATTCTCGCAGGACAGGCGACGAACTAGCTAGTAGGGTACGCAGTCCCAGGCACAACCGGGCTCATCTTTAGTAGAACGCGAAATGCAAAACAGCATGGTTACGAATACGGTGGCCGAGTCCCCAGGCGAACGGACCCGCTTCAAAGTTCTCGGTGCCATCAGCTTTTCCCATTTTCTCAACGACATGATTCAGTCGTTGATCGTTGCGATCTATCCGCTGTTGAAGGGCGAATTCCATCTGGATTTCGTGCAGATCGGCGCGATCACGCTGACCTATCAACTATGCGCGTCGGTGTTGCAGCCCATCATCGGCGTGTATACCGACAAGAATCCGAAGCCATATTCGTTGAGCATCGGCATGAGCTTCACTCTCGTCGGCCTGGTGACGCTGTCGCTGGCGCCCAATTACGCCTGCGTGCTGGTCGCGGCCGCGCTGATCGGCACGGGTTCCTCGATCTTTCATCCGGAATCCTCGCGCATCGCGCGCCTGGCGTCGGGCGGGCGGCACGGGCTCGCGCAATCCATCTTCCAGGTCGGCGGCAACGCCGGCAGCGCCACCGGACCGCTGCTGGCCGCGTGGATCATCATTCCTCACGGGCAGCGCAGCGTGTCCTGGTTCGCGTTCGCCGCGCTGCTCGCCATCGGCGTATTGTGGAACGTGGGCGCGTGGTACAAGCGGCAGCATCTCTCCCGCGCCGCCCGCTCCAAACCGCGCAGCGCCGCGGCCGGCTCCGTGTCCTCGCGGCGCGTCGCCTGGTCGGTCGGAATCCTTCTGATCCTGATCTTCTCGAAATACTTCTACATGGCGAGCATCACCAGTTATTACAGCTTCTACCTCATCGACAAATTTCATTTGCCGGTGCAGTCGGCGCAGCTTTATTTGTTCGTGTTCCTGCTCGCGGTGGCGCTCGGCACCTTGTTCGGCGGACCGATCGGCGATCGCGTGGGGCGCAAGCGCGTCATTTGGTTTTCGATCCTCGGCATTGCGCCCTTCACGCTGGTGTTGCCCTATGTCGATTTGTTCTGGACCGGCATCTTGAGCTTCATCATCGGACTGATCCTGGCGTCCGCTTTTTCCGCCATCCTGGTGTTCGCCCAGGAACTCATGCCCGGCAAAGTGGGCGCCGTGTCCGGCTTGTTCTTCGGCTTCGCGTTCGGGATGGGCGGAATCGGCGCCGCTGTCCTGGGCGGGGTGGCGGACCGTCATGGCATCGAGTATGTCTACCGGCTGTGCGCCTACCTGCCGCTGCTCGGCATGATTGCCGCGTTCCTGCCGAACCTCGAACGCAACGCGCCCCGCGGCGATGCGTCGCGCGGCGATTCCGCGGCACCGCAACCGGTCGCCTGACGACCGTGACGCACCAACTGTTCCTGGCAATCGGTCAGTATGGGCTCATCGTCGTCTTCATCAACGTGCTCGTGGACCAGATCGGACTGCCGGTGCCGGCGGTCCCCACCCTGGTCGTCGCGGGCGCGATCGCAGCCAACGGACACTTGCCGTTGGTATCGCTCCTTGCCTGGAGCGTGATCGCCTGCCTCGCCGCCGATTGCGGCTGGTACTTCATCGGACAGATCTACGGCATCCGGGTACTCAAACTGCTGTGCCGCATCTCCCTGGAGCCCGACTCCTGCGTCAGCCAAACCCAGTGGCGTTTCGAGCGCTGGGGCATCAACTCGCTGGTCATCGCGAAGTTCATTCCCGGACTCGCCATCATCGCACCGCCGCTCGCCGGCGCCATGCGCATCGGCTGGCCGCGATTCGTCGCCTTGAGCACCGCGAGCGCGCTGCTCTGGGTCGGCAGCGCCCTCGTGGCCGGCATGCTGTTCAGAAGCCAGATCGAGGCATTCCTGATTCGCCTCGACAACGTAGGCGGTAGCGCCGCGCTGCTGATCGGCGCGGCGCTCGCCCTCTATGTCGCGTACAAATGGTGGGAACGCCTCCGTTTCTACCGGTCGCTGCGCATGGCGCGGATCGACGTAGACGAGTTGTACGATCTCATCGAGGCGGGCGCCGAGCCCATCATCGTCGACGTGCGTTCATCGACGGCGCGGGCGCTCCAACCATTGGGAATTCCGGGCTCGCTGCACGTGCCGCTCGAGAACGTCGCCAAGCACCTCGAGGACCTGCCGCGCGATCGGGACATCATTCTGTATTGCGCCTGTCCCAGCGAGGCCTCGGCGGCACGGGTCGCGCGGGTCCTCATCAGCCACGGCTTCAAGAAAGTCCGTCCGCTGCACGGCGGACTCGATGCCTGGGTTGCCGCAGGCTATGCTGTCGTGGGTGTCACCGCGCCACAGCCACCGGAGGGGAGTGCCATAACATGAAGAAAAGCCTTTTGCGGATCGTTTGTGCGTCGATCGTCCTGGGAGCCTCGCTGGCGGCCGGCGTACGCGCGGACGTGACCGTGCAGCAGAAAACATCGCTCGATGTCGCGTCCGTGATTCGGCTGCATGGTGCGACGACCACCAGCCTCACCGCCGACAAGAAACGCGAGGACGTTGAGTCGCATTGCGAAGGCATGATGTCGCTGCTGTGCGGCAATGTTCAAAGCAGCGACATCGTGCGTTTGGATCGGGACGTCACTTGGCATCTGGAACCGGACAAGAAGCGCTACCGCGAGCAGGTGTTCGCGACGCCTGAAGAACTGGCGGCGATGCGCGCCAAGATGCAGGCAAACCTCGAGAAAATGCGCTCCTGCCCGGTCTCTCAGAAACAACAGCCGATCGACCAGTCGAAGTGCGAAATGTCGCCGCCGAAGCTCGATGTGCATAAAACCGACGACAGGCTATCCATTGCCGGCCATGACGCGCAACGAACCTCGGCGAGCTTGACGCAAACCTGCACCGACAAGGAAACCGGCGATGTCTGCGACACCATCGTTGTCGTCGATGTCTGGCTGACGCAGGACAAATTGCCCGGCAGCGCCGATCGGCAGGCGTTCTATACGGCCTATGCAAAAAAACTCGGCCTGGACGATGCGCAGGGCATCATGCGGGGTCAGGTCGCCAAGTTCCTCGCCCCCTATCAGTCCCAGATCAAGCAGCTGACCGACAAATCCGGCGACTTCAAAGGGCAGCCGCTCAAGACTTCGCTGCGGGTGCTGATGGGCGGCCAGCAGTGCAGCGCCACGGCCAAGATGACGGCCGACCAGGCATCGAATAACGGCGGCGCCGGCGCCAACCCCATGGCCAATGTCGCGCAAGCGGGCAAGGCCATCGGAGCCCAAGTGGGCAATCTGGTCGGCGGCCTGTTCCACAAGAAAAAGGCCGATGACTCGGCGGACGCCGCCAGTGCGGCAGCGCCGGGCTCTGCCCCGAATGGCTCCGCGACCAGCGGTGCCCCCGCCGCCAGTTCGGCCGCCGCGCCGAGCGCAAGCGCCACGCCGGATCCTTACGCGCACTACGCACAAATGGCGGCGTTCAGCATGGAGACCGTCACGATCGACACGGATTCGGTGGCCGCCAGCCGTTTCGAGATCCCGACGGATTGGACCAAAGAGGTGCCCAAGCCCGCCAAGAGCGGCGATGAGGATTATTCCTGCCCGAAGACCTGAGCCGGCGGCCGGTGCGAGGTGTACGTTGAACGACTCGGAACTTCATCATGTGGTCATCATCGGCGCCGGCTTCGGCGGCCTGGCCGTTGCCCATCAACTGGCAGGTGCCCCGGTTCGCATCACGGTCATCGACCAGCGCAACCATCACCTCTTCCAGCCCCTGCTCTACCAGGTGGGCACTGCGTCGCTGGCAACCTCCGAGATCGCATGGCCCATTCGGCATCTGCTGCGCAAGCGCAAGGAAGTGACCACCTTGCTGGCGGTGGTCAGCGGAATTGACGCGGCGCGGCATGAGGTCCTGCTGGAGGACGGCGCCACCGTGGCCTTCGATACGTTGGTGCTCGCCACCGGCGCTCGGCATGCGTACTTCGGTCACGACGAGTGGGAATCCTATGCGCCGGGGCTCAAGACCTTGGAGGACGCCACCTCGATTCGACGCAGGATTCTCCTCTCGCTGGAGCGCGCCGAACGGGAGACCGACCCCGAACGCCGCGCCGCACTGCTGACCTTCGTGATCGTGGGCGGCGGCCCGACCGGTGTCGAACTCGCCGGCGCCATTGCCGAGCTCGCACACCAGAATCTGGCGGCGGACTTTCGGCGCATCGATACGCGCAAGACGCGGGTACTGCTGATCGAGGCGGGTCCGCGCATCCTGCCGGGTTTCACGGCGGATCTGTCTGCCTACGCGCACACCGCCATCGAGCGCCTGGGCGTGGAAATTCAACTGGGGTCTCCGGTCAGCGAATGCAGCGCTCGAGGCGTCGTCTATGGCGCCCATACCGTCGCCGCCGATGTCATTCTATGGGCCGCCGGGGTGCGCGCCTCGCCGGCCGCCGCGTGGCTCGATCTGGCCGCCGACAATGCCGGGCGGGTCAGGGTCGAAGCGGATCTGACGGCGCCCGGGCACGCCGAGATTTTCGTGATCGGCGACACCGCCACCATCAACGCGTGGAAGGGCAAACCCGCGCCGGGGATCGCGCCGGCTGCCAAGCAACAAGGAGTACACGTCGCGGGCACCATCAAACGGCGTCTGCAAGGCGACGCTCGAGTGCGCCCATTTCACTATCGGCATGGCGGCAATCTCGCGACCATCGGCAAGCGCTCGGCGGTCATCGACTTCGGTTGGATCAAGATTCGCGGCAGACTCGCCTGGTGGATCTGGGGACTCGCCCACATTTACTTCCTGATCGGTCTGCGCAATCGGCTTGCCGTGGCCCTGAGTTGGCTGTGGATTTACACCACCGGCAACCGCAGCGCGTGCCTCATCACCCAGGTCGATCACCGGCCAAAGCCGAAGTAGGCATGGGCCGGGATCGCGGGCTTGCCCCGCCGGCGCGCGGTGGACCGGCCGGGTCGAGGCCGGCCACCTTTGAGAATCAACCGTTGAGCCGGTGGCTGGTCACGAAAATGCTTGAATGCCCGTCTGCGCACGCCCAAGAATGAGCGCGTGAATGTCGTGCGTACCCTCGTAGGTGTTCACGACCTCGAGGTTGACGAGATGCCGGATCACTCCGTATTCGTCCGAGATGCCGTTGCCTCCCAACATGTCGCGCGCCACGCGCGCCACATCGAGCGCCTTGCCGCAGGAATTGCGTTTGAGCATCGAGGTGATTTCCACCGCGGCAATGCCTTCATCCTTCATGCGCCCGAGACGCAGGCAACTCTGCAGAGCCAACGTGATCTCGGTCTGCATGTCGACCAGTTTCTTTTGAATGAGCTGATTGGCTGCGAGCGGCCGGCCGAATTGCTTTCGATCGAGCACGTATTGCCGCGCCGTATGCCAGCAACTCTCCGCCGCGCCCAGCGCGCCCCACGATATGCCGTACCGCGCCGAATCCAGGCAGGTGAAGGGGCCCTTCAGACCCGTCACGCCCGGCAGCACGTTTTCTTCGGGCACGAACACCTGATCCATGACGATCTGACCCGTCGTCGAGGCACGCAGCCCGACTTTGCCCCGCAGCACGGGCGCCGACAATCCCTTCCAGCCCTTCTCGAGGATGAAGCCGCGAATCACGTCGTCGTCGGTCTTCGCCCATACCACGAAGACATCCGCGAACGGGCTGTTGGAAATCCAGGTCTTCGAACCCGTCAGGTGAAAACCGCCCCGTGCCGTACGTGCCCGCGTCACCATGCTGCCCGGATCGGAACCGTGATCCGGCTCCGTCAAACCGAAGCAACCGATCGATTCGCCGCGCGCGAGCGCGGGCAGATACCGGTGTTTTTGGGCCTCGCTGCCGAACTGAAAAATTGGCAGCATCACCAGCGACGATTGCACGCTCATCATCGATCGATATCCGGAATCCACGCGCTCGACCTCGCGCGCTATCAGACCGTAGCTCACGTAGTTGAGACCCGCGCCGCCGAACTCTTCGGGGATGGTCGCACCGAGCAAGCCCAGCTCGCCCATCTCCCGGAACACCGAGGGATCCGCCAGCTCCTCGCGAAATGCCTGGACGATGCGCGGCGACAAGCGTTCGTGGGCGTACAAACGCGCCGAATCTCTCACCATGATCTCTTCCTGCGTCAGCTGCGACTCGAGCAGCAGGGGATCGTCCCAATGGAAATTGACGCGCGCCATGATTGAGCCCTTGATTCCCTGAACGCGGTGAGCATCGCATAATCGCACGCCACTGTCCCGTGGCCGACCTCGAGGAATCCGATGAGCAATGCCCTATCGCACCTGACCGTGCTCGATTTGTCGCGCATTTTGGCCGGCCCCTGGGCCGGCCAGATACTCGCCGATCTGGGCGCGGACGTGGTCAAGATCGAGCGGCCCGCGGGCGGCGACGACACGCGCGGCTGGGGTCCCCCGTTCATCCGGGACGCCAATGGCGCGGACAGCCCGCATGCGGATGCCGCCTATTATTTGTGCGCGAATCGCAACAAGAAATCGGTCACCGTGGATTTTACGACCGCCGAGGGTCAGGCCATCATCAAGGCACTCGTCCGCGATGCCGACGTCGTGCTCGAGAATTTCAAGGTCGGCGGACTTGCGGCATACGGACTCGACTATGAGTCCCTCAAGGCGGTCAATCCGCGGCTCATCTATTGCTCGATTACGGGATTCGGTCAAACGGGTCCCTACGCAGCGCGCCCCGGCTATGATTTTCTGATTCAAGCCATGGGCGGGTTGATGAGCATCACCGGCCGCGGCGACGCCGAAGCCGGCGCGGGACCGCAAAAGGCCGGCGTGGCGGTCACGGATATCCTGACCGGACTGTATGCCGCCGTCGGCATCCTCGCGGCGCTCGCACACCGCGAGCTCACCGGCGTGGGGCAGCACATCGACCTGGCCCTGCTCGACGTTCAGGTCGCGTGCCTCGCCAATCAAGCGATGAACTACTTGGTCGGAGGCACGGTGCCGCAGCGGCTGGGGAACGCGCACCCGAACATCGTGCCGTACCAGGATTTTCCGACCGGCGACGGCTACATGATCATCGCCGTGGGCAACGACGCGCAATTTGCGCGGCTCTGCGTCGAACTCGGATTGCCGGAGCTGGCGCAGGATTCCCGATTTTCGACCAACCCGCAGCGCGTCGTGCATCGCGCTCTCTTGATCGAACGGCTGTGCGGCGTCACGCGAAGCCGCAGCACCGCGCACTGGATTGCCGCTCTCGAAAACGCCGGCGTGCCCTGCGGGCCGATCAACTCCATCGACGCCGTGTTCGCCGATCCCCAGGTCCGAGCGCGCGCAATGCAGGTACAGCTTCCCCACCCGGTGAGCGGCAGCGTACCGCTGGTGGCGAACCCACTGAAGTTCTCGGAGACGCCCGTCACCTACCGAATGGCGCCGCCCACCCTGGGCGCGCAGACGCGCGAGGTGTTGATGGATCGGCTCGGCATGACGACCGAGGACATCGAGCGGCTCCGCGCCGCGCGGATCATCTGACCGCGTGCGGCGGCGAAACCGCGCTCGATGCGAAGCTCAGGACATAACGCAGCAACACAGGCGTCATATGAATCCCGCCAAAATAATGATCGCCGTCCGCATTGGAATCTCCCTGGGTTCCGCTAAGCTTGCGGCAACACCGCTGCAAGACGCCAGGATACCGACTACCCATGTACAAGCCCCACGTCACGTTGCTCTCCGCCCTGGGGTCAGCCGTCCTCCCGCTCGCGGCAGCCTTGGCCGCTGCTCCGCTTCCGGCCGCCGCGGACCAGCAGCTCGCGCGGGACATGTTGAAGACGCTGGTGGAAATCAACACTACCCATGAACAGGGCTCGACCGCCGCGGCGAAGGCCATCCAGGAATGGATGCTGAGCGCCGGATTTGCGCCCGGCGACGTGACCTTCATCGCGCCCCCGGAGCACCCGGCGAAGGGCAATGTGGTGGTCCGCTATCGCGGCAAACATTCCGAGAAGCCCGTGCTTTTCCTGGGTCACCTGGATGTGGTGGAGGCCAAACCGGAAGACTGGTCGGTCGCCCCGTTCATGCTCACGGAAAAGGATGGCTGGTTTTACGGGCGCGGCACGATCGACATGAAGGACGGCGATGCCGCGCTGGCAGAGTCCTTGGTCCGATTGAAGCGCGAGCGCTTCGTGCCCGAACGCGACCTGATCGTGGCCTTCACGGCCGACGAGGAAGCCGGCGGCGATTCGAACGGCCCCGCGTTCCTGCTGAAGGATCACCCCGAGCTGATCGAGGCCGCGATGGCCGTCAATCTCGACGGCGGCGGCGGCAACTTGAAGAACGGTGCACCGTTATATTTCGAGGTGGGTACCAGCGAGAAAACCTATGTGACTTACACGCTCGAAACCACCAGTGCCGGCGGCCACGGCTCGCTGCCGGGGCCAGACAACGCGATCTACCGGCTCGGCGACGGTCTGAGCCGCCTCGAAGCCTTCAAGTTCCCCGTCATGCTCACGGCCACGACGCGCGCCAGCTTCGATAGGCTCGCGACGGTGGACCCGGGACCGGCGAGCGCCGACATGCACGCGGTAGCTCAGGCCGTGCCGGACATGGCGGCCGCCGAACGCTTGAGCCGCAATGTGCGCTTCAATGCGTTATTGCGAACCACCTGCGTCGCGACGCTGATTTCCGGCGGCCATGCCGAAAATGCCTTGCCGCAACGGGCCAGGGCAACCATTCAATGCCGGATGATGCCGGGCGACAGCGAGGCCAATGTCCGGGCACAGCTGTCGGCGACCCTCGACGATCCGGCGATCAAAGTGACGCTGGACGCGCCGCCCATCGTCAGCCCCGAGTCGCCGCCGACGCCGCAGATCATGGGCAAGATCGAGGCCCTCGCCCACTCCATGTGGCCCGGCGTACCGGTCATTCCCACCATGGCCACGGGCTTCAGCGATGACCGTCAAACGCGCAATGCCGGGATTCCGAGCTACGATGTCAGCGGCGTTTGGATGGATGTCGATGAGAATCGCGCGCACGGTCGGGACGAGCGCATCGGCGTGCAGGCTTTCGATGAAAGCATCGAATTCACGTACCGCCTCCTCAAGTCCATGAGCCGCACCAAATGACCGTCATCGGAGGGGTCTTCTGGCGCTCGTCGGCATGGCCGATTCGCGACCCACGTCAATCCGCCGTATGCACATTCTTCTCGCCGTTGCCTTGATCGCCACCGCCATCGTCGTATTGGTGGCCGGTTTATTCGGCGTGCTCCATGCCCCCCCTAGCCGGCACCGCCTCAAATTTCAATCTGTCGCGCGATTTCAACCACATTCTCGGGCGGCAGGTTGAATCGGTCGACGACCTTCACGGAATTTCGGTAGAGGAACGCAAACAGCGACATCTGCCAGCCGGCGAGGGCCGGAGCGACCGGCTTGCGCACCACCAGATCGCGGGTGCCGACGAACATTGCCTTGTCGAGGTCCATCGCTTTTTCCAGGCCGTACACATGACCCAGCGCCAGCCGGAGGTCCGGAATCTCGAAAAATCCAAAGCGCGCGACCACATGCCACAAGCCCTCGCCCAAGTTCTCGACCAGCGTGCACTTGGGGCCTTCGACGCGCGGTATGTTTTCGAACACGATGGAGAGCGCGATCGCGTGCCGCGGCAGCACGCCCACGAAATGCGCATGATCCATGATGAGCCTCGAGACTTTCTGGGTACTGCGGGTCAGGAACACCGTCGTCCCATCCACCCGGCGTATGACGCCCGACTTCAAGTCTGCCAGGAACTTTTCCGCCGCCTCCGGGCTCTGCACCAAGGACGCGCGGATGGCATCGATGCCCGTACGCCAGGTCACCATGATGGCAAAGAGAATCGCCGCAAACGTCAACGGCAGCCAGCCGCCGTCCGCGATCTTCCAGAGATTGGCGAGAAAGAAGCTGCTATCGACCAAGAGCAGAAAGCCGGCGACGGCCATGGCGGCGCCGCGCGGCCAGATCCACAGATCGCGCATCGCCCTGTACAGCAGCAGCGTGGTCAGCAGCATGGTGGTGGCGACCGCCGTTCCGTACGCGCCCGCGAGCCGGTCCGAGCTGCCGAATGCGACGGTCGTCGCCACGGTGGCGACCATCAATAGCCAATTCACGACCGGCACGTAGATCTGCCCATAGACCCGATCCGAGGTCTGGCGAATCGATACGCCCGGCAGCCAGCCGAGTTGCATGGCCTGACGGGTCATGGAGAACGAGCCCGTGATGATGGCTTGGCTGGCGATGATGGTGGCGAGCGTCGCCAGCGCGACCAGCGGAAAAATCGACCACGACGGCGCGATCATGAAGAACGGGTTGCCGCTCACGGAGCGGTGCTCGAGCAGATACCCGGTTTGCCCCGCATAGCTGAGCAAGAGCGCGGGCAACACGACCACGTACCACGCGCGTCGTATCGGCGCCTTGCCGAAATGACCCATGTCCGCATACAGAGCCTCGCCGCCCGTGATGCAGAGAAACACGCCGCCCAGCACCAAAAAACCCACACTGCCGGAGTGGCGCAGGAAATCGACCGCGTAGCGGGGATTAAGTGCGACCACGACGCCGGGATGACGAACGATCGACGCGACTCCCAAGATCGCAATCACCGAGAACCACACCAGCATCACCGGTCCGAATGTGCGGCCTATCTTCTCGGTGCCGAAGCGCTGCACGGCGAACAAGCCGAGCAGAATCGCGACGGCCATCGGCATGACGAACGGCTTGAAGGAAGCCGTCACCACATTGACTCCCTCGAGCGCGCTCAGTACCGATATGGCCGGTGTAATGACTCCGTCGCCATAGATCAGCGCGGCGCCGAGCAGTCCCATGCCCGTCATCACCCGGAAACCCGGCACGAAGCCGTTGGCGCCGACCAGCGACATCAACGCCAGAATGCCGCCTTCGCCGTGGTTGTCCGCCCGCATGACGAAGACGCAGTATTTGACGGAAATCGTGATGATCAGCGTCCATACGATCGCCGACAGGACGCCGAGCGCGCTCTGCGGCGTGAACTGACCGCCGGTGGCCTGCACGACGGTCTGCAACGTGTAGAGCGGGCTCGTACCCAGGTCGCCGAATACCACGCCGAGCGCGGCGAAACTCGCCCAACCTGCGCCCTTGACCGGATGCGCGAGCGGCAAAGCAGGCTTCGAAACCATCGCGGACTCTCGCATCACGATTTTCCACCTTGAGACCCAAGGGCGATACCTTACTGGTTAGAGCGCCGCGGTGGAAAGGAATGTCGAGATTCGTTCGACGCGCTGACAGGGCATCGCGCTCGAGTCCTACAGCCGGCATTCCGCGGCCGCGGCCACATGCAAGGCACGCTCCTGCACCCTGCGGTCGGCATCAAGGCGGACAAGCTGGCGGAGCAGGCGGGCGCCGCCGCGGCGCTCGGGGTTCTGCTCACCCCCGTGGCCGCAGCCATCGCATTCATCGACCCCGGTCTCGCCAAGGACCAAGACTGTTCGACCGTGCTTGCTCAAGCCGACGCGGGCGTTCGGAACTGATGGCGCCTCATGAGCGGCGACGTTGTCGCGCCAGGCGAAGCAATCCCATTCCCACCAACATCCCGACGCTGAGGCCGCCGCCGCCGCCCTTCGAGGAGGCCGCGATGACGGTGATCGCGGCCGAATTCGCAGCCGATGCGCCCGCCGCATTGCTGCAGGTCAGCGAGTACGTCGCGGTGCCCACGGTGGCTGGAGTGACCGTCTGCGTCCCGCTCGTCGCCACGCTCCCGCTCCAACTTCCCGACGCCGTGCAGCTCTTCGCGTTGAACGAGGACCACGTCAGGGTGGTGGTACTGCCGGTCGCCACCGAGGATGCGGCCGACGAGATCGCCGGCGCTCCTGGCGGTATCAAGGCGATGGCGCTGTCCGCCTGGACGAATCCGAACCCGGAAGTGACGTTGTAGCCGCTGGAGCCGCCCATGGGCAGTGCGCTCGACCGCAGCGCGCTATAGATCTGTGCGGGCGTCGCCGCGGTGTTTGCCTGCAGCATCAAGGCGGCGATTCCCGCCACATGCGGCGTCGCGGCCGATGTTCCGAAGAAATTCGGATAGCTGGCGTCGTTCTGACACGCGGCGATGCTGGTGGCCAGCCGACCGTTCGAGCCCGTATAACCGCCGGACGCGAGCGTGAACCCTAAGAAGGTATCGTTGCCGCCGTCCGGCCCGACGACGTCGGGCTTCTGCCTGACCGTCGGCGTGGTCAGCCGAACGCCATCCACATCGAACAGAATCGGTGCGCCGCCTTGCGCGGAGAACGATTCGATCACGGCCGGAGTGGTGCCGCAGTCCGGCGTCTGGAAATAAAACGCAGCGCCGACGGCTGCTGCGCCGGCAGCACCGGGATGCCCCTGCAACGTGGCGCTGCTCGTCGCAAGCTGAGTGATGGGGGGGTCGGTTTGCCCGTCGGTTTCCACCGCCACTTTGATGCGTCCGGGCGCGGCAGTGCCGTCCGCCAAGCCGATCACGAGACTCAGCGTTTGCTGCGATGTCCAGGCAGTCGCACTGGCCGGATTGGCGATGATCAAGATCTGCACGGGATCGACCCCGGCCTGATTGGCCCCCGTGCAAGTCACCGAGTTGCCGTCATAGTCCTCGATCGTGTACACGCTGGTCGCCCCCGTGACGCATACGTCGATCCGGCTGGTCGCGCCCCCGCTGGCGGCCGCGCCCGTCACGAAGGGTTGATCCCATTCCACCACGATGGCGGCGAAATCTCCCGGCGCCATCGCGTCCAGGGTGATCGGCAATGAGGTGGTGGTGCTGGCGCCGGAAGCATCGAAATTCAGCAGGTATTCGCCGCTGTTGGAGCCGCTGCTCGACAGTGTGGCGAAGCTCGGCGCCAGGTTCTCGTACGAGGCATTGCCGTCGTTGCCGGCCGCCGAGAAATACGCCACGCCTTTCGCCTCGACCGCGTCGATGGCCTGCGCCAGGATGCCGTCTTGAAAGAATGGTTCGTCGAAATACCCCACGTCGTCGGCGATGACGGTGGCCCCGGCCGCCGCCAGCTTGCCGATGCCCGCGGCGAAATCGGCTTCGCTGCTGCCCTCGGCCGTGTAGAACGCGAGGCTCGCGCCCGGTGCGACGTCGTGCACGATCTGCAGCATCGCCCGTCCCTCGTCGCCGAACGGCGGGAATACCGGCGCGCCATAATCCAAGCAGTCGGCTTCTTCGAGCACGCTGACGCCGGCCGGCAGATCGCCGGTGGCAACATCCGTTGCCGCGGTCGCGAGAAAACCGTTATAGGCGTAGCCAGCATAGCCTGACGCCGGTACGCCGCTGCCCGCGGCCGCATACGCAGCATAACAATTGTAGCTGTCGGACAGCACGCCCACCGTGACGCCGGCGCCGGTCAATGAATCGCTCGAACGCAGCGCGGCGCTGTGTTGTACGAAATCGCCCTGGGACGTCACCGCGCCGGAACGGGTGCGCGACAGCGCCGCGCGCAGCGAATGCACTTCCGCCCGCGCGGCGGCCGCGTCCAGCTGGGAGACCGGCAGCCATCCACCCACGTCGTTCGCGAACACCGCGGCGCGCTCGAGTCCGAGCGCCTCCAAGGCCGCTTTCAATGCTTGCGGATCGCCGCGCGTCACGGCATCGATGGATACCAGCGGCGTCGCGCCGTCCGCATCCAGCTTGAATCGCGCCGCGGGACTCATGGAGTGCAGGTCGGCGAGCACATGGCTCGGGCTCGCGAGCGCGGCATGGCGCGACAGATCCGCGAGCGCCCCGTCGAATTTTCCGTTGTTCGCGTCGCGTCGCTGCTGAGCGCTGCGGCCGCCGTACGCGCGCAACTGGGCGTTGCCCGGTGTCGCTGCCGCGCGGAGCGGATTCGGTCGAAATGTCGATACCGCGAACGATGCGGCCACGGCCGCCAGACCTGCGAGGATTCCCATCGTCACGAGACGTGATGCCACTCGAGGTCTCCCTGATCCGGATCGAATTCGTGGTAGTGGACTGCCGACCCGCGCGAAAGTTTACAGCTTCACGATTTTTTACATGCCGGCGGGTCTCGCCTTGACACTTCTCGACCTTTCTCGGGTCGTGAGATGCTGCTGCCGCACCGGAACCCTCCCTGCAGGAGCATCTTCGAGCTGCAAAAAGCCTACACCCCGGAGGAAGTGCGAATTTTTTTCGCGCGCCTGGCTGCAGTTCAAATCGGGACTGTGACGCGGCGACGCACATCGTTGCCGTCGCGGTCGCGCCGGGCGATCGCCTTAAGCCCGCGGCGGCATGTCGAACGCCGTATCCATCACCGCGGGAGCGACGAATAACGCCGGCGCCAGACGCGGCTCGATGCCGTTGCTCGCACTTGCCGTCCGGCAAGTCGCCGCGTGTACACTTCCGCCCATGGATAAGGTGACGAGGCGCTCGTTCGTGGCCGCGCTGGGCGCCACCACGTTGGCGCCGGTCGGCGGCTTGCTGGCCACTCGAGCGGCGGCTCGGACGCGGACGCCCGCGACCGGCGCCGCGAACGCGCCTGCCGCTTATGATTTTTTCGACGTGGCGGAGGCGCAATTCGTCGAGGCCGCCTGCGAGCGCTTGATCCCGGCGGACGAGTCCGCCCCGGGGGCGCTCGATGCCGGCGTCCCTCGGTATCTGGACGGCCAGCTCGGCGGCGCCTGGGGCGCCGCCGAGCACTTGTACCGCGCGGGCCCCTGGCAACCGGGGACGTATGCGGGCGGAATCCCCTCATCGCTCAGCCCGGCGCAATTTTTCCGCGCGGCGCTTCGCGCCATCGACACCGAGCTCGCGCTCCATGGCGCGCCGTTCGCCGCCCTGCCCCGCGCGGCCCAGGATGCGTACCTGGCGACGCTCGAATCCGGCGAGGCGCGCCTGCAGCGCGTGCCGCCGGCCGCGTTTTTCGACCTGCTGCTGAAGATGACCGTGGAAGGGTTTTTCGCCCATCCCGTCTACGGACCTACCCGCGATCGAGTGGCATGGCGCGTCAGGGGCTTTCCCGGCGCGCATGCCGCCGCTTCATGAGAGCCGAGGCTTGGGTCCGCGGCGCCAGGTAACCGCTGGCGATCTGCCAAAGCCAGCGCTGCACCGAGCGAATTTCCGCCGTGGTACCCCGGCGCAGCAGCAATTCGTCATTCGGAAAAACCAACCGGATCAACAGCGCCGATTTCACCACCCGGTAGAAATCCATCGCATCGACCCGTCGGAAGCAGCGGCTGCGCGCGCCGGCCCGCAGCACAGTTCGCAGGCGCACATGCATCGCGGCGAGCGGGCCGTTCGAAAAATTGTCCTCGAACGAGCCGCCCGCCGCACGCTTGACGTACTCCATGCCCCCTTCCGGGGTCGCGAAATCGATCAGGGCGAGCCGCACATAGGCCGGATGAAGCATCTTGAACTCGACGAAACGGTTCAGGCCGGAACGCAATGCGCGTCGCGGTTCGCGCGCCGGCGCGAATTGAAATTGCACCGCGAGCAGACCGATGAATCGGCGCGACACCTCGACCAGAACGTCGTCGCGGCTCGCGTAATGTTTGTAGATCGCCGGCACTTGCACGTGCAGCGGCTTCGCCACGTCGCGCAACTTGAAGCCGTACACGCCTTTCGACGCGATCAGCCGCTCGACCTCGTCCAAGATTCGTTCGCGTGTCGGCACGCCGGCGCGGCGTCGTTTCATTCGAGGCATTCGCTGCACTTTCTTGGTGCGGACTTCCGACGGGGCGTATTTATACGACAGGCTTGCGGCCCACGTCGATTCTAGTTTAGTTTCGTTCCGGTTAATTGGATTAACCGAAGGCTCTCACATGCAATTGCGCACTCGAATCGAAGGCGGCGGCACCCCACGGCCGGAGCGCTGGGGCGTCGACAGCGAATACGGCACGCTGCGGGACGTGCTGGTCGGGCCCATCGATCATTTCTCGTGGCGCGCGGGCAACGCGGTGGCGGAGCGCTCGGAGCGGGTCGGCTTGCGGTTCGATTTCGATATCGCGCGCGCCCAGTACGGCGAAATGCTGGACGCTTACTCCCAGGCGGGAGTCGCCATCCATGGGCTCGCCGCCGATCCGGCCCTGCCCTATCAGATCTTCGCGCGCGACAGCAGCGTCATGACCCCCTGGGGCGCGGTCATCATGCAGCTGCAAAAGCCCTATCGCCGCGGCGAATACGCGGCCTGCCTGCGCTTCTATCTCGATGCCGGCATCCCGATCTACGACATGATCACCGCCGGCAACGTGGAGGGTGGAGACTTCATGGTGCTGCAGCCGGGGGTCGCGGCGTGCGGCTACTCCGGCCAGCGTTCCATCGAGCCGGCCGTGCGTCAGCTGCAGGGTTGGTTCGAATCCGAGGGATGGGAAATGCATACCTATGCCTTCGATTCGCACTTTCTGCATCTGGACGTGCAAATGGGCATGCTGGCGGAAGGGCTCGCGGTGGTCTGCGTCGACGCCGTCGAACCCGGATTGATCGAGTGGCTGCATGCGAAGCGCATCAAAACCATCGCCATCTCCTACGGCGACGCCATGCAGCTCGGCACCAATGTCGTGGCGCTGGGCGGCGAGCGCGTACTGGTACCCGCCTCGAGCAAGAACCTGATCGCCGCCTGTCGCGCGGAGGGACTCGAGGTTTACGATCCGGATGTGTCGATGATCGGCAACGGCGGCGGCGCCGTTCATTGCATGTGCCAGGCACTGAGGCGCGATCGTGTCGGACGCTGAAAACCCGGCGCGCCGCGCCTTCGTCCTGGGCGCGGCGGCCACGGCCGGACTTGCCGCCGCTCGCGGCGCGTCCGCGGGCGCGGGTGCCACGGCAGCATCGCCGCTGATCGATTTGAGCGCCACGGAAGCGGTGACGCGCATGGCGCGCGGCGAGCTGACCTCGGAACGCTACGCTGCGGCGCTCATCGCCCGCTGCCACGCGCAGCGTGATCTCAATGCCTTCATCACGTTCGAACCCGAGCGCGTGCTCCAGGACGCCCGCGCCCGCGACGGCGAGCGGCGGGCGGGCGCAAAGCTGGGACCTTTGTTCGGCTTGCCCATCCCCGTGAAGGATAGCGTCAACACCCAGCAATATCCCACCACCGCGGGCACGCCCGCGCTGCGGCACTTTCGGCCGTCCGCCGATGCACCCGTCGTCGCAAGCCTTAAGTCCGCCGGCGCCCTCGTGCTGGGCAAGACCAACCTGCACGAGCTGTCGTACGGCTGGACCAGCAACAACCACGCCTTCGGCGCGGTTCGCAATCCCTACGACCACCGGCGCATTCCCGGCGGCAGCAGCGGGGGCACGGCGGCCGCGATCGCAGCTCGTCTCGCTCCGCTCGGCGTCGCGGAGGACACCGAGGGATCCGTACGGGTGCCGGCTGCCTTTTGTGGCATCGCCGGTTTCCGACCGACCACAGGACGCTATTCGACGCGGGGCTGCGTACCGATCAGCGCGCTGTTCGACCAGATCGGTTCGCATGCGCGAACGGTCGCCGATCTCGCTCTGTTCGATTCGGTGGTGGCCGACGACTGGGCCCCCCTCGGCGACCGTCCGCTGCGAGGGGTCCGTCTGGGCGTGGTGCGCGACTATTGGTTCACCGGCCTCGATCCGGAAGTCGAGCGCGTCACCGATCTCGCGCTGTCTCGGCTGCGCGACGCCGGGGCGGTGATCGTCGACGGCACATTGCCCGGCCTCGCTCACCTCATCGAGCTGACGACGGCGCCCGTGCAGAACCACGACGTGAGATTCGCGCTCGCCCAGTATCTCGAGGACTATGGCGCGGGCGTCGGCTTGAACGAACTGGTGGCGCAGGCGAGTCCTGACATCCGCGATCTGTTTCGCAGCGACGTGCTGCCCGGCGGCGCCAACGTGGTGTCCGAAGCGGCCTATGCCGCCGCGCGCGACCGCTACCTGCCCGCTCTGCGCCGCGCGTATCGAGACTATTTTGCGGCCACGGGAGTCGCCGCCATGCTGTTCCCGACGACGCGGGTGCCGGCGCCGCTGATCGGTCAGGAAACGACCCTCGAGATTCGCGGTCGCGGCGTGCCCTTCGAGGCGGCGGTGGCGCGCAACATCGCCCCCGGCAGCACGGCCGGGCTGCCCGGCTTGGTGTTGCCCGTGGGACTCACCGCCCAGGGTCTGCCGGTATCGCTCGAGTTCGACGCGCCGCCGGCATCGGACCGCGCGCTGTTGGCGCTGGGGGTGAGCCTCGAGCACACGCTGGGAGCGATTCCCGCCCCCAAGAGCGCCTGATGCACTTCCGCGCCCGGGCATCCCGAATTGCATTGCTCGCTCACACCCTGGCCGCGGCGGCGAGCCTCTGCGCCGGCGCGCGGGCGGCGGCGCCGGCGGCGCTGGAATCCACCGATGGCATGGTCGTCAGCGCGCAGCATCTGGCCTCGGCAGTGGGCGCGTCGATTCTGCGGGGCGGCGGCAACGCGGTCGACGCGGCGGTCGCGGTCGGCTACGCGCTCGCCGTCACGCATCCCTGTTGCGGGAATCTCGGCGGCGGCGGATTCATGACCATTCATCTTGCCGCGGGCAGCGATGTATTCATCAATTTTCGCGAGAAGGCCCCGCAGGCGGCGACACCGGACATGTATCTCGATGCCCAGGGCAAGCCCATCGGCGCACTGAGCCTCGACGGCTACCTGGCGGTGGGCGTACCCGGCACGGTGCTGGGCCTGGAAACCGCCCGCGAAAAGTACGGTACGCAGCCCCGCGCCGCCTTGCTGGCGCCGGCCATCGAGCTGGCCGAACACGGCTTCGTGCTGACCCGCGGCGATACCGACGTCCTCGAGGTCGGCACCGCCGCGTTCCGCGCGCAGCCCAATGTCGGCGCCATTTTCTTGAACCACGGCGCACCGTTCCAACCCGGCGATCGTTTGATCCAATCCCAACTGGGCGCCACCCTGCGCGCCATCAGCGACGGCGGCGCCGCGGCGTTCTACCACGGCGCCATCGCCGACGCCCTGGTGGCCGAGAGCCAGGCGCACGGCGGCCTGCTGAGCACGGCGGATTTCGCACAGTACACGGTCACCGAGAGCGCGCCGGTGAGCTGCGCCTATCGCGGATATACCATCCTCTCCGCACCCCCGCCGAGTTCCGGCGGCGTCATTCTGTGCGAAATGCTGCGCATCCTCGAGGGCTATCCGCTGCACGCCCTGGGGTTTCATTCGAGCGAATCCGTACACTACATGGTCGAGGCCATGCGCTACGGGTATCGCGACCGCAGCCGTTACCTGGGGGACCCGGCATTCGTCCGCAATCCCGTCGATCGGCTGGTCTCCGACGCCAACGCGCGCGCCATTCGCGCGCGCATCCCGGCACGCCGCGCCACGCCGTCGGCCGCGTTGAGCGGTGGCGACGGCGCACCCGAAAACGCCACCACCACGCACTATTCCATCGTCGACCGGTGGGGCAATGCCGTCTCGGCGACTTACACCATCAACGACGATTTCGGCGCCAAGGTCATCGCCGGGTCCACCGGTTTCTTTCTGAACGATGAGATGGACGATTTCACCGCGAAGCCCGGCGTTCCCAATCTGTTTGGCCTGGTCCAAGGAAAGGCCAATGCCATCGCCCCCGGCAAGCGCCCATTGAGTTCCATGAGCCCGACCATCGTGCTGAAGGACGGCAAACCCGTCCTGGTCGTGGGCACGCCCGGCGGCTCGCGCATCATCACCACCGTCCTCGAGATCATCGTCAACGTGATCGACCATGGCATGACGCTGCAGGAAGCCGTCGACGCACCGCGGATCCATCATCAATGGCTGCCCGACACCGTGGCGGGCGAGCCCTACGCGCTGTCCGCCGACACGACCGCGGCGCTCACGCGCATGGGATACCATGTCGTACCGTTGGAGGTCTGGGGCGCAGGCAATGCCGCGGAAGCCGTGGGCGTCGCACCGGCCGACGCGGCCCTGGCGAAGGCGCTGGGATTCCCGCGCGCCGGCGTGTACTACGGCGCAAGCGACGCGCGCGCGCCGGCGGGCAGCGCCGCTTCACCGTGAGCCTCGAGGGAGAGTGGACCCTATGGACTCAATGAATATGTGGGCGTGACATCGCTGCATGCGACCAACCAGAACGGGAGGAATGATGGTGGATAAAGCCGAAAAACTGGATCAGCTGATCGACGACGCGGAGGAACTGCTCACCAAGCTCGCGGACGCGCACGATCCCGACATTCAGAAGCTGCGCGATCGAGTCGACGAGGCGGTCGCCGACGCCCGCCGTGCCATTGCGCAACGCGCCGACGATGCCTCGGTACAGCTTCGCGATATCGCCAATTCCATCGATGACTATGTCCGAGACTATCCGTGGCTGGCCGTGGTAACCGGCGCGCTGGTCGCAGGTACGGTCGCCTTCATCGCCGGCGCCACGATCGGCGCCAAACAGGGCGGCGTTCGCGATTGGTTCTGACCGCCCCGCCCGTCCGCGAGTCTTGCGGACATGGCCACGCACTCGTTCTTCCCTGCTAATCTCGCGGGGATGGCCACGCATGCGCTCTTCCCCACCTACGTCTACACGGCCGCCCTCGAACGAGCCGGGTCCCGCGAACTGAACCGGCGGCTGCTGGCCGAAGCCTTGCAATTGCGCGAGGACGATGCCGCCGGGCGCCGCTGGTCGGCCGCGAATTATCCCGGCGGCTATACATCCTATGGTTCCGTTCACCAGTTGCAGCGCATGTCGCCGACCTTCGAACTTCTACGGCGCCGCTTGAGCCGGCACATCAAGGCGTTTGCAACGACGGTGGAATGGGACATGGAAGGCAAGGAACTCGCCATGACCGATTGCTGGGTCAACATCATGGCGCGCCAAGTGGTGCATGGTCTACATCTGCACCCGTTGTCGACGTTGAGCGGCACTTATTACGTGCGCGTGCCCCGCGGCAGCCCCGGCATCAAATTCGAGGATCCGCGCCTGGACCGTTTCATGGCGGCGCCGCCGCGCAAGCGCGAGGCGCGCCCTGAGAACAAACCCTGGATAACCCTGCCGGCCGTCCCCGGCCAAGTGGTGTTGTTCGAAAGCTGGTTGCGCCATGAAGTCGTGCCCAACCCGGCCGCCGGCGAACGCGTGAGCGTGAGCTTCAACTACAACTGGTTTTAGTATCTCGGCACCTCCGCCGGCAAGGCGTAGACTACCGCCATGGCCGACAGAACCTCCCGCAACTCGGACGCTACCATGGCGGTATTTCTCGATCTGGAGAACATCGCACTCGGCGCCCGCGATGCCAAGTATCCGAGCTTCGATATTCAAAGAGTCCTGGAGCGGCTGCTGCTCAAGGGCCATATCGTCGTCAAGAAGGCATACTGCGATTTCGACCGGTACAAGGACTTCAAACGCGGCCTGCACGAGGCGGCATTCGAACTCATCGAGATTCCGCACGTGCGGCAGTCCGGCAAGAACTCCGCGGATATTCGCATGGTCGTCGATGCGCTGGACCTGTGCTACACCAAGGGCCATGTCGACACCTTCGTCATCTTGAGCGGCGATTCGGATTTCTCGCCCCTGGTGAGCAAACTGCGGGAAAACGCCAAGACCGTCATCGGCGTGGGCGTCAAGAACTCGACCTCGGACCTGTTCCTCAACAATTGCGACGAGTTCATCTATTACGACGACCTGGTGCGCAAGGAACCGTCCAAGGTGCGCCGTCGCAAAACGGTGGCGGCGCCGCGCTCCGCCGCCGCGAGCACCGAGAGCCCCCTCGCCGAGACCCCCATCGCGGAGAACCCCGCCGCCGAGAACAAGGGCCCGGACTTGGGCGACGCGTTCGATCTCGTGGTCGAAACCCTCGAGGCCGTGACCGAGGAACGCGGCGAGAATGAACCCATCTGGGGCTCGATGATCAAACAAGCCATCAAACGCCGGCATCCGGGCTTCAGCGAGCGCGCGTACGGCTTTCGCTCGTTCAACGACTTGCTGGCGGACGCTCAAAAGCGCGGTTTATTGACCTTGCGCGCCGATGAGAAATCCGGCGGCTACACGGTCCGGATGGTCGCCGCGCCGCCCCGCTGAACCTTGAAGTTGGGGCCAATCGCCCACATGCTCTACCCGTTCAGAAGTAAAAACCGGGAAGTGGGAACTTATGGGTGCTCAGCGTAGGAACTCTTGGATTTGGGCGGAAGCGTGTGCTCTCCTCGACGAGGCCGAGCGCCGTCATCGTCGCCTGTTCGACCTGATCGCCGTGCCGTCGGCCGCGCCGGCGTGGGAACCGCCGGTCAATATCTTCTCCCTCGGCAGCGATTGGCAAGTGGAGGTTGCCCTGCCGGGCGCTCGTGCGGACGATGTCGTGGTGCAGATCGTCTCGACCGGCCTGCTGATCGAGGCCACCGTTCCTCCCCCCAGCTTCGCCGCCGGCGTGAACGTGGTGCGGCTGGAAATTCCTTATGGCCGGATGCGACGCCGCATCGATCTGCCGTCCGGGCGTTACGTGCTGCGCGAGCACCGGTTGGAAAACGGCTATTTGTTCTTGCGCCTGACAGGATCGACTCTATGACTACCAACGATGCCCCATCAACCAGCAATACCTTGCCGGAAGACGTACTCATCATCCTGCCGGTGCGCGATACCGTGGTGTTTCCCGGCGTGGTGCTGCCCATCGCCATCGGCGGCAAACACGCCCTCGCGGCGGCCCAGGAAGCCGTGCGCACCCAGCGCCGCGTGGGACTTTTGGTGCAGAAGGACGCCACGGTCGAGGATCCGGACACCGACGGCCTGCATCAAGTGGGCACCGTGGCGTCCGTCGTTCGATTCGTGACGGCGGCCGATGGCACGCATCACCTGATCTGCCAGGGCGAACAGCGCTTCACCGTTCTCGACTACGTGAGCCGCGATCCTTTCTACGTCGCGCGCATCGAGCCGTACAAGGAAGCCGTCACGCTCGACCGCGAAGTCGAAGCGCGCGGACTGAATTTGCGCGAGAAGGCAATGGAAGCGCTGCAATTGCTCCCCCAGGCGCCGGCGGAACTCGCGAATGCGATTCGTGCCATCGAATCGATTCCATCGCTCGCGGATGTGGTCGCGAGTTTCATGGACCTGAAGACTGCGGACAAACAGGACATCCTGGCGACGTTCGATTTGCGGACCCGGCTGGACCGTATTTTGACGCTGCTCAATCGACGCATCGAAGTGCTGAAGGTGTCGCGGCAGATCGATGAGCGCACGCGCGAAGCGTTCGATGAACGGCAGAAGGAAGCCGTATTGCGCGAACGGCTGCGCCAGATTCAGAAGGAACTCGGCGAGACCGATCGCTCGGGCGCCGAGCTCGAGGACCTCAAGAAGGCCATCAAGGATGCCGCCATGCCGCCGGAGGCGGAGGAACAGGCGTTGCGGGAACTCGCGCGGCTCGAGCGCATGCCGGAAGGCGCCGCCGAGTACTCCATGACGCGCACGTATCTCGATTGGCTGATCGCCATGCCCTGGTCGAAGACCGATGCCGAACAGCTGGATATCGAGCGGGCGCGCGCCATTCTCGACGAGGATCACTACGGCCTCGAGAAGGTCAAGCGGCGCATTCTCGAATTCCTCGCCGTGCGCAAATTGAACCCGCAGGGCCGCAGTCCCATCCTCTGCTTCGTGGGACCGCCGGGTGTGGGCAAGACCTCGCTGGGACAGAGCATCGCGAAGGCGCTGGGACTCGAATTCCGCCGCGTGAGTCTCGGCGGCGTGCACGACGAGGCGGAGATTCGCGGCCACCGGCGCACCTACATCGGTTCGCTGCCCGGCAACATCGCCCAGGCCATGCGCAAGGCGGGGCGGCGCAATCCCGTGCTCATGCTCGATGAGGTGGACAAGCTGTCCGCGAGTCATCAGGGCGATCCGTTTTCGGCACTGCTCGAAGTGCTCGATCCCGAACAGAACAACACGTTTCGAGACAATTATCTCGGCGTGCCGTTCGACCTGTCGAAGGTGCTGTTCATCGGCACCGCCAACGTCCTGGATTCCATTCCCGGGCCGCTGCGCGATCGCATGGAAATCATCGAACTCACCGGTTACACGGAAGAGGAGAAACTGCAGATCGCACGCCGCTACCTGCTGAAGCGTCAGCTGGAGGCGAACGGCTTGTCCGCGGACCAGGTGCAGGTCTCCGAGGAGGCGCTGCGCAAACTGATCGTCGACTACACCCGCGAGGCAGGAGTCCGCGGTTTGGAACGGCAGATCGGCGCGTTGCTGCGCAATGCCGCGGTGACCATCGCATCGGGGCGCGCGACCAGCGTCGCCATCGACACCGAAGAAGTCACGCAGATCCTGGGCGCGGCGCGTTTCGAGAACGATGTGGCCCTGCGCACCAGCGTCCCCGGCGTGGCGACCGGTCTCGCCTGGACGCCTGCCGGCGGCGACATTCTGTTCATCGAATCGAGCCGGGTGAAGGGCTCGGGAAAGCTCATTCTCACCGGCCAGCTGGGCGATGTCATGAAGGAGAGCGCGCAGGCCGCGGTCACCTTGATCAAATCCCAGGCCGACCGGCTCGGAATCGATCCGGCGATGCTGGACAACGCGGACCTGCACATTCACGTTCCGGCGGGCGCCATCCCGAAGGACGGGCCCAGCGCGGGCGTCGCCATGGCGACCTCGCTCGCCTCGCTCCTGACGCAGCGCACGGTGCGTGCCGACGTCGCCATGACGGGCGAGATCAGTTTGCGCGGCGTGGTGTTGCCGGTGGGCGGCATCAAGGAGAAGTGCGTGGCCGCCGCGCGCGCCGGGATTCGCACCGTCATCCTGCCGGCCCGCAATCGCCGCGATCTGGAAGACATCCCGGAAAGCGTCCGCGCGCGCCTGGAGTTCGTCTGGGCGGAGAAGATCGACGATGTTCTGGCGCGCGCGCTGGAGGACGCACCCGAGCAACGAGCGGCGGCCTAAAGGCTGCTCGTTGCCCGGCCAGCCCGTCCGGGCCCACCACCGCAGGAGTGTTCTCGTGGTCTCCGCACGCCCACGGCGCCGCGCTTGCTCTTAAGGGAACAGTCGCGCTGAATTTGCCGGCGACCGGAACACCAGTGGCTTCTCGACCACGGCCGGCCTCTCAGTCGTTGGCCTCTCCACCCCGGCAACCCTTTCGCCCGGCACGGCCGTCTCGACCGCACGCGGTGCGTCCGCCAGCGCCACCGCCTCGGTGACCAGGTGATGGTGCGGCGACAAGTCGCACACCGGATCGGCGTTCGCCGCATCGCCGGTCATGAGGTAGGCCTGGCAGCGGCAGCCGCCGAAATCGCGGGCCTTCTCCGGACAGCTGCGGCAGGGTTCTTTCATCCACGAGTCGCCGCGAAAGTGGTTGAACCCTAAGGACTCGAACCAGACATGCTCCACGCTTGCGTTGCGCACATTGGGAAAATCGAGCCCGGGCAGCATGCGCGCCGCGTGGCAGGGCAGCGCCGTACCGTCCGGCGTGACGGTGAGAAAGATCGACCCCAATCCGTTCATGCACGGTTTCGGGCGCCGCTCGAAATAATCCGGGACGACGAAGTAGATCTGCATGGGGCGGCCTGACCGCTCGCGGAAACGCTCCGTGGTGGCGTAGGCTCGCTCCACCTGCGCGCGGCTCGGCATGAGCTGCTCGCGGTTGTGCCACGCCCACCCATAGTATTGGGTGTTCGCGAGTTCCACGTATTCGGCGCCCAAGCGGTCGGCCATCTGCAGAATTTCCTCCACGTGGTCGATATTGAGCCGGTGCAGCACCACGTTGAGCACCATCGGATAGTCGTATTTCTTGATGAGCGCGGCGACCCTGGACTTCAGCTCGAAGGTGCGCGTGCTGCTCAGGAAATCGTTCATTTTCTGCGAGCTATCCTGGAACGACAATTGGATGTGATCGAGGCCGGCGGCTTTCAGCGCGGCGATCCTCGCCTCGGTGAGCCCCACGCCGGAGGTGATGAGGTTGATGTAGAAACCCAGCCGATGCGCCTCCGCGACGATGACCTCCAGATCGTCGCGAGCCAAGGGCTCGCCCCCGGACAGGCCCAGCTGCACGGCCCCCAAAGCCCGGGCTTCGCCGAGCACCCGCAGCCATTCGTGCGTCCCGAGCTCCGGACCGGTCCGGGCAAAGTCCGTCGGGTTGTAGCAGAACGCGCAGTGCAGGGGGCACCGATACGTCAACTCCAACAGCAGCCAGAGCGGCGGTCCTGGTCGATCGATGACCGCGCTCATGGCTGAATCACCACCCAGTGCTTCTCCACCGCCATCGCGAGGAATGCCATGACCTCGCCGCCCAACCCCGTGGTCTCGAACGACTTCTCGAGATCGGCCGTGATCTCGGCGACGCTGGCCCGGCCGTCGCAGCGCTTCAAGATCTCGCCGGCACTGGTGTTGAGCTTCACCATGCCTTCGGGGTACAGCAGCACGTGCGCGCTTTGCGCAGGCTCCCACTGCAGACGGAAGCGCCGCTCCACCGCCGGCCGGGACGCCGCGTCGAGCGGGCTCATGTCGGCGCCCCTGCCCTCACGTCGGTACCTTGTAGCGCAGCGCCATGGCATCGCTCATCTGCCACAGCACATCCAGCTTGAACTTGAGGATCTCGATGGCCCGTTCCTGCAGCGGACGGGTATCGAAGTGATCCAGCGTAAAGGCCAGCCCGAACTCCACGTCGCGCCGCGCCAGGCTCACCCGGCTCTGGAAGTAATGCAATCCGGCCGAATCGATCCACGGGTAGTGTTCGGGCCAATTGGCCAGCCGCTGTTTGTGAATCTCGGGCGCGAACATCTCGGTCAGCGACGAACAGATGGCCTCCTGCCACGGTGCCCGGCGCGCAAAATTCACATAGGCATCGACGGCGAATCTCACGCCCGGCAGCACCTGCCCCAGGCTCTCAACCGCGCCGCGCTCGAGGCCCACCGCCTCGGCCAGACGCAGCCAGGAATCGATGCCGCCCGGATCCTCTCCATATCCGTCGTGATCGAGAATGCGCTGCACCCAATTGCGGCGCACCGCGCGATCCGGGCAGTTGGCGAGCACGGCCGCATCCTTGATCGGGATGCTGATCTGATAGTAATAACGATTCGCCACCCAGCCTTGAATCTGTTCCCGGGTTGCCGCGCCGGAATTCAGGAGCACGTTGTAGGGATGATGGATGTGGTAGGCGCTGCCCTGCTTGCGCAGCTGCGCCTCGAATTCGCTTCGGCTCCAGGTCACACTTCGGCTCCAGGTCACAGAAAAATCTCCATGCCATCCCGCGCGACTTCGACGCCTTGGGCTGACAGATCTGCGAACTCGGCGGACGACTCGTTCAGAATGGGATTGGTGTTGTTGATGTGAATCAGGATTTTGCGGGTCTCGGCCGGCAGGCGCCCCAGCCAGTGCAGCATGCCGTCCGCGCCGCTCTGCGGCAGGTGGCCGATGTCGCGCGCGCGCTTGCGCGAGACGCCCAGGCGAATCATTTCATCGTCGGTCCAGAAGGTCCCATCCACCAGCACGCAGGAGGCGGCCTGCATCGCGTCCCATAAATCCTCATCGATGGCGCCGAGGCCCGGTGCGTACACGGCGCTGCGGCCGCGCGCGTCATCCGTGATGACGAGCGCCAGATTGTCGCCGGGGATCGGCGCCTCGCGATTCGGCGAATACGGTGCCGGTTTGCTCGCCACCGGCAGTGCCCGCCACGTGACGCCCTCCACCGCATCGACGGTGAAGTCCCGGTCCAATTCGATGCGGCGCCGGTCCACGCCGCAAAAGTGCTCGAGCACCCCCAGAACCGGGTTGCCGCGCGTCAGGTCGGCGTGCGTGCTGTCGGTGCACCAGATGGGCCAGGGCCGCGGCGATTCGCGCAGCATGTACAACCCCGTGGTGTGGTCCACCTGTCCGTCGACCAGAACGATGCCGGCGATGGCCGTGTCGCGCATGGAGCGATTGGGCTGCAAGTCGGGCGTCGCCTGCAGCTGGGTCAGAATGTCCGGCGAGGCGTTCACCAATACGGCGGCGGTGGCGTTGCCGGTGACGGCCAGCGAGGACTGGGTGCGCGCCCGTGCATTTAAGGTTCCCGCGCGCAGTCCCGCGCAATTCGGACAGTTGCAATTCCATTGAGGAAAGCCACCGCCCGCGGCAGACCCCAGTACACGAATTTTCACGTCGAATGGACGCCGCCCGCACCCGAGGCACGGGCGGCCGTCCCGGCTTCTAGCGGTTCGCGATGTACATCGTGATTTCCATGCCGAACCGAAGATCGATCGCTTGCGGGGTTTCCCATTTCATAATGCATCTCCTAAGGTGTTGAGGGTTTATCGATTGAGAGACTCATACTCCGCCGCTTCGCCCCGGGTGGAATCAACAGCATCATTAAACTGGCCTCATGATTTTCATGAGGCGGCTACGGGGCCGGGTGCTGGTACCATGGGAGACAAATGAGACTGCGGACCCGCTTGAATCTCGTGGTGACCGGCCTCAGCGCCGCTTTCGTGGCCGTGTTGATCGTCGCGGAGATCCAGAGTACTCGCGCCTCCGTCCGCGAGGAAATCGAGGCCGCGAACCGGGTGGCTTCGCAATTGCTGGGTCAGCTGGCGTCCGTGTATTCGACGGTCGGGGGACCTAACCTGGTACTGCAGTTTCTGCAGCAGCTGGGTCGGGTGCGCGCCAATGAAGTGACCCTGTGGTCGCCGGCGGGTGAGCTCCTGTATCGGTCGCCCCAGGCGACCTACAAATCCGGGCGCGAGGCACCGGTCTGGTTCGCGCATTTATTGGCGCCGCAGGTGCCCAAGGTGATATTTCCGCTGCGCGGCGGCGTGCGGCTGGTGATCGAAGCGCAGCCCTCGCGCTCGGTACTCGACGCCTGGGATGACATAACGCGCCTGGCGAGCCTGGGAGTCGGCATGCTGATCGTCGTCAATGCACTCGCTTTCTGGAGCATCGCGCGCGCACTGAAGCCGTTTCCCATCATTGCCGACGGACTCGAGCGCATCCAGCAGGGCGAATTGACCTATCGATTGCCGCCCCTGGCCGGGCACGAGGCGAGCACCATCGGCAGTGCGTTCAACCGCATGGCGCAGGCCGTGGAGGACAAGGTGCAAGCCGAGCGTCACGCACGCGACGCGGAGGCACGCCTGGAAGAACGCCGCGAGATGGCGTCGCTGGCCGACCAGCGCGTGGAAGAAGAACGGCGTCTGATCGCGCATGAGCTGCACGACGAATTCGGACAATCGGTCACCGCCATTCGCAGCCTGGCGCTGGCAATCGCAACGCAGGGCGGCACGCGCGATGCGGCAACCGGTGAGGTGGCGCGGTTGATTTCCGATGAGGCCGCGCGCCTCTACGATGCCATGCACGGACTGATACCCCGGCTGGCGCCGCTGTCCTTGGATACCCTGGGACTCACCGCCACGCTCGAGAACCTGGCGCGGGATTGGCAACGGCGCCACACCGCCGTCGCGGTCACGCTGCATCACGACCTGCCGCCCGACTTGAGTCCCAGCATCACACTGGCCATCTATCGGGTCGTGCAGGAGGGCGTCATCAACGCCCTGCGTCACGCCAACCCGTCGCGGGTGGACGTGGAAGTGCGCAGCGAGCCCGGGGGCATCCGGGTGACGGTGGCGGACGACGGCGCCGGCCTTCCGGAGGATTGGTCGAAGCCCGGTCATTTCGGTCTGCGCGGGTTGACGGAACGCGTCACTCAGCTCGGCGGCACCTTGAGCATCGGCAACGGCGCCGCGGGTGGCGCTCGCCTGACGGCGGACATCCCGTTGCTGGCGGTCTCCGCGTGATTCGCGTGTTGCTGGTCGACGATCACGCCGTCGTGCGCATGGGCTTTCGGCTCTTGCTGCAATCCAATGCGGATATCACCGTCGTCGCGGAAGCCGAATCGGGAGAAGCCGCCTGCCAGCTGTTCCTCGATCTGGCCCCCGATGTGGTCGTCATGGATCTCGCCATGCCCGGCATGGGCGGCCTCGAAGCATTGCGGCGCATCCGCGCACGGCAGCCGCAGGCAAAAGTACTGGCGCTCTCGGCGCACGACGATCTGATGCGCGCGCGCCGTACGCTGCAGGAAGGCGCGCTTGGATTTCTGTCGAAGCGCAGCGCCCCGGAAACCTTGCTCGAGGCGGTGGTCGCGATCGCCGCGGGACGCCGCTACATCGATCCGGCGCTCGCCCAGAAGCTGGCGCTTGCCGAATTCGACGGCGCCACCAAATCGCCGGTCGAGCAGCTCTCCGAACGCGAATTCGACGTGTTCGTGCGGCTCGCCGGCGGCGCGACAGTGCAGCGCATTGCCCAGGACCTCAAGCTCTCGGCATCGACCGTGGGTACGCATCTCTACAACATCAAACAGAAACTCGCCGTGGTCAACCAATCCGAATTGACGCTGATCGCGATTCGTCACGGCCTCATCGACACCTGAGCGTCTTCTCGAATCGTCGCCCGCTTCAGCAAGTAGCGCCGCATGGCCACGGCCGGCGCATCCGATGCAATGGACATCTCGTAGCGCTCCGGATCGCCGTCGGCCAGGATTTCCTCCAGCCGAGTCAACGCCTCGACATCCTCGCGGAACGCCGCCATCAGCTGTCCGCGCATGAACTCCGTCATGCCCGAATCGTCCAATGCGAAATCCCGGCTGTTCACGATGAAGTAGTGCGTGCTGCCATGCGTCTCCGGCGTGGGCAAGTGACAGGTTCGGATTTCGAACCGCGGCCGGCCTTCCGGCGGCAGGGCGGCGTCGTGGAATTGCACGCTGACCACATGCAGCCCCGGCGCCACGAACTCCGACTTGGCAATACGCGCCGCGTGATCGTGTTCCAGGCCCGTGGGCTTCCCCCATACCGGCGGCAGGCGAGTGGGCGATACGCTGCGGGTGATGCGGTAACGGCCCTCGGACGACTCGACCTCATAGGGCGCGCGCGCATAGTCCGGCGTGCCGAAAGTGCCGGCGTGGACGAAGGTCAGATGGGTCAGATCGAGCAGATTCTCGTGCAAGCTGACGTAATTGCCCGGCAGGTGGAAATAATCCTGGGAGGAGGCCCATTGCCCGCCCTCGAGCCATGGCGTGGCCGGAATTCGGCTCGCATCGGCTCGAGATTCCGCGCCGAACCACCCCCAGACGAAGGGGCCTCGCTCGACCAACGGATACTTGCGTACGCCGATGCCTTTGGGACAGGTCGCCTGGGACGGCACTTCGATGCAATCGCCCGCTTTGTCGAAGCGCATGCCGTGATAACCGCAGACGACGGTATCGCCGTCGAGTCTGCCGGCCGACAAGGGATAGGACCGGTGGGCGCAACGATCGTCCAGGGCGACCGGCTCACCCGCGGCGGTCCGGAACAGCACCAGGCGGCGCCCCAGGACCATGCGCTTGAGGAGCGAGCGGCCGATTTCCGCACCGAAGCCCACCACATACCATTCGTCCTCGATGAACGGCGTGTCGCGATCGGCCATCTGCCGCATGGCGCGCTGTGAAACCCGCAGTAACGAAGATTGCAGCAAACTCATCGAGATCCCCTAAGCTTGGGCTGGATTGAAGCAGGAACGCTATGGACGAAATCTTAAAGTTACGCCGCACCCCCGTCTGTCCTCCCGATAGTGGACAGATTTAGGTGAGCGATCTGCCGCTGATCCGCTTCGTCATGGCCATCGGCGAGCCCCCATTCGCCCAGAGCGCCCTGGCGTACCTGAATACCCAGCTGGCGGTCGATCATGTGTCGTTTTTCAGCCTGGATCACGAACTCACGCCGCATTTCCTGGATGCGGCGAGCAAGGCGGGTGCGCCCACGGCGCTGTTGGCGGCCCAATTGTACGAGCGCTCGCTGTTCTACCGTCACGACCCCGCGACCCAGCGCATCGGCGGCCGCTCGGACGAGGAGGATGTCATGATGTTTCGTCAAATCGCCTCTGACATCCGCGACCCGAAGTACCGGGACCGCCTCTACCGGCACTTCAATCTATTGGAGCGGATCTCGCTGGTGCGCGCCGTCAATGGCCGTTGGTTCACCTTCAACGTGTATCGCGACGTGGCCTCGGGCGCCTTCGATTCGCACGACGTCGATGTGCTGTCGGAACTCGCCGCCTTGCTGGTGACCTGCACGGCCAAGCATATCGCGCTGAGCGGCAAAGCATCGGAAAGCGGTTCCGAGCCGGAATCGCGGGCATATCTCGAAGCGCTGCTGGAATCGATCGNNGACACTGCGGCGGCGGGCCTATCACAAACTCGAGATCACCAAACTGAACGGGCTGTTCGCGCTGTGCATCGCCAAGATCTCGCGGCAGAACGACGCGTCTCGCGACCTCTGATCGAATGTCCGCGCCAGCCCCGTTTCGCTCGCAGCTGCTCAAGTGGATCGGCAGCAAACAGCAGCAGGCCGACGCGATCATCGCGCATTTCCCTGCGCATTTCG